>JADBKO010000051.1 GCA_014896355.1 Bacillota bacterium
CCAGGTAGAGCCGCTCCACGGGGCTTTTGGCCGTCGGCTGCCACTGACCGGCGGCGGGGCCACAGATGGCGCCGCCCGTCGTCCAGGCATAGCGGGCGAACGTGGCCGGGCTGGCCACCTCTCTGAAGACGAGGTGCTCGCGCAGGCCGGGCAGCACCTGTTCCGCCGGGGCGATCAGCGCACCGCCGAACGTTCTTTTACGCCGGGCATACCGTGTATGGGATGGCCATCCAGCGAAAGGCATACGGGTGGGCGCGCGGGCAGGCCAGCATCTCCTCCGGCGTGCGCGGCGGGAACGGAACGCCGCCGGTGCGCTCCACGTCGGCGTAGAGGCCGCGGTACACCCCCTCCATCTCGGCGAAGAATGCAGCTGCGGCCTCCCACTCTGCGGCAAAGCACGCCTAGAGGGCCTGGACCAATCCCTCCGCCGTGCCGGGCACCTTGAACCGGAAACCTGGCAGCACGTACTCGTGGCCCACCCGCCGCCATTCCACTGGAGGAATTCTGGCAGTATGTGTGGACGAACCGGGAGCACCTGGGAGATTGGCAAACGCGCATGACAGTGGAATTGGCGATCGCCCGGGGGATGGGAGCCTGTGCCGGGCGTACGTGCAGCCGGGCCCCGGGCGAAGCCCCGGACCCGGCCACCTCACTCACGGCTGCTGCGCTGCCAGGACATCTGCCTCACTTCTTGGCTGGCTGCGCTTCCTGCTTCAACAGCTGGTCTTTGGGAGCACCGCAAGAAGGGCATTTGCCAGGCTTGCAGCGCCCTTCTACCGTGTGGCCGCATTGGGCGCATTTCCAAACTGCCATCGTAGAATCCTCCTTCCGGACTACAACCCTAGCTCATAGATCCGATAAATCTTGTAAATCTTCCCGCCGGCTCCTTCGGCGTCCCGGCGCATGGCGGCGTTGAACTCATGGATGGTGGAGCCTTCGCCGTAGGTGTAGCCCCGGCGCTTGGCCGCCTCCAGGGCATGCAGATAGATTGCCGCCGACACCCCCTTGCGCTGGTACTCCGGCACCACAAACATCACGAAGAGTCGGCCGCCTGTGATTTTACGCCGGTACCAAAGATACTTCAGGAACCCCACGGGGAAAAGCTTGCCGCCCATGTGCGCCAACACCTGGTTGTAATCGGGCAGGGCGATGGCAAAGCCGATGGGCTCGCCGGCGTCGGTCTCCGCGATCGGCACCAGATCGGGCACGATCACAGGCAACAGGCTCTCCGCCTCCGCATCAATCTCTTCCCAGGAGGGCGGGATCATATCCGGCCATTCCGGCATGGCCCGGTCGATGATCTGCTTGACCCTGCGCAGCTCAGACTTGAGGTCCTTGATGTTGGCCGGCCGGGTATGAAAATGATAGCGCTTCTTGGCGTATTCCACCGCGTTCACGAATTTCTCCGGAAACGGCGCTGTCAGATCGTAATAGAACGCCAGGCGGTCGAACTGCTTGCGGAAACCGAAACGTTCGAAAAAATCGACGTAGTAAGGGGGATTATAGCTGTCCATCAGAACAGGAGGACTGTCAAATCCCGAGACCAAAAGGCCCCGGTAGTCGTCCCCGTTGGACGGCGACTGCGGCCCGGTCACCCGGTTCATGCCCTGCCGGCGCAGCCACGAGACTCCCGCCTGGAGCAAGGCCTCGGCGATGCGATAATCCGGTGCAGACTCAAACAAGGTCAGATATCCTTCGCTACGCTGCTTGGCGGCGTTGAGACGGCTGTCGATTCCCACGCCGATGCGCCCCACCAGGTCGCGGCCGCGCCTGGCCACGAAGTACTGGTACGGGCCCAGGCGGAGCAAGGCGTTGTGGCGCGGATCAAGGGTGCGCCACATGTCCTGCCACAGGGGCGGGACCCAGTTCTTGTCCTGCTTGTAGAGCCGGAAGGGAACAGCGATGAAATCCCGCTTGTCCGCCCGCGTGGAGACGGGCTCCACCCGCAGGCCCGGAGCGAAGCTTGTCCTCAAACTGGGACCCGGAATTGCACCCGGAACTCTCTGTGTGGGCGTGGGCTCGGCCTGAGCCATGGTGCCACCTCGATTGCTGCTGACATATGCTGCACCGGCCCGGAGGCTCGCACTGCCGGGCCGCGACGGCTCACAGATCGCGATTAGTCACTAATTGCAATTGATTCGCCGCAGCGGGGGCATCTTCCTGCCACCAAACGCGACCACACATCATACCCCTCTCTGCGTACCACCTGGGGTTCGCCGCAGTGGGGGCAATCTGTGTCACTCCCGATGGGGCGCCCTGCGGCATCGTACACCTGGGCGTTGCCCACGTAGACGTAGTCCAGGTAGGCGCGGCCGATTTCCCAGGCGCGCAACAGCGTGGCCAGCGGCGTAGGGGGGACGTTCATCTGATAGGCCGGGAAGTAGCGGGAAAAATGCAGTGGCGTGCGCCGTCCCAGGGACTGGGCCACCCAGCGGGCCAGAGCCTCGATCTCCCCGGGGTCGTCGTTGAGGCCCGGGACCAGCAGAGTCGTGAGCTCCAGGTGTACGCCCGCCTGCCGGGCCAACTCGGCGTTGTGCCGCACCACACCCAGCCAGCCGCCGCATATTTCCCGGTAATATCGCTCCGTGAAGCCCTTGAGGTCCATGTTCACCGCATCCAGGAAGGGCAGGAGCTCCCGCCAGGGCCGGGGATTCAGGGTCCCATTGCTCACCAGCACGTTTTTCATGCCTGCTTCCCGCACGGCCCCGGCGGTATCCCGCACGAACTCCCAGCCCACCAGGGGTTCGTTGTAGGTGTAGGCCAAGCCCAGCGAACCGCTGGCACGGGCCAGTTCCAGCAACCGGCCGGTATCCGCGGTTTCGGTCGGGGCGGGGGCGTGGGCGATCTCCCAGTTCTGGCAGAACCGGCAGGACAGATTGCACCCAATGCTGCCCACCGAAAGGATGGCGTGGCCGGGGTAAAAATGATAAAGAGGCTTCTTCTCGATGGGGTCCAGCTGGATGGCGGCGATCTTCTGATAGTACGCCGCGTAGAGCCGCCCTCCCCGGTTCACCCGGGCTTGGCACTTCCCCCACTGGCCGGGAGAGAGCACGCAGCGGTGCGGGCACAGCTCGCAGATGACGGCGGCGGCCTGCTGGGGCGCTTGTGCTTGCGCCGGCTCCTGCATCTGCATCTGCTGTGACGGCTGCGCCGGCTCCCGTGCCTGCGGCTCCTGCACACGCCAATAGCGGGCTTCCATGGGACCAACCGCCTCCGGCTATTTGTACCGCGTCACGGTGAAGCGCAACAGTTCCACCTTTTCGCCGGGGCGGATGCCGGCCTTGCGCCGGGCGATGTCCAGCTGCTGGGCCACGCTGTCTACGCCCTCCAGGTCCGGCAGCAGCAGGCCCTGGCGGAAGCCGCTCCGGACAATCACGCCGTAGCGCTTGGGGTCCAGCTGGGATTCATCTTTTACCGGCTCCGGCTCTGAGAGAACATCCACCGAGTATTCCAGGTCCGCCAGCTCCGCAGGCTGGACGGGGCTGAAGCGCGGGTCCTCCGTGGCGGCCTTGATGGCGTTGGCGATGATCTCCCGCACGAGATCCGGCTCGGTGGGCGCGATGGTGCCGATGCAGCCCCGCAGCTCGCCATGGGCGTGCAGCGATACGAAGGCCCCTGCCCTCCGGTGGGCCAGCTCCGCCGGCACCTGATCCTCCGGCGGCGGGGCCATCACCCGCCGGTTACGGACGTATTCCTCCACAGTCTGGCGCGCCAGCCGCACCGGGAAGCTCTCCTGCGCCCTCCGGCGCTCCATCTGCTCCCGGCGCTTTTGGTGCCATGCTTCCAGAAAGCGGCGCTGCGGGTCGGGAGCCGTCGGCCGCAGGGCGATGACCCCATATCCCACTCCGAAGGGACCCTCATAGTGAAACGCGGCTTCCTCCACGCCCCAGCCATCCAGGGCGCCCAGCATCATGACGGCAGAGCGGTAGCCGCACTCCCCCGCCTCCTGGCGCAGGCCAGGATCCATGCCCATCACGCCCAGGGCATCCCCCTGGCGCATCTTGGCGGTGAATTCCGCGTCAAACTCCCGGCCTCTGGGCGAGTAGCCGGCAGGCGCCTCGGGCAGCAGGCGGTGGGAAAGATCGCCGCTGGCGATGAAAGCGAAACGGCGGCCCAGACGGGCGGCGGTGGCTGCAATCTGCTGGCCCATCCGGTAGAGCGTCTCCTCGGAGGCCAGGGCGAACGACATGTCCACCAGGGGGACTTGGAGCCCGGCTTCCTGCAGGAAGTAAAGGGGCACGGCGCTGCCGTGGTCCAGTTCCGGGTGCAGGCCGTACGCGCGGCCCTGCCGCTCGATGACCACCAGCTCCAGCCCGGCTTCCCGCAGGATCGGCGCCAGGTCGGCTGCCAATGCCTCGGCCAGCTCCTCATCGCCGGGGAAGCTCACCTCCACCTGGGGGGCGCCGAACTGGGCGAAGGTCCCGCTCAAACGCGCAGCGCAATGCAGGGTCATGGCATCACGGAACAACGGCGCGTGGGGGGAGACCAGGACCAAGGCCTGTGGATGGGATTCCGCCACCAGGCGGGCCGCCTGCTGCATGGCCTCAACGGTTCCCGCCACCCGGCGGCGGTCCTGCCGCCCCACCTCCGGAATCAGCAGGGGCGGGTGCGGCGTCATCACAGCCAATATCGGAGGTTGCGAGGCCGAACGTGACTCTGGCAGTGCTTGGCCGCACATAGAATCCAGGCTTCCTTTCTTTCGCGTGCGCCGGGGCGCCCGCAGCGGGCTGCGGCGGCTTTTTTTACAGTCTGCCACATCCATTGTGTGGACATTAGGGGTATTCGTACCGGGGTTCTGTCATTCCTGCCTGGTCCGGGCTGCGGCGTTCGGCCAGCCAGAAGTCCACCAGGCCGGCGAAGATGGCATCCGCCAGCCGCCGCTGATAGGCCGGGTCCTGCAGGTTGCGGCTCTCCTGGGGGTTGGAGAGGAAGCCCACCTCCACCAGGACCGCCGGGGCCTGCACCTGATGCAGAACATAGTAGCGCCCGGGCAGCGCTTCGCGGTAATCCGGAGTCAAATGTCTTTTGACCAATTGCTGTTGGATGGCCAAGGCGAGCCGGCGGGAACGCTGGTCGCCGGGATAGTGGAAGGTCTGGGCCCCGTGCCAGTAGGATTCCGGAAAGCTGTTGGCGTGCACGCTGATGAAGACGTCCGCCCGCCAGCGGTTGGCCAGGTCCGCCCGGGCCTGCAGTTCGTCGCGGCGCCGGCCCGGATCCCAAATCCCTTCCGCCACGCTGGCATCTTTGCTCCGGGTCAGCAGCGCGTAGACCGCATGGGAGCCGCACACTTCCCGCAGGCGCTGGGCAATGGGCAGGGTCACATCCTTCTCCAGCACCCCGTCCACGCCCAGGGTTCCGGGGTCATCTCCCCCGTGGCCGGGATCGATGACCACCACTTTGCCGGAAACTGTAGCCTGAATGGTCCAGGAAACCGTGGCCAGATGCCGGGCATAGGCCACTCCCGCCGCTATGGCCAACAAACTGGCTGCAACCAGGGCAAGGTGTAGGCGGGGTACAACCACCAGACGGAGCCTTTGCCGCCGTCGCCCCGTTTGCCGCCCACCCATGGGTTCCACCCTCCCCTTGGCCAGCCTGCTGACAAAGACATATTCGCAGGCAGGGGGAGGTATGAGAGAGAGACGCGGGTCAGACGGTGCGGAACAGGCCGGGCTCAGACCTCCGCCAGCAGCACGCGGTAACCGCCGCCCCGCTCCAGGGTGGTGGCCAGGGTGAACTGCCGTTCCAAGGCTTTAAGGTAGCTCTTGGCTCCCTGCCGGGTGCGGATCACGGCAGCAAGGCGGCTGCCCGGCCGAAGCAGGGCGCGGGATTCCGCCAGGAGGCGCAGGACCACCTCCTTGCCGGCCCGCAGAGGAGGATTGGTCAGAATCACGTCCAGAGGCCCTGGCAGCACGTCCCTGGCTGCCGCAGGCCCGTCCCCTTCCAAGGCGCGGTAATTGGACAACCCCAGCTGCGCGGCATTCTGCTGGGCCAACGCCACCGCCCGCCGGTTGACGTCCACCCCGACCACAAAAAGGTGCGGCCAGCGACGGGCCACGGCGATGCCCACCGCCCCCCAACCGCAGCCCAGGTCCAGGACCCGCCGGTCCTCCGGGCGCAGGATGCGGGGCACTGTTTCCAACAAGAGCTCCGTGCCCGGGTCCAGGCGGTCCTTGGAAAACACGCCGCTGTCGGTGGTGAAAGGCAGCCGTTCCCCCCAGATCACCACCATGCACCGGGCAGGCTGGCTTTCAGCCTGGGGATCCCGGGAAAAGTAGTGGCTGGGAGCGGATTTTCCAGTTCCGTCTGCAGCAGGCATTTCCGGGTCTCACCTCGCCTCACCGCGGCGCCGGGCAGGACTCCGCATCCCGGCGGCGAATGGCATACAGAACCCGCGCGGAGGAGGCTGGCCATGTCGTCCCTGACAGGCAAAGACCGGGAACAGTATGTACGCTCCCTATTCTCAGCCATCGCCGGCCAGTATGACCGCATGAACCAGATCATGACCCTGGGCCTTTTGCCCCGTTGGCAGGCCCGCGCCGTAGCCACCCTGCGCCTGCAGCCGGGCGCCTCGGCCCTGGATGTCTGCTGTGGCACCGGCGAGTTGGCGTTGGCCATGGCCCGGCTGGTCCAGCCCGGCGGCCGGGTGGTGGGGCTCGATTTCACGCCCGCCATGCTGGAGCTGGCCCGCCGGAAAGCGCAGGTCCTGCGGGACGCTGGTCTTACCGGCGTGGCGGCAAGCCTGCACTTCGTGGAAGGCGACGCCCTGAACCTTCCCTTTGCCGACAATGAATTCGACGGTGCCATCTGCGGCTTTGCCTTCCGCAACGTCACCGACCTGCCGCGGGCCATCCGTGAGATGGCCCGGGTGGTCCGTCCCGGCGGCCGGGTGGTGTCCTTGGAGATGTCGCACCCAGAAAGCCCATTGCTGGCGCTGGGGCACCGCCTTTACCTCTACGGCGCCGTCCCTGTTCTGGGCTACCTTCTGGCCAGCCGCCGCCGCATCGGAGGCCAGGAGCGCCCCTACACCTATCTTCCCCATTCCCTGACCCGGTTCCCCGGGCGGCGCGCCCTGGAGGATCTGTTCCGGGCCCAGGGGCTCACGGATGTGGGCTCCGTTCCACTTCTGGGCGGGGCCGCCGCCATCCACTGGGGAGTGAAGCCCGGCGGCCATGGAGGCCCTCTATCCGACGAAGGCCCGCAGAATCCCATACGTCAGGATGGCAAGAACAGCCAGGCCTGCCAGGGCATTGAGACCCTGGCGTTCCCGCGCCAGCTGGAGGGTGGCCCGTAGCACCCCCGCCACCGGGGTGAGCAAAAGCGCCAACAATCCCAGGCTGAGAAAGGCCCCGGGGTCGCCGGAGGGAAGATTCCCCAACAAAGCCAGAGGCTTGACTCCCTGGGTGCCCAACGTCCTCCCTGCCAGCAGAGACAGGATCAAGCCCAGGCCCAGTAGCAGCGCGCTGACCACCATCCCCACGGCGAAGACCTGATGCACCCCGCGATACAGCGGGCTCCCTGCTCCGCCCTCACGGACCGCGTGTTGCGTTTCAGCAGGATCCGGCAATCTGTTCGCCCCTTTCCACGCCGATCTTTTCCGTACCCGTCCCCGGCGGATCGCGGCAGCCTCCGCAGATCGTGCCTATCCCTGCGGGCCGCGCCTATCCCCGGCCGGCCAGCATCTGAATAGCGATGAAGGCCAGGAGGACCACGAAGACCCAGGTCAGGGCCACGGAGCTGGCCCGCCTGCCCACAGCCGAGCCCACCCGGGCCCCCGCAACGGCCCCCAGCACCACCGGCGCTGCCAGATACGGATTCAGGTAGCCGTTGGCAAAGTACACAAATGCGCTGGCGGCCGCCGTGATGCCCACCATGAACGTGCTGGTGGCAGTGGCGGCTTTCAACGGCAGGCCCATGATGACATTCATGACCGGGACCTTGATCACGCCGCCTCCGATGCCCAGCAGGCCGGAGACCATGCCCCCCACCACGCTGGCGGCCAGGCCTGCCGCCAGGTGATGCCCCTGGTACGCCACCTGCCCCTGCAGGGCGGGATCATAATAGCTCCCCCGCAGGCTGGCAGCCCAGGGGGACGGCGGGTCCGACGGCGGGTCCAAAGCTGCCTGCGAGGCCTGGGCTGCCTGCTGCGGCGCTGTCCCCTGCGGGGGCGCCGCCCTGCCCCGCGTAGCCTTCCGGACCATGGTCCAGGCGGTGTAGAACATCACGCCGGAGAAGAGAATGACCAGAGCCCGTTCAGGCAGCCACGCCGCCGCCACGCCGCCGCCCATGGCGCCCAGGGTGGTCAGAACCTCCAAAAAGAGAGCCAGGCGCAGATTGCTCTGGCCTGCCTGCAGGAAATGCAGGCTGCCGCTGACGGACGTTCCCACCACCGCCGCCAGGCTGGCGGCCACTGCGTAACGCATGGGATAGTGATAAAGCAACGTCAAGGCGGGGACGATGAAGATGCCCCCGCCCAGCCCGGCCATGGAGCCGAAAAACCCTGCCACGAAGGCGATGCCCATCAGAGCCAAGATGCCCGAAGCCAACGGTTTCGCCTCTTTCTTCTCAACCTCAACATGGATCGTCTAGCGCCGCTCCCGCCCCAGCAGCAGGACGAACAGCGCCGGCGCAAGGAAACTGGCCCAGAATCCCATGATGGCGTAGCGCAGCACGCTATACATGGCTCCAGCCGGAAAGACGTTCTTCAACCCGGTCTGGAGCAAAAAAAGCACCGCCAGACCGATGAAGACCTTGATCACCTGCTTGCCGAGGGATGCCCGGGGATGGAAGTTCAGAACCGCACCGTCCAGCACGTAGCCGGCGCTGAGCCCCTCCAGGAAGCCTACCACTTTCAGGGCCATGGGACTTTGGGAAAGCAGCAGAAGCAGCAGGGGCAGGCCCAAAGCCACCAATAACTGCAGCCAGAAGGCGTCCATCCGCACAGACTGATCCAGGGACTCCGTGATCCGCAGGGCGATGACAGCGATCAGCACGCCGATGAGCAGCCCGCCCAGGACATCCTCCGGCCAATGTACGCCCAAATACAACCGCGAGAGCCCCACCGCCACGATGGCCAGAATCCCCAAGATCCAGACCCAGGCCTGCCGCGACGCAGCCGCCAGATACACCCAGAATGTGCTGGCATCCTGCGTGTGCCCACTGGGGAAGGCATACCCGCCCCCCGTCTCCGGGTGGATCACCCGGACCTGGGCCGGATCAGGCCGGGGTGTGTGGAAGAAGCCCTTCGCCACGTCGTTGACATAGACGGAGAGCAGGAACACCACGCCGGTTCGGAAGGCCAGCCGCTTGTTCACACACCAGTAAAGGATTGGGAGCAAAACCAGGTAGAAAGAAGCCGACCCACCCATGGTGATCCAATAGAACACCTGGTCCAGCTGGGGCGTGTGGATACTCTGTAGATAGCGAAGAGCCGCCAGCTGCCAGCCGGTTCCAAATAACAACGGACATCCCTCCCCGGCGCCGGTCTGGAAAAAGCCAGTCCTGGTCTGCAAAACCCGGCCCCGGCCTGAAAACCCCGGCCGCAGCCTACACCATGGCCTGCACGTAGGGAAGAAGCTGGGACATGGCCTTCAGGTCCAGGGCATTGTGATAAAGGATGCCGGCGACCCAGGCGGCATCGCCGGTCTCCACGTAGCGGCGATAATATTCCGGCACCAGGCTGCCAGGAATGTCGCCCGGGCGTGGCTCCCCCAGAACCTCGGCCTGGATGGTGGCTAGGCGGCAGTCCCGCAGGTGGGGGCGCAGCCAACGCCGTGCATGGGGCAGCAGGTCGACGTGCAGCAGCGAGGCCGGCAGCTCCAGCCCGTAATAGGCCGCCCGCTCCCGCAGGAAGCGCACATCGAAGCTTTTCCCGTTGAAGGTGAACAGCAGCCGGAACTGCTCCAGAATCCCGGCAGCCTGGGTCAGGATGGCGGCCTCTTCGCTGTAATCGCGGGCCAGCAGCTGCAACAGCCGCCAGCAGCCCGGCTTTTCCTCCCACCAGGCCAAACCCACCAAAAAAGCCGGCTGGGTGCTCTCCAAGCCGCAGGTCTCGATGTCCAGGAACACCGCCTGGCCCGGATCCACGATGCCGAGCAACAGCCCGTCCGGCAAGCCTCGCCGGACCAGCTCGACCCACTCCTGGTTTTGCAGGCTCTGTTCCAACAGGCTGGCCTGCCGTCCCCAGCGCGGATGCTGCACCAGAGACGGAATGCTCCTCCACCCCTCCCGGCGCAAGCGGCGGTCGGTAGCCGGGCCCACGCCGTAAAGAAGGCGCAGATACTCCTCCGGCCGCTGCGAAGGCTGCGGCCAGACCAGAGGGGCTCGCCAGCTTTGCTCGCACCAGCAGAAGGTCCCCGCGGCGTTCCGGGCAATCCGTCCCAACTGGGCAGCTGCATCCGGCGGCGCCGGGAGGAGGCCCGGCATGGCAGGGGCTGGGCTGAAGACGACGGTCTCGCCTGTGCCGTTAATCCCAAGCTCCATGAAGCCATATTTCCTCCTCCCACCCCGGTTATCCTGCTTGAGCATCTGCCGGGAGAGGGCGTTTGTTCCGGCAGGAAGGTTTTGCCAGAGAGGCGAATTCTCGCCGCAGAGCGCATGCCCGCAGCGTCGAAAAGGGCGAAGGAGGGCGATTCGCTATGGAAGCAAGGGGGTCTCAACCGCCCGTGGCCACGGGGGCGGAGGCGTTCCGCCTGCCGGGGGACGGCCGGCTGGGCTGTTTACTGCTGCATGGTTTCACGGCCAGCGCCCCGCAGTTTGCGCGCCTGGGCAGGCGGCTTCAGAAAGCCGGCATCGCCGCCAGCGCGCCGCTTCTGCCCGGGCACGGCACCTGCCCGGCGGACCTGGCGGCGGCCAGGTGGACTCAGTGGACCCAGGCGGCTTTACAGGCCTACGACGAGCTGGCGGCCGAGTGCCGGCAAGTGGTTCCCATTGGCCTTTCCATGGGTGGGCTGCTCGCGCTGCACGTGGCCGCCCAGCGCCCGGTGGCGGGGGTGGTGGCACTGGCAGCGGCGCTGAAGATGGCGGACCGGCGGCTGTTCCTCTTGCCCGTGCTGAAATACCTTCTGCCCTACGTGCCCGCTGCCACAGAAGAGGTGGAGGCGGAGCGGCGTGCGCGGGAGGCCGGAGGCAGTCCCCGGCGACGGCCGGGCTTGATCGGCCCCACGGCCGCCTGCCCCTGGGTGAACTACGACGTCTTCCCTCTGCGGGCCGTGGCAGAACTTCTGCAGCTCGCCAGGACAGTGCGCGGCGAGCTGGCCCGAGTCACGGCCCCGGCCCTGATCATCCAGGCCAGGGACGACGGCACGGTGCGGCCGGATTCGGCGGCCTACATCCATGCTCACATCGGCAGCAGCCGGAAGAAACGGATATGGCTGGAGTCAGGCGGACACCTGCTGGTCACCGACCCCGCCGCACCGCAGGTGGAGGAGGAAATCCTGGCGTTCCTGAACGAGCTGCGGGCACCGGACGCTGCGACGGGAGCGCAGGCGCAGCACGCCCCCCAGGATGGCCGCAACTAAGGAATTGTGGCCGGGGCGGCTCGCCGCTCAGGGGTTCGCCGTAAAGCGGGCTCCGGGCAGGCGCACATCTCCTACCCTGCGGGTGAAGTGTTCCTGGTCAAACAGCTCCAGCAACAAGATGGCGAACTTGCGGCTGGTTCCCAAACGGTCCCGAAAGGCCGCCGTCTCCACCTGCCCCGCCTCCGCCAGCATCTGGCGCACGGCGGCCCGGGCCCGGGGAATCACCGCCGCATCGAAATACACGTTCTCCGCCAGCCGGACCACATGGCCCTCCTGGGCCAGGAAATCCAAAAGCCGGCGGACCGCCGCCGCCGGCAGGCCCGCCTGGCCGCACAGCACCTCGAAAGGCGGCGGGTTCGCGCCGGCGGCCTGGAGGCTCTCCTGCAGCCGCCGGGCTGCCTGGGCCAGCTCCGGAGAGAGTTCCGCCCTGTGGCCCGCAAGCCGCACCCACGAGCCGTCCAGCGCCACCCGGCCGCGGCGCGAAAGGTCGTCCAAAAGGCGCACGAACTCCGCAGGCTCCCACTGGGGCGCCACCTTGCTGCGCAGTTCTTCCCGGTTGAGGCCCCGGGTCAGCGGGGATTTCTTGTGGGCGTCTGCCAGGGCTGCCGTAATCTGCTCTTGCAGCTGTTGATAATGCCGGCCGTGCACGAACAGGCCGCCGCCCAACGCCACGGCTGCGGCCGGACTTCCGGTGGAGCCGAGGCGGCGCAGGGCCTCCTCCAGAACCGGCCGGGGAAGCAAGGTGCTGCGCCAAAGATCTTGCAGGCGGCAGGGCCGGCGCCGGCAGCGCCGCAGCATGACCTCCACCACCTGGCCCGGCTCACCCTGTTCCAGAGCCGCCAGTTCAGCCAAATCTTCGGGTTGGTGCCTGCGGTGTCGCGGCGGCTGGCCATCCAGCACCTGGCCGCCGCCCAGGGTCTCCAAGGGCGAGAAGTTGCGCAGCACGAACAGGTCGCCCCGGACCGCCACCACCGGGGCTTCCAGCGTGATCTGCCCGAAACCCGCCGCCCCCGGCGGCAGGCTGTCCTGATCCAGCAGCTGAATGCGCCCGATGGCCTCCGCCGTGCCCACGTACAAGCGAATGCGCATGCGGTCCACCAGGGGGCGGGGCGAGCGCGGCAGCACGCGCACCCGTACGTCCAGCCGCGTGGTGGCAGTCAGCGTGTTAGGTTCCACCACCACGTGCCCGCGCTGAATCTCCTGGGTCCCCACGCCGGCCAGATTGAGAGCCGTCCTCTGCCCGGCCTGGGCGGACTCCACAGGCGCCCCGTGCACCTGGACACTGCGGACCCGGGTTTGAATGCCTGCCGGCAACACCTCCACGGCCTGGCCGGGCGAGACCTGTCCGCCCACCAGGGTGCCGGTGACGATGGTGCCGTGGCCCTCCAAGGCGAAAACCCGGTCGATGGGCAGCCGCAGCATCGGAGGCCGGGGCGCGAGGCCGGCCTCCTGCGCCACCTGGCCGATGAGGCGCACCAACTCCGGCAAACCCTGGCCGGTCACAGACGAAACCGCCACCATGGGAGCGCCTTCCAGGGCACTCCCCCGCAACTCGCGGCGGATATCCTCCTTCACCAGCTCCAGCCAGTCCGCGTCCACCAAATCCGCCTTGGTGATGACCACGATGCCGCGCCGCACCTGCAGAAGCGTCAGGATGTCCAGATGCTCCAAGGTTTGCGGCATGACCCCTTCATCGGCGGCCACCACCAGAAGAACCATGTCCATGCCGGGTACGCCCGCCAGCATGTTGCGGATAAACCGCTCGTGCCCGGGGACGTCCACCACTCCCGCCAGGCGGCCATCGGGCAAATGAAACGGGGCAAAGCCCAACTCAATGGAGATGCCGCGCTCCTGCTCTTCGCGGAGCCGGTCGGTGTTCACGCCGGTCAGAGCCTTGATCAAGGCGGTTTTGCCGTGATCCACGTGCCCCGCCGTGCCAACGATGATGGGGCGCAATCGTCCTCACCTTTCCGGGAGCCGGGCGGCCCGGGAGCCCGCCTACTCCGCCACGGCCACCAGACGCTTCACGAACGGCCCCGCATCCCCGGCGCCGCTCAGTATCTCGAAATCCAGGACCTGCGCGCCCTGCTTTTCCAGTGCAGCCATCAGGTGACGCAAGGCCTTGCCCCCGCCAAACGTGGGCTTGGGGATGAAGGCTGCTGAACGTTTGCCCTCCAAACGGAGGCAATGGCCCAGGTATTCCGGCACATCCTCCCCCACCTTGGAAGCCAGGAAGCCCACTGCCGGTGCGCCGACCACCACCAGGTCGTAGGCAGCCAGATTGCGCGGCCGTTCTTCGGCGCCCACGGCCTCGAGGCACTCAGCCTGCCATCCCTCGTCCTCAAAGGCCTCCTGGAGGGCCTTGGCCAGCCTGGCCACCCTTGGTTGCCGGGAATGAATGATCGCTGCTCGCATGTCCCACCGCCGTCCTCCTACTCGAGATGAATGTCCCATGTCGCTTGGATCAATGTCCCATGTCGGGTTTTGAGTATCGTCGCATATGGGCCGATGCGCTCTTCCCTGAAGCTTCCAATTCGCGATAAAGCTCCGGATCCCCTTGCCCGCCGTAGAAGAACGGGCCACGAGGAAAGAAATTGGCCGCGCCAAAAAGAAAAGGCAGCAGCGCTGCCTGGCAGGCGTACGCCAACTGCCTTGCGTCCCTGGCGGATGCCGGGCCTCCACTTCTGCCGCGCCAGTGTCGACAGACTGCGCGCAGCGGCAGCGCAGGCCCCGCGTTAACGCTTGGAGTACTGTGGCGCCTTACGGGCCTTCTTCAGGCCGTACTTGCGGCGCTCCTTCATCCGCGGATCGCGGGTCAAGTACCCCGCTTTCTTCAACGGTGCACGGAACTCTCCGTCCACAGTGACCAGGGCCCGGGCGATCCCGTGCCGCACGGCCCCTGCCTGCCCGCTCAGCCCCCCGCCGCGGACATTGACCAACACATCATAGCGGTCCTCGGCCCCGGCCACCTTCAGGGGCTCCCGAACCAGGATCTGTAGGCTGGGACGGCCAAAATACTGGGCCAGCTCCCGGCCGTTCACCAGAATCTTGCCGTTTCCGGGCAGCAGTCGCACCCGGGCCACTGCCGTCTTGCGCCGCCCGGTGCCCCAAAACTGATTGCTGCTTACGATCTTCAGCGCCATGGACCTAACCTCGCTTTTCCAGTGTTAAGGGTTCAGGCTTCTGGGCCTGATGGGGATGGCTTGCGCCTGCATACACCTTTAGCTTGCGCAGGATGTTGCGGCCCAGGGCGTTGTGGGGAAGCATCCCCCAGACTGCACGCTTGATGACCTTGTCAGGGTGCTGCTGCAGCATCTTGCCGTAACTTACGCTCTTCAACCCACCCGGGTACATGGTGTGCCAACGGAACTGCTTCTGCAGCGGCTTCTTGCCGGTCAGGCGAACCTTGTCGGCATTGACCACAATCACGAAATCCCCCGTGTCCACGTGGGGGGTGAACGTGGGCTTGTTCTTTCCCCGCAGGATATTCGCCACCTGGGTGGCTAGCCGACCGAGCACCTGATCCTGGGCATCCACGACGTACCAATGCCGCTCGATCTCACCCGGCTTGGCCATATATGTCTTCGTCACCGTGGAACCTCCTCATCGGGGCATGGAGACAACAAAATACGAGCCTTTGTGGCCCAGGGGCTCGGCGCTTCTCCGTAACGGGGCAAACGGCAAAAGCGGCCGATGAGAGTACCGTTGAGTATTGTATCCATGCCGTTTCCGGATGTCAAGACACGGGGGGCCTCATCTGCTGCCGGACTGTGATATTGTCACCCTGTAGGCGGACTGAGAAAATGTCACCCATGGGAGGAAACATTTTCTTGAGTCCCAAGGAGTCTATGAGGGTGTACGTCCTGCGCCAGGTGGTGGAAGGGCAGGTGACCATCCGGCAGGCTGCGGTGGTGTTGGGCCTCAGTGAGCGCCAGGTCAAACGCCTGAAGAAGGGGATGAAGCAACAC
>JADBKO010000052.1 GCA_014896355.1 Bacillota bacterium
GGCCAAGTACCACGTGGGCGATCCCACCTTCATGAGCGACTATCGCACCGCCTTCATCACAGGCAAAGCGGCCATGATGATCGACGGGTCCTTTGCGCTGGGAACCTTGCAGAGTCAAGCGAAGGGCATTCACTGGGGCGTCACGACCCTCCCGGTGCGGGCAGCGAATCCCAACGTCCGTTCCAACGTGGGCTCCTTCTGGATGAACGCCCTGACAGTCAATGCCAAGGGCGAGAAGCGCGATGCAGCCATCAAGTTCCTCAAGTTTCTCACCTCGCCGGAGGTCATGAGGATTTGGCTGAAGGAAGTGGGCGAGCTGCCAGCGCGGGTGGCTTTGGCCGAAGACCCGACGCTCCAGAAGGACCCGATCTATGGCCCGTTCCTGGCTGGGCTGAAGTACGCCCATGCCACCTTCTTCGTGGATGAAACCTCCGAGCGCCAGGCGATCATCGATGCGACGAATGAGGTCCGCCTCCAGGGGATGGACCCGAAGGCCGCCCTTGACCGCCTGGTGGCCAATGAGCAGAAAATCCGGGATCAGTACTTCGGCAAGCGCTGAGCCGTCCGGCACAGCGGGCAGCAGCGGGGTGTACGGCAGGCACCGTGCCTGCCGTACACCCATCCTGGAGGGGGCATCTCGATGGCGAGTTTGCAACTGTCTTTGCGGCAACGGCAAGCATTGTGGGGGTATGCGTTTCTCCTGCTGCCGCTGCTGTTTTTCCTGGTCGTCCGCATCTACCCGGCGCTTTCCGCCTTCAACGTGAGTCTGCATCAATGGGACGTCATGTCGGTGCGGAAGCCCTTCGTGGGAATGCAGAACTTTGTCCAGATGTGGCATGACCCGGTCTTCTGGAAGGCCGCCGTCAACACGTTGCTATATGTCGTGATTTCGGTACCCCTGGAGCTGATCCTGGGCCTTTTGGTGGCCGTGGCCATTCAGTCTGTGAACCGCTTCCAAGGGTTTTACCGCACCATTTATTTTGTTCCGTATATCACCTCCACCGTTGCCGTGAGCTGGGTCTGGCGTTGGATGTATTTCAAGAACGGGGGCGTCTTCAACCAGATCCTGCTCAGTCTGGGACTGCCGGCCCAATCGTTTCTTTCCGGCACCGAGCAAGCCCTATACTGCGTGACGGTGGTGGTGGTCTGGCAGGCGCTGGGGTACTTTGTGGTGATCTTTCTGGCCGGGCTGGAGATGATTCCACCGATGTATAAAGAAGCGGCCAAGATCGACGGGGCCACTGGCTGGCACGTTTTCCGGTATATCACGGTGCCGCTGCTGAACCCCACCATCGTCTTCCTGGCGGTCCTGGGGACCATCAATTCCCTGCAGATTTTTACCCAGATCATGAATATGACCTCCGGAGGTTATGGGCACGGTGACCTCGGCGGGCCCCTGAACAGCACCCTGAGCCTGGTCGTCTATATCTACAGCCAGGCGTTTTACAAGTTCCAAATGGGGTATGCCTCCGCCATCACCGTTGTGCTCTTTGCCATCATTCTGGTGGTCACGTTGATCCAGCTCAAGGTCTTGAGCCGGCGCGTGGACTACTGAGCCGGTCCCGACGGGAGGAAAGGCCGATCCATGCAAGAACCAGCCATTCAAACGGGCACACTTGAGAACCTGCCGCGTTCCAGCACATCGCCGCCAACCCGGGACGTCCGTGCCGCGGCGCTGCACCTCTTGCTTCTGGCCGGCGCTGTCCTGATGATTTTTCCGTTCCTGTGGATGCTGGCCACCTCGTTCAAGCAGGGGGCGGAAGTGTTCAACATCAGTCTCATCCCGCGCCAGCCCACGTGGGCCAATTACCAGACGCTGCTGGAGAGCACCAACTACCTGCGCTGGTACCTGAACAGCGCCATTGTGGCCATCATCACCACGGCCAGCGAGGCCTTCTTTGACTCCATGGCAGGATATGGCCTGGCCAAGATCAAATTCCCCGGGCGGGGGCTGATCCTGATCCTGATTCTCAGCACCCTCATGATCCCCACGGAGATGTTGATCATCCCCTGGTACATGATGTTCACCAAGGCCGGCTGGGTGGATACGTACTGGGGCATCATGCTGCCGGGCCTGGTGTCGGCTTTCGGCGTGTTCCTGATGAACCAGTTCATGCAGGGGATTCCCGATGATTTGCTGGATGCTGCCCGGATTGACGGCCTGAATGAGTTCGGCGTCTGGTGGCACGTGGCTTTGCATCAGGTGAAGCCGGCCCTGGCCGCCCTATGCATCCTGGTGTTCCTGGGCAACTGGAACGCGTTCCTGTGGCCCGTCATCGTCATCGAGAGTTCCGCCATGCGCACGTTGCCCGTTGGCATCGCTTTGTTCAGCGGGGAGGCCGGGCCGGAGTGGCAGCTGATCATGGCGGCGGCGAGCTTGGCCGTGATCCCCGTGGTCGCGGTTTTCGCCTTCTTCCAGAAGCAGATTGTCCAGGGCATTGCCCTGACCGGGATGAAGTAACGGCGTAACGGCGGCGCACCCTGGCCCCGGGCTGATCAAGCACCACGGCCCCGGCCTTGTTTGGCACCTGCCCCGGGCTGTTTGGCTCTTGCCCTGGGTTGTCTGGCACCTGTCCTGGGCTGTTTGGCACCACGGCCGCATGCCGTTGAGCATCTACGCTGTGCGGGAGGAAATGCCTGTGCCGAGCGTTTCAAAGATGGAGGCTTTGGGATACCATCACAACGGGCGCCCCGGCAAGATCCGGGTGGAGCCCAGCAAGCCCTGCGAGAACCAGCGGGACCTGTCGCTGGCCTACAGCCCCGGGGTGGCGGAGCCCGTGCGCGAAATCGCCCAAGACCCGGCGGCGGTTTTTGAATACACGGCCCGCGGCAATTTGGTGGCCGTGATCTCCAACGGTACTGCGGTCCTGGGCTTGGGAAACGTGGGGCCCCTGGCGGCCAAGCCGGTCATGGAAGGCAAGGCAGTGCTGTTCAAGCGCTTCGCCGACATCGACGTGTTTGACCTGGAGCTGGACGCCTCCGATCCCGAGCGGCTGATCCAGGTGGTCCAGGCCCTGGAGCCCACCTTCGGGGGGATCAATCTGGAGGACATCAAGGCCCCGGAGTGCTTCTACATCGAGCGCCGCCTCCAAGAGACCCTGCAGATCCCGGTTTTCCACGATGACCAGCACGGTACGGCCATCATCTCCGGCGCCGCCCTGCTGAACGCCCTGCAGCTCACCGGCCGCGACATCGCCTCCGCCACCCTGGTGGTGAGCGGGGCCGGGGCTGCGGCCATTTCCTGCGCCGAGTTTTTCGTGGCCCTGGGCATGCGCCGCGAGAACATCACCCTGGTGGATTCCAAGGGCGTGGTCTATGCCGGCCGCAAGGAGGGCATGAACGAGTTCAAGGCCGCCTTTGCCCGGCCCACCTCCGCCCGCACCCTGGCCGACGCCCTGGTGGGGGCGGACATCTTTTTGGGGCTGTCGGTGGGCAATCTGCTGACCCCCGAAATGCTGCAGAGCATGGCGCCCCAGCCCATCATCTTCGCCCTGGCGAACCCGGACCCGGAGATCCCCTACGACACCGCGAAACAGATCCGCCCCGACGCGATCGTGGCCACCGGCCGCTCGGACTACCCCAACCAGGTCAACAATGTGCTGGGCTTTCCCTACATCTTCCGGGGCGCCTTGGACGTGCGGGCCCGGGCCATCAACATGGAGATGCAGATTGCCGCCGCCCACGCCCTGGCCAGCCTGGCCCGCCAGGATGTCCCAGACTCCGTACTCAAAGCCTACGGCCTGGAATCCCTGCGCTTCGGCCCGGACTACATCATTCCCAAGCCCCTGGACCCCCGGGTGCTGCTGTGGGTGGCGCCCGCCGTGGCGGAGGCCGCCATGCGCACCGGCGCGGCGCGCCAAAACCTCGACCTCGACGCCTACCGCGACCGCCTGGTGGCCCGCTTCGGCAAGGGTCAGGAGATTCTGCGCTGGGTGGCGCACAAAGCGCGCAAGGACCCGCGGCGGGTGGTCTTCTCGGAGGGCGAGGAGCCCAAGATCATCCGCGCCGCCGCCATTCTGAAGGAAGAGGGCATCGCCCATCCCATTCTGCTGGGGCGGCCCGGGGCGGTGGCGGAGGTCCTGCGCTCGCTGGGGCTGGACGCGGGCGCGGGTGCGGGTACTGGCGCCAGCGCAGGCACAGGCGCTAGCGTGGGCGCAAGCGCCAGCGCAGGCGCAGACCCAGAATCGAGCGCGGGCCCAGGAGCGGGCCCGGGCACCGGCGGCCTGGAGGTCATCGATCCCCGGCAAAGCCCCTGGCTCAGCCAGTATGCGCAGCACCTGTATGAGAAGCGCCAGCGCAAAGGCTTGACCCTGCGCGAGGCTGCACAGCTGGCTTGCCAGCCCAACTATTTCGGCGCCCTCATGGTGGACCTGGGCCACGCCGATGCTTTTGTGGCGGGGCTGACGTACCATTATCCGGAGGTGCTGCGCCCCGCCCTGCAGGTGGTGGGGACCCGCCCCGGCGTCCGCAAGGTGGCGGGCTTGTATCTGATGATCGTCGGGGATCAGCCGTACTTTTTCACCGATACCACGGTGAACATCGAGCCGTCGGCGGAGGATCTGGCGCAGATTGCGGAGCTCGCCGCCGAGCAAGCCCGCGCCCTGGGCGTGGAGCCGCGCATCGCCCTGCTCTCGTTCTCCAACTTCGGCTCCACCCGCCACCCGCTGGCGGAGAAGGTCCGCCAGGCCACCGAGATTTTGCGCGCCCGCAGGCCCGATCTGACCGCCGACGGCGAAATGCAGGCCGACACCGCCGTGGTGGAGGAGATCCTGCGGCAGGATTATCCTTTTGCCCTGCTGCGCCACCCCGCCAACGTGCTGGTGTTCCCGAATCTGGAGGCGGCCAACATCTCCTACAAGCTCCTGCAGCGGCTGGGCGGCGCCCGGGCCATCGGCCCGCTGCTTTTGGGCATGGGCCGCAGCGTCCACGTGATCCAGCGCGGCGACGACGTGGAGGACATCGTGAACATCGCCGCCCTGGCCGTGGTGGACGCACAGAGCCGCACGAGCTGATGTGACAGGCGCGCCCGGAGGCGCCCGCAACGCAAAATCCGCCTGTGACACGGGCGTGCCCGCAACGTAGAATTCGTCCATGGCACAGACATCCACAATGCGGAACGCGTCAACCCCGCAATACGGAACGCGTGAACAACGTAAAATGCGCCCGCGACAAGGGGGGGCCGAAGCACTTGCTCACGCTGAAACAGTTTCTGCACCGCGAAGTCAAGCCTGCCCTGGGCTGCACGGAGCCTGCTTCCGTGGCCTTGGCTGTGGCCCGGGCCCGCCAGGAGCTGGAACCCAAGGACGAGGTGGTATGGGTCCAGGTGAAGGTCAGCGAGAGCATTTTCAAGAACGGCATGGCTGTGGGGGTACCGGGCGTCGGCCTCCCAGATGCTCCGCGCGTGGGCCTCCCAAAGGATCCGCTCGGCCCAAAGCCAAGGGGGAACGTCATGGCCGCAGCTTTGGCGGCCGTTTGCGGCCGGGCCGAGTATGGGCTCGAAGCCTTGCGGGACTGCCAGCCCGCGGATGTCAGGCAGGCAGAGGAGTGGGTAAGTGGAGGCCGCGTGCAGGTCGAGTGCCTCCCAGGGACGCACGGTGTCTATGTGGAGGCCGTGGTCGCCTCCGCACAGCACACGGCGGCCTGCACCATTGCCGGCGATCACACCGGCATTGTCAGGGTCACCCTCGATGGGCGGACCGTCTCGGAGGGGTTGCCCCGGAATACGCAGGGGGGTACACAGGCCCCTTCACACACTCAGGCCCCTCGGGATACCCAGGACAACCAGGACATGCTGGAAGCCATCGGAGCTCTGCCTTTCCAAGAGCTCCTGCAGCTGGCTGGGCAGATGGACGACGATGACGTCGACTACATCTGGCAAGGGGTGGACATGAACCTGGCCATCGCCAAGCGCGGCCTGAGTGGCGACGCACATTACGGCCTGGGGCTGGGGCTGGCCATCCGGAGGTTCCTGGAGCGCGGGGTGCTCCGCGACGATCCGGTCCACAAGGTGCGGATGATTTGTTGCGCTGCCACCGACGCCCGCATGTCCGGGGTGCAGATGCCCGTCATGAGCAGCGCCGGCAGCGGCAACCACGGCATCGTGGCCATTCTCCCCATTGCCGTTCTCGGCGCGGAGTTAGGCAAGCCGCGGCAGGATATCGCCCGGGCCATCGTCCTCAGCCACCTGGTGACCAGCTGGGTCAAAAGCCGGATCGGGCGGCTGTCACCCATCTGTGGCTGCACAGCCGCGGCTGGGGCAGGCGCAGCAGCCGGTCTGGTTCATCTACAGGGAGGCAGCCTGGAGCAGATGGCTGCCGCTGCCCAGACCGTCATGGCCAGCACCGCCGGTCTCATTTGCGACGGAGCCAAGGAGAGTTGCTCCCTGCGGGTGGGCACGGCGGCTGCAGACGCCTATCTTGCGGCTGTCTTCAGCCTGAACGGGATCGGCATCCGTGCGCCCCAGGGCGTAGCGGGCGGGCCCATCGAGCGGACCGTCGAAAACATCGGCCGGCTCAACCGTGAGGGAATGGCGGGGGTAGACCCAGTGATCTTGGGGATCATGGGCGAAGAACAGGCCAAGCACCGTTCCTCTCCACCGCTTGGATAGCCGCCGCTGCGCTTCGACGCCTGCCGCTGCGGATGCAATCCCCCCCGCCCCGGACGCTCGGGCACTGTCCGTAGCTGGTGTTGGTACCGTCCACCCGCCGTCCTGGCCGGCCCCCCTTGGTTCACGCCACGCACCAACACACGCACCAACACGCAATACGGACAGACCTGACTGCTTGGGTGCTAACATATCTCTCCGCCCGCGCATCCGCCACCGAATCGAACCACCGAATCGAACTGAGAAAAAAGGTGCACACCTCCTCCGGAGCGACAGCCCGCCGTCCCGGTGCGACGCACGGTGGTCACGGTGGTGTCCCGCGGGATCAGCCCAAAGTTCTTCTTGGTGACCGGCAGGAGTTTGGAGTACGACGTAGAAAAACACGACCGAGGAGATGTATGAACGTTTGGACGAACGAACATTTACGAAGTCACTGACAGATGGATTAGTTCTGGTCCGCGGTTCGGGTGTGCCCATATGGGTTCAGATCCGCGATCAGCTTCGTGCGCTGGTCCTGAGTGGCCAGATCGAACAAGGAGCCACCTTGCCGGGGGAGCAGGAATTGGCCAAGCGGTGGAGGGTCAGCCGGACGACTGTCCGCGCCGCTCTCGCTGCTCTGGACCGTGAGGGACTCCTCCACCGCGCCCAAGGGGTCGGTACCACGGTTCGCTTTACCCGTTTTCATCACGAACTCAAAGGGCTACAGGGCTTCTCCGAGGATATCCGGGCGCGTGGCATGATTCCGTCCTCGCGGATTCTGAGCATTGGAGAGTGCGAACCGCCTCCGGAGGCCGCGCGGGCACTGCAGCTCGTGGAAGGCTCAAAGGCCATTTATGTGCGGCGGCTTCGGTTGGCGGACCAGACTCCGGCGGGCATCCATGAAGCCTACCTGGCACCCGGCACCATCGATTGGAAACAAGTAGACGAAAATACTTCGCTCTACAGCCTGATGGATCAATCCGGGATCGACCTGGCCTTTGCTGACGAGACCCTGGAGGCAGTGGCGGCATCTCGCCGGGACGCAGAGCTACTGCTTGTACCGAAGGGGACACCGCTCCTGCTGGTGACCCGGACCACATATGAACAGTCCGGCCGACCGGTGGAATTCGTCAAGGCGCGGTACCGAGCGGATGTTTATCGCTATACGGTGCGGCTGACAGGAAAAGCGACGCGATAGGGGAGGACTGGTCATGGGCCGGCCGGACTCGGTGGACAAGACAGCCCCAACTCGGGGCCTCGCTGAACCCGGCGAGATGGTGGTCGTGGGCTATCCCAGTATCGACCACATTGCCGTTCTTGAGCCAGGCATGTTCCCCGGCAAGACCATGCTGGTGGCCCAGCAGTGGGAACCTGCGACGTTTGGCGGTTGCGCTGCCAATGTGGCGGTAGGGGTTCGGCGCCTTGGCATTGCCAGTTCAGTTGTGTTTCCCCTTGGGACGGACGAAGCCGGAGCACGGTACCGTGCCTATCTTGCGTCTGAAGGAGTGGGTCTGGCGCACGTACAGGAGGTTGCCGGCCGCACTTCTTCATCCTACTTTTTTCTCCATCCGGAGGGATCGCTGGAACTGTTCTTCGATCCGGGTGTCTGCCGGGGCTGGGCGCCCATGAACCTCAGGCCCCGCCCGGCGGATTGGCTGATCCTGACCGTGGCGCCTCTGCCGGCTGTAGAGGCGTGCTTGTCCATCGCCCGAAGCCGGAAGATACGCATGGCGTGGCAGCTCAAAAGGGACGAGGATGCGTTTCCCTCCCGATTGGTCCCGGACCTTCTTCGGCACTCCTCCATGGTCTTTATGAACTCAGAAGAGGCGCAGTATGTTTGTCAGAGCGTTGGCGTTACACAGGAACAGGATCTACTCCGTATGGGGCCCGACATCCTCGTGGTCACCCGCGGCAGAGGCGGGTGTGATGTATTCGCTGGGAGCCGGCGGATCAAGGTTCCGGTGGTTCCTGCCGTGGAGACAGATCCGACGGGTGCAGGAGACGGATTCACCGCAGGCTTTCTCTTCGGCTTGGCCAAGGGCTGCACCCCAGAGCAGGCGGCACGTATTGGCTCCGTGGTTGCTGCCTTCGTGGTCGAAGCCCCGGGGGCGCAAACGGGTCTGCCGACCCTGCCGGCCTTGGAACGGCGCTATCGGGCCTTCTGGGGGGAAGCATTGCCTTTTTCTTGAGGATTGCGGGGCTTGGAATGGGATGGGATGGGATGGATGAGGCCTGAAGACGGAAGGGGAGCGAAAGTGTCCACAGCATTACTTCTGGTCGATGTGATCAATGATTTCTTCGACCCTCAGGGTCGTAACTACAAGCCCGAGTACGACTCCGTTTTGGTGGCCATCAAGACCATCCTGAGGTGGGCGCGGGCCGCACGAATACCGGTGGTGCACGCGAGGGAAGCGCACCGGCGAGGGCCGGACTTTGAGCAAAAGAAGCTCCCTGTACACTGCCTTTCCGGCAGCTGGGACGTCCAACCCCCGGCCGGGCTCGATGTTGGCTGCGAGCAGGGCTCGACTGGGGCGGGGAATCGGGACGGCGAAGACCTGGTTGTATACAAGCGCCGTTACAGTGCCTTTTTCGGCACCGACCTGGACTTGGCGTTGCGGGAGCGCCAGATCGCACGACTGGTGGTGGTGGGCGTCAAGACGCACGTCTGTGTGCGCGCTACGGTGCAAGATGCATTCGCATACGGCTATGAGGTTGTCGTGCCTCGCGAGGCTACCGGCTCCAATTACCATCATCTACGGGACGCCAGCTTGGAGGATATCCAACGATACATGGGTCAGGTTGTCAGTCTGGACGAAACTCGCAAGATTTTGGGGGTAGAGGGATGAACCGCGGCGAGGGCAGGAAGTCATGGTATCTACATCTCGGACCTGCGGATGCGACCCCGAATGCGGTTCTAGTCGGTGACCCGGCGCGGGTGGCCCTGTTCGAGAGTCGCCTGGAAAACGTACGGTACGTCGCATCGGATCGGGAGTTTCATACCCTGGTGGGAGTGTATCACGGCGTGCCGGTAAGCGTGACGTCGACGGGGATGGGGGCCCCTGCGGCAGCAGTGGCCATTGAGGAGCTGGCAAGGCTGGGGGTTCGCAGGATCGTGAGAGTGGGGACCTTGATGGGCATCAATGCCCCTCTCTCGACTCTTGTGCTGGCGCAGGCGGCTGTACGGTACGACGGCTTGAGCCGCTCTTACGCTTCCCTCCACTTCCCGGCTGTTCCAGATGCCTCCTTGTATTCCGCCTTTAGGCGGGCGCTTTCCGCGCAGATGGGGGATGGGGGGCAATCTGCGCGGTATCCCTGGACCGAAGGCATTGTTGTGAGCACGGACGCCTTCTACGCGCGGATGATCCCCTCCACCCCGGCGCTCCGCGGGGATGATGGATTCGACGAGACGGCTCTTGCGCGATGGGGCGTTGCAGGCATGGATATGGAAACGAGCGCGCTGTACGTGGTTGCCCGTAGCCTCGGCGTCGCCGCTGTGAGCCTTTGCGCAGTTACCGTGGCGCGCGAAGGAGCCCAACTGATTCCCCCAGGCCCTCGTGGGGATGTAGAAAGATACCTGGTGGGGGTCGCCCTGGAAGGCTTACGTGCTGCTGAGAGCCCCATCGAGTGACGGCAGGCGGCAGCGGCATTTGAACATGGACAAGCCCTAAGAATGGACAAGCCTTAAGAAACGTGGGGAGGAATCGAAACAGTGACTTCCGGAATGCGTTATCTCGACGGATTACAGGAGCGGTTGAGACGCCTCGCTCAAACACAGCATGAGGGGATTCACCGGGCAGCCGAGATTGCGGCCCAGTCCATTGGCAACGGAGGGCTTGTTCACCTTTTCGGCACAGGTCACGGATCGATCCCTGTCATGGAGGCCTTCCCGCGGACCGGATCCTTCGTGGGGTGGAACCCGATCGTCATTGACTCTCTTGGCCCACACATGCGGCTCGGCGGCGAAGGCAGTGTGCATCAGTTTCGCTACCTCCAAGGCGCCCTGGGTTACGGCCAAGCGATCTTGAACAGTTTCCCGGTCCATACGGGGGACTCGTTCGTGTTGTTCTCGCATTCTGGCGTCAATCCCGTGGTGATCGAAGTGGCCTTGGCGGTGAAGGAGGCTGGGCATCCTCTGGTCGCTGTCACCTCCGTGGAACACTCCACGAAGGCAAGTTCGCGCCACCCCAGCGGCAAGAGGTTGTTCGAGATTGCGGATGTTGTGATCGATAATTGCGCCTCTTTTGGCGACGCCTCGGTTGCGATCGAGGATCTCAGGCAGCCCGTGGCCGCCTGCTCAACCTCCCTTGCATGCGCGATAATGGACGCATTGGTGGCCGAGACAGCGGAATTACTTGTGGCTGCAGGCAAGGAGCCCTTGGTATTGGGGCATATCGACCGGAAGGGGAGCGTGATCCCCGACGAAATGAGGCGTGATTACATTCAGGCTTTTCAGGACCGGATGTGGCGAAGGTAGAATCGCAGAGAAGCGCGGATGGGAGGAGGGGACCCGCATTGCCCGAGGTCTTTGGACCGTACGTGAACGGGCGCTGGCTGGTCGACGCGGGCAGGCGAAGCCTGGCCGTGACGAACCCGGCCAGCGGTGAAGTCGTGGGTATGGTCCGGGAGGCGACCCTGGAGGACGTCGATGTGGCATTTCAGGCGGCGGAGCAAGCCTTTTCCAGCTGGCGCCGTGTCTCACCAACGGAAAGAGGCGCTTTGTTGCACCGGGCCGCGGAAATTCTGGAACGTGACATCGAGGAGATGTCCCGGCTTCTGACCCTGGAGCAGGGGAAGCCTCTGGTGGACGCCCGTAAGGAACTGGCGACCACGGCCAGGATTCTCCACCTTTATGCCGAGGAAGCTACCCGAATCGAGGGAGTCAGCCAGCGCGGCGCAGCAGGCAACACGTTCAGTGTGGCGGTGCGGCAACCGGTGGGGCCGTGTGCCTTGATTGGCCCGTGGAACTATCCTGTGGAGCTACTGGCGTTCAAACTCGGGCCAGCGCTCGCCGCGGGCTGCTCGGCCGTCATGAAGCCCCCCAATGAGACGCCGCTGACCGTGCTCCGCTTGGCTCGGTGTTTCGAAGCAGCAGGCGCTCCGCGGGGCTTGGTCAATGTCCTGGTCGGTGCGGGAGAGACCATCGGGGAAGCGATGATTAAGCATCCACTGGCTAGAAAGGTTGCCTTCACCGGTTCGACTGCGGTCGGCCGGCGTGTTGCCAGTCTGGCCTCCGCCGCTCTCAAGCCGACGACCCTGGAACTGGGGGGAAACGCCCCATTCATTGTGTTTGACGATGCGGACCTAGAGCTGGCAGTGGCAGGAGCCACCCGGCGTTCGTATTCCAATGCCGGCCAGATCTGTATCGCGGTAAACCGGGTCTATGTTCAGCGCAGAGTGTACACTGAGTTTCTTGATGCGCTGGTTGCCCGTGTGGATCGTCTCGTTGTGGCGGATGGACTGAAAGTTCCGCAGGCCGACATGGGGCCGGTGATCAACGATCGGGCCGTGGCTGAATTGGATGAGCGGGTGTCCGACGCCACTCGTAAAGGCGCCAAGGTGATCAGGGGAGGAAGGCGGCTCACGGGAGCCGAGTACCAGCGGGGGTCCTTCTACGCTCCGACCATTCTTACCGGGGTGGACGAAGGAATGCGGGTGATGTCCGAGGAGTCGTTTGGACCCATCACCCCGGTGGCTGTCTTTGATACACCGGACGAGGTCATTGCCCGTGCGAATGCCACGGGTTACGGGCTGGCAGCGTACGTTTACACCAGGGACTTGAACCTGGCGCTGCGGGCCGCAGAGGAGCTTCAGTGTGGAGGTGTAGGGATCAATGTCAACGACGTGACCGAGTTAAGCATGCCCTTTGGCGGGTGGAAGGAAAGCGGCTACGGCCGCGAGCTTGGCAGGTACGGGCTTGAGAACTATCTGCAGTGGAAGCATGTGCGGATCTTGTTGCCCCAGCCATAATCCATGGGTATTGGAAAAACCACAGTCCGTAGGGAGGGTTTCCGGATGAAAAGGATCTTGACCGCTACTTTGACCGCTACTCTGGTGGCCGTGATGTTGGCGATGGGTGGCTGGAGCGCCGGCGTGATGGCGGCATCCTCACCCGCAGGCGCGCCGCTCAAGGTCGCCCTGGTCCTGGCGCAGGGAGGCTTGGGGGACCTTTCGTACAATGACCTTGCGTATAAGGGCCTGGAGAAGGCGGCGAAGGACTTTGCCGGCCGAGTGACGGTTCGGACCATTCAATCTGCAGATATCGTGTCCCAGGCAGAACAAGTGTTGCGTAGCACCGGCCAGCTAGGCTTTGACCTGGTGATCGACCTCGAGTTCAGCTCTGCCGATGCTTTGGCCCGTGTTGCGCCGAATTACCCGAAGACCCACTTTGCCATCTTCAACACGATCGTCAACAAGCCGAACGCCACTTCCGTCATGTTTCAGGAACAAGAGGGGTCCTTCCTGGCTGGAGCGCTGGCGGCCATGGTCACCAGCAACCCGTCCATCCCGGGTATCAATGCCGACCGGACCATCGGTGTCATCGGCGGGACCAAATCGCTCGGGATCGATAAGTTCATCGTAGGCTACATCGAAGGCGCGCGGTATGTTGATCCAAAGATCAAGGTCTTGGTTAGCTACTCCAACACCTTCGGTGATCCGGGGAAAGGAAAGCAGATGGCCCAGGCCATGTTCGAGCAAGGAGCGGATATTGTCTACCAGGTCGCAGGCGGCACGGGCCAGGGAGTGATCGAGGCGGCAAAAGCTTCGGGGCATTACGCAATCGGTGTGGATACGGACCAGGATTACCTGGCGCCGGGGGCCGTGCTTACGAGCATGATCAAGCGCGCGGATGTGGCGGTGTATACACTGATCCAGCGCGAGCTGGTGCGTAGAGGGGGAGGCGGCGATGTTGTAACCCTTGGATTGGCCCAAGGAGCCATCGGGCTGTCTCCCATGACCTATACCAGAAACCGCATCCCCAAAGAGTATCTGACCAAGCTCGAGGCCATCAAACAAGGAATCTTGGCAGGCAGCATCAAGGTCGACGACATCACCAAGGCCAAGGATCCCTCTGCCATCGAGGCCAGGCTGGGGCTGGGTAAGTAGCCATGAGACTATCGGCGCACGGTATCTGCAAACGCTTCGGGTCAGTCACCGCGCTGGACCGTGTTGATTTCGAGTTGCAGGACGGAGAGGTTCACGCCCTTGTTGGCGAGAACGGTGCCGGCAAGACGACTTTGATGCGGATTCTATATGGTATGGAGCGCGCGGATGCCGGCACCATTGAGGTCAATGGCAGAGTGGTTCGCATTTCCGATCCCCAAACGGCGTCCCGTTTGGGGATCGGAATGGTCCATCAACGTTTCAGGCTCATTCCATCCCTTCCGGTCCTGGAAAACGTGGTTCTGGGGGCCGAGCCCAATCATCTCGGCTGGCTGGATCGGGGTCGGGCCCGGGCCGAACTCGAAACCCTTTCCCATCAATACGGCCTCGAACTCGACCCGGACGAAGTGGTGGGAAAGCTGCCTGTGGGCCTGCAGCAAAGGGTGGAGATCCTCAGGCTGCTGTATCGCCGGTCGGAAGTCCTTATTTTTGATGAACCCACTGCCGTTCTCACGCCGAGCGAGAGCGAGACCCTCTTCCACGTGATCCGCAACCTGAAGGCGCAGGGAAAATCGATCATCTACATTTCGCACAAGCTCTGGGAGATCATGGCGATTGCCGATCGTGTCACAGTGCTCCGCCTGGGCCGTGTTCAGCGCTCACTTTCGCGTGCGGATGCTACGCCGGAGTTGCTCACCCGCCTGATGGTGGGGGAAGAGTTGGCGCCCCTGAGAAGGCAGATGGATTCGGCGCCGGGCGAGACACTTCTCGAATTGAAGGGTGTGTCCGCGATGTCGGACATGGGGGTGCCTGCTCTCCGCGCGGTGAGTCTCCAGCTCCGGGCGGGAGAAATCCTCGGTGTGGCAGGTGTGGAAGGGAATGGACAACGCGAGTTAGCCGAGGTTATTGTCGGCGTTCGACCGGTTGACGCAGGTACCATTTCCATACGGGGCTCGGACGTGACCCTGGCAAGCACCCAGGAACGGCGGAAGCGGGGTCTGGC
>JADBKO010000053.1 GCA_014896355.1 Bacillota bacterium
GTGAAGCGCAGGCCGCTTTGCTGGATCATCCCCTTGGTCTTGTTGGCCAGGATGGAAAGGATTTGCTCCCCCGTGAGTTTCATGGTGACGATGGTGTTGTCAAAGGGGCAGATCTCCCAGATCTTCCCCACGGTGATGGGTCCAGGCCCTACGTCCGTGCGCAGGCCGCCGGCGTTGGTGAACATGATCTGCACAGCCGGGTTGATCTTGCGGATTTCGGCCAGCATGGCATCGGCGAAGAAGTCACCCATGGCGGACTCGTGGTCATAATCCCGCATGATGCCCGTGGTGGTCTGGCCGATGACCTTGTCCATCAGCGGGCCGGTCTTGGCCTGGTAGGCGTTGACCAGGGCCAGGGCGCCGGCGTCGGGCACCACCTCATCGGAGAACGTCCGCACCAGGTTGGTTCGGACGCTGATCACCTTCTGCGCATCCGTGTCGTACACCACCGTAGCCACGCCCAGGGCCTGCCCCCAGAGGCCCGGCACGATGACCGGAATCCCGTTCACCTGGCCGCTGACCAAGGTGTGGGTATGCCCGCCGAGAATCAGGTCCACACCCTTGACCTGCTTGGCCAGATCGGCGATCTCGCCGGTGATGGTCCCGTCCGCCGCCTGTTGGCCGCCCATGTGTGCCAGCACCACCACAACCTGGGCGCCTTCGGCACGCACCTTGGGCACCAGGCTGTTGACGGCCTGGGCCGGGTCGATGAATTCCAGGCCCTTCACCGCGTCCGGAAGAACGATCGTGGGGGTCTCCAGGGTGGTGACGCCGATGAGGCCCACCTTGACGCCATTGATGCCCTTAATGACGTAGGGCTTGGCGAAGGAGGGCGGCTGCCCCGTGGCGGTGTCCACGATGTTGGCGGCCAGGAACGGAAAGTCCGCCTGTTTGGCCCGTTCTTCCAGGACCGCCCGGCCCCAGTCGAACTCGTGGTTGCCCACAGCGGCGGCGTCATAGCCCATGTAATTGTAGAAATCGATGGTAGACTGTCCATGGAACAGCGTGGAGATCGGCGGGCCCTGCATCAGATCGCCGTCGTCCACCAACAGAGTGCCTTGCGGGTTGCGCACCTCATAGGACCGGATGTAGGTGGCCAAGACCCCAGCGCCGCCCAGCATCCTGCCCAGGGAGTAATCCTTGGTGGGAAGGAGATTGCCATGGAAGTCGGAGGTGTCCAGAACCGTCAGCAGCTTTTGCTCGGCAAAGACTGACAGGCTTAGGCTGAGAACCGTCACCAGCACCAGGAACAGAATGGCGCTGCGGCGTAGTACCCCGGCTCCCCTTGAGCCTGTCCGGGCCCCGGCAGCCGGCCGGCTGCCGCCCAGAATGCGATGCCAGAATGTCATTTCTCATCGGCCTCCGTTCGTTTGTGTTCCGGCTGTGCCCCCACGTTGTGCCAGCCGCCCCAAACGGGTGAGAAGTCACTCTGGCAGATTGCTCACCACATCCGGCAGCAACTGCCAGTTGTTTGTGACCAGTTTGTTCGGGTCCACCTGGCGCACCTGGCGGATGTAGTCCACCAGGATCTCCCGGACTTCCTTTGTGGATTGCCACAACACCGGGGCGCCTCTGAACATGTCGAACCCCCCGCCTCCACCGCCGCGGTAGTTGTTCACCGCCAGCGTGAAGACTTGGTCCGGCCGCACGTCCTGCCCCTTGTATTTCAGCTCGACCACGCGCTGTCCCACGGGTTTGCGCAGGTCCAACTTATACTCGATGCCGGCATAGATGTCCCAATTGTAGCCGGGCACCAACGGGTTCACCAAGTCCGCGAGCCGCGTCTGGCCCTCGTAGGTCTTGAAGTAACGGGCGTCCCATTCCAGCGCTTTGCGCAGCTGATCTCCGGTGATCTGGATCTTGTACAACGTGTTGGGATACACATACAGCCGATACACATCCTGGATGGTGATGGGCCCCTTCTTGATGAAAGAGCGTTCGCTGAACAATGCCGCCAGGGAGATGTCCGCTCCGCTGGCCCACAGCTGGGCAGCGTTGATCAGCTGCACCAAGGCGTTGTCGTGGAAACGGGCCTGCAGGCCACCGGGCATATCCCCCAGGGCCTGGCCGATGGGCTGGGTGAAATAGGCCCACGTTTGATCATTGTAGTACTTGGCCAGCTGCTCCACCTGCGGATCCGGCGCCACGCCCTTGGCGGACTCCACCTGGCTGCTGGCGCTGGCCACGTGCCAGGGCTGATCTGGCGCTGTGCGCTCCAGGCGCAGGCGAATCACCGAGAGATACTGCCCGTAGGCGCCGGGTTCCGTAACCAGGACCCCCTTGGGGACCAGCCCCGGGCGGTCCGTCAACTGGGGCACGGTGTAATGCTGATGGCCAGCCACGATGACATCCACGCCGGGAACCTCGTTGGCCAGCCGCAGGGTAAAATTCTCGTCATCGGACTGGGTGCTGGCCCACTGAGTCGCAGGGTCAGACCAGGTGGCCGGGCTATTGGCACCCTTGGCAGGCGCCTTCTCGAAGCCCGAATGTTCCAGCAGGACGATGACATCGGCGCCGTTGGCTTTCATTTCCGCCACGTAGCGTTTGGCCACGGCGACCGGGTCCTCGAACTGCCAGCCTGCGATGTTCGCAGGCTTTTCCCAGGTCGGGACCTTTGGCGTGGTCAAACCCAGGATCCCAACCTTGAAGTTACCAAAATCCTTGATCACGTAGGGTACGAACACCCGCCGGCCGGACCGGTCGGCCACATTGGCAGATAGCACCGGATAATGAGCTTCCTGGATATATGTTTGCAGAGCATCTTTCCCGTAATTAAACTCGTGGTTGCCGATACTGGCGGCGTCATAGCCGAGGGCATTCATGACCACGGCCATGGGGTTCGGGGCAGCGGGATCGAAGGCGAAATGGTACGCCATGACGGAGTCGCCGCCTTCGATGGTATCACCGTTATCCAGCAACAGGAGGTTGGGAGACTGGGCACGCAATTGTTTGACCAGGGTGGAAATCTGGGCCAACCCACCGTCGCTGGGCTGCCCGGTGTAATAGTCGATGGGATCAATGGTGCCGTGGAGGTCACTGGTGGCTGCGATGACCAGATCCGCTGACGTGGCCGCGGATGGCGTGGGAGCCACTGTTGTCGCCTGCGTCGCGACCGCTGGCGCAGATTGGGCCTGAGCCAGGGACCCGGCTACGAGTCCGCCCACGTTCAACGTTCCCGCCAGAGCAGCAATGGCTGCCAGAACCAAGGCAAGAACGGCCAACCGGCGCCAGTGCCTCGTTCCGCTCACGCATCCCATGCGCTGGAATCGCCTCCTTAGAATTCCAGATTCGTCAGACGACTGACTTTTTTCCGGCCTCGTTATATTCGCTCCGGAGAGGCGAATTCCTGCTTCTCACTTATTTACCAGGAAGAGGCAGAAGGGATGCGTCGATCGCGCAGGGGCACAAAAAGACCCGTGCAGAAAAACCTGCACGGGTTTGCCGACTTGGCTCCTCGAGCTGGATTCGAACCAGCAACCCTCCGGTTAACAGCCGGATGCTCTACCGTTGAGCTATCGAGGATCATTACAGAGAGGGTGTCTCGCTCTCGGATTACAAGGGTAGTATAGCGCCGAGGGGGTCAAATGTCAACACGAAACTCCGGCGGGAGAGTGACTCCTGGGCCGTGCAGGGCGCGGCCCGGCCCCGGAGGCAAGCCCGGCGGCCACGCCCCTGTGACGGCCTAATCACGGCGGAGTGTTCCGTCGGAGATCAGAGACCTTCGCTGCGGTTGTGGGTGCTGGAAACGCCGGTCTTCGTGGCGTCAGGCTCCAGCGGGAAGGTGCCACCGGCGCCCTGCTGCCCCGCCAGGGACTGGCGGAAGCCCGCCTGCACGTTGGCGGTCGCCTGGTTGATGAGGGACTGCTCCGCGGCAGCGATCATTCTCCGGACCATATGTCCACCGACGGCACCGCACTCACGGGCGGGGATGTCGCCCCAGTAGCCGCTCTTGTACGCCTGGTTGATCCCCAGCTCGTTGGCGACCTCGTACTTGAACTGGTTCAACGCCTGGTAAGCCTGCGGGATCAGTTTCTGCTTGGTGGTCTGGGCTCCTCTGGCCATTCTGGACACCTCCTTTCGCCCCTAGTGTGCACGGCGGTTGCGGGGCGAATGTCAGGAACTTGCACGCTTTGCAGGGACAATTCGGGGCCGTTCCCAACTATCGGGGAACGGCCGGATGGCAGCGGAATGCGCGGGAAAGGCGGCTCCAAAGGGGGATATATAACACTGTGGTTGGCCTGTCCGGTGCTTGTGTTCGCCGTCTGAACAATGTATTGACGCGAACGTTACATCTGTTATGATCAAGGTGGCTTGTGATCGGTTTAACAAGTCACATCGCTTTGCGCATCGTTTTACACATCAGGCCATCCGGGAAGAAAGGACGGAAAAGGGATGCCCAGGCGAAAATCGCTGGACCACGTGGTGGTCCCGCAAGCGGTCATGAGGCGCCTCCCGGTTTACTACCGTTACCTCGGCGCTCTGCTGGCCCGGGGGACCGAGCGGGTTTCCTCGCAAGAACTCAGCAGGATGATTGGGATCACGGCTTCACAGATGCGCCAGGACCTCAGCTATTTCGGCAGTTTTGGCCAGCAGGGCTATGGGTACCGGGTCCGGGACCTGCACCGGGCCATCACGGAGATCCTCGGATTGCATCGCACCTACCAGCTGGTACTCGTGGGCGTCGGGAACCTGGGCCGGGCCTTGGTCTCGTATCCCAGTTTTGCCAATCGCGGCTTCCGCTTTTGTGGCCTTTTTGACAACGATCCCCGCCTGATCGGCAGCGAATTCTGCGGGCTGGAAATCCGCCCGGTGGACACCCTGGCGGATTTTTTGCACCAATGCCCTGTGGACATCGGCGTAATCACAGCACCTCCGGAAGTAGCTCAGCAGATTGCCGATGTGCTGGTGGCCGGAGGCGTACCGGCCATCTGGAACTTCGCCCCCACCTCCCTGAAGGTCCCCAAGGGTGTCATCGTGGAGCATACCCACATCAGCGAGAGCCTTATGGTCCTGTCCTTCCGGCTCAACAATCCGGAAGAGGCTGACACCAGCGTGGAGTCTGCGTCCAACCAATAGCTGACCGACAATAGCTGCCCGCGCCGGGCCCCAGCCGCGCCGCGGAGACCCGGCACCCGCAACATGCGAGGCGGCGGGTGCGGGGCCACTTTTCCGGCCCCGGCCCGCCGCCCGGTGTTCTCCGTCCCTCAGGCACCCGGTCTGTGTCAAGCTGTGGCGGCGGTGATGGCCACCACGTTGACCACGTCTTCCCGGCTGCAGCCGCGCGACAAATCGTTGGCCGGCCGGGCCAGGCCCTGCATGATGGGCCCGAAGGCCTCGGCGTCGCCGAAGCGCTGGGTGAGCTTGTAGCCGATGTTGCCAGCCTGCAGGTCCGGGAAGATCAAAATGTTCGCTCTGCCGGCCACGGGCGATCCCGGAGCCTTCCGCTGGGCCACCTCCGGCACCAGCGCCGCATCCAGCTGCATCTCTCCGTCCACCCGCAACGAAGGCTCGAGCTGCCGCACCAAAGCCGTAGCTTGGGCCACCTTGTCCACCAAAGGATGGCTGGCGCTCCCCTTGGTGGAAAACGAAAGCATGGCCACGCGGGGCTCGGCCCACCCCAACAGGTCACGGGCACTTTGCGCCGTGCTGATGGCGATTTCGGCCAGCTGGCCGGCGTCGGGCTCAGGAACCAGTCCGCAATCCGCGAAGAGGAGCACGCCCTCTTCCCCAAATTCCTTGTGGCGCGTCACCATCACAAAGAACGACGAAACCGTCTTCACCCCAGGGCGGGTCCGGATGATCTGCAAAGCAGGCCGCAACGTATCGGCGGTGGTATGTGCTGCACCGCTCACATAGCCGGAGGCATCCCCGGCCTTCACCGCCAGCGCCGCGTAATATGTGGGATTGCTGGCCAGGGCCTCCGCCTGCTCCCGGCTCATTCCCTTTTCCTTGCGCAGCTCGTACAACAGCTCCTGGTATTCCGGCAATTTCGGGCTGGCCGCCGGGTCCACCACGTCCACGCCGGCCAGGTTTGCCGACGCCCTGGCGGCTGCGGCCTCCACCTTCGCCGGCGAGCCCAGCAGAGTGACGTCGGCCAGTCTTTGCCGGACCACCTCGCCCGCGGCCCAGACCACCCGCTCGTCCTCGCCTTCCGGAAGGACAATGCGGGCATGCTTCCGCCGGGCGCGCTCCCAGATGGCATCCATCACACCCACGTTCAGCACCTCTTGTTCTCCTGCCCGGAGTTTTGTTCACCAGGGCCACCCCTGCCTGGCCGGACCAGCGGCCAGGCTTGGCCGGCCTGCCCGTCCTAGAATACCATCTCTCCGGGGCAAAATCCAGCTACGCGGACTCCGGGATGCGGCTGCCGGACAGTGCCTGCCCCGGCTGCCCAGGCTCGCTTGCTGCTGCCGTCTGCGGCTGATCCAGGGCGAAAGCCCGGTGCACGGCCCGCACGGCGTCGGCCACCCGGTCGCGGGCGATGAGGCAGGAGATCTTGATTTCCGAGGTGGAAATCACCTGGATGTTGATGCCTTCTGCGGCCAGGGCCTCGAACATGCGGGCGGCCACGCCCGGGTTGCTGGCCATGCCCGCACCGACGATGGAGACCTTGCCGACTCCGGTCTCGGTGTGGACCCCCGCGGCGCCCAGCTCCTGACAAACGGCTTTGCTGGTGGCCACCGCCCGTTCCAGATCGTCGGAGCCCACGGTGAAGAGCAGGTCCGTGACATCCGTGGCCCGCGTGGTCTGCACGATCATGTCCACGTTGACGCCCTCGGCGGCCAAGGCGGCAAAAACTCGGTGGGCCACGCCGGGACGGTCCGGAACGCCCATGAGCACCACCTTGGCGCAGTTCATGTCATGGGCCACCCCGGTGACGACCATCTCCTTTTCCATTCTTCCGGCGTCCTCCTTCACGATGGTCCCCAGATGATGGTTGAAACTGGAGCGTACGTGGATCTGTACCCCGTATTGGGCGGCCACCTCCACCGAGCGAGGCTGCAGGACCACAGCGCCCAGATGAGCCATCTCCAGCATCTCCCCGTAGGAGATGGATGGCAGCTTTCGCGCTTCCGGCACTACGCGGGGGTCGGCGGTATAAACCCCGTCCACGTCCGTGTAGATCTCGCATACCTGGGCACCCAGGGCGGCAGCCAGCGCCACCGCCGTAGTATCCGAGCCGCCCCGGCCCAAGGTGGTGACGTCCTCGTGGGAGTTCTGGCCCTGAAATCCGGCTACGATGACGATGTTGCCTGCCTCCAGCTCCCGCAGGATGCGGGCCGGCTCAATGCGGCGGATGCGGGCCTTGGTGTGCATGTCGTCGGTATAGATCCCTGATTGGGGACCGGTGAGGGAAATCACCGGCTCTCCGAGGCCATGAATGGCCATGGCCAGCAGGGCGATGGAGATCTGCTCGCCGGTGGCCAACAGCATGTCCAACTCGCGGCGGGGCGGATCGGCGGCGATTTCACGGGCTTTGGCCAGCAGTTCGTCGGTGGTGTCGCCCTGTGCCGAAACCACCACCACCACGCGATAGCCCTGACGGTGCACGCCTACGATTCGACGGGCCACAGCCCGGACCCGCTCGGCATTGGCCACGGAACTGCCGCCGAATTTCTGCACCAGAATGGGGCCCGCAGGAGCGCTCATAGGTGCCACCTCGTGTGCAAAGCACGAATTTGGCTATGATTATACCACACGAGGATGCTGCAAACCTGCCTGGCGGCTTCCTTCCGGCTTATGTATACAAAGGCACGCCACCATCGTGCCTCCGTGGCGGCGCGCGGCCTTATGCGGAAACAGGAACCGGAACGGCCAGCTCCGGTTTCAGCTCAATAGTCCTCGTTGGACGCGCCCACCACCTGGCATTTACTTGGCGAGCAATCGTGCCCGCATTTCGGGCAGGTTGCGCGGCCATCGGGGCCCACCGGAAACATGTGGCCACAGCGGGCGCACTTGTACATCTTCTGCGCGTTGTCCGGTTTTGGCATCCGGATCCCCTCCGGGGCTATTCTGCCCGGCGGGCCCGAGCTCCATGCTCTCAACGGCGCGCCACCAGGATACCGATGCCCGCACCCACCAAAGCCAGGGGCCAGAACGTCCCCAGGACGTCCAGGCCGGGAAACAGCCGGTCCAAAAGCAAAAGCGCGCCAAAAAGAATTAAGCCCCAGCCCAGGAGCTGTCTGCGCCGTTGCCGCACGTCCTCCTCGGGACCCGGGCGGCCCCCGGCTGGATGCGGCGTTGCAGGCGGGTCCGCCGGGCGATCAGCGGCCGACGGCCCGCGCTCCGCCGGGGGCAGATCCCCTCCAGACGGGTGCGGCGTGGCGCCCGGCTGCTCCGGGATGATGATCAAGGCCGCCAGGTACAAGAGGAAACCCACGCCGCCTGCCAACACCAGGGCCGCCCACAACAGGCGGATGAGGGTACTGTCCACCGCGAAGTATTCGGCCATCCCACCGCACACCCCGGCGATCATCCGGTCCGTGCGGGAGCGATACAGGCGCTGTTGCTCCGCTGCCAAACCGCATCGGCTCCCTTCTTCGATCCACCCATGTCGATCCGTTCGCCCCGGGCCCCTCCGGCGCCCCCGCTATCCCAATGCCAACCGGGCCACACCGGAGGCAGGATTTTGTTGCTGCCGGCCCCAGGTGGCCGGAACCGAGTGACGGTTTCCCTGCCGGTCCAGGTAATACAAAACTCCATGGTGGTAGCCGAATTCAAACAATTGGCGGGTGATTTCCACATCCTGACGGCAATAGGCCTCCACCAGATCCAGGCGGCCTTCCCGGAACCAGCGCACGGATTGAACGCCATCCGCGCTCTTTCCCGCCTGCAGGGTGGCCCGGGCCAGGGTTTCCAACTTCAGGCGAAAACCCAACACCTTCTGGATTTCCGACAGCATGTCCAAGCTGCGGGTACGCCCGGCCAGCGGACCCACATAAGGCTCCAGCACCCGGTAGTCAAAGTTGAGGATGTTGAACCCCACCACCAGGCTGGCCTCTTGGAGCTGGCGGGCCAGGGCTTCCGCGTCCTGCTCATGGAAGGTTCGGAACGCCCCAAGCCGCGTACTGTAGGTGACGGCCAGGGCCAGGCCCAGGGCGGCCACATTCCGCGTACCCCCCACATCTTCGAAAAGCTTCTGAGTCTCCAGGTCAAAATAAACGATGTCCGCCTGTTCTGCCTCCGCGGGAATCTGCAACTGGCCGGGTACGTTGGCCTGCCGCCGCCGGCCCGCGGGATCCGCCTTTGCCACCATGGGGCCCCCTTCCGCTAAGGGAATTCGGCCTCCCGCTCCCGGTTCCCTCCTTGTGGCCGGGCGCCCTCCAGCCGCCTTTCGCGCCCTTTCCCAAAGCCCCTCCCCGGCAAAGGTCCGGGCCCCTCCCGACCCCGGCAAAGGCCCGGCGCGGCACCGGACCCAAGGCGAGCTTGGAACAGGCTTGACACAATGTACCCCCTAGGGTATCATGAAGGCCACCAAAGACCCTGATCTTGGAGCGTGACCCAACCCATGGCCATATTCCTCGGTGCCCCAGGTACTCCGCAAGCAGGCGGCAATCCCGCGGCATCCCAGCGCTATGATACCATCATCGTGGGATGCGGCCCCGCCGGGCTGTCTGCCGCCATCAACCTGGCCATCCGCCAGAAGTCCTTTTTGGTCCTGGGAACCGATCTGTGCAGCCCGAAGATGCAAAAGTCGCCGCAGATTGACAACTATCTGGGCGTTCCGGCCATCTCCGGGGAAGAGTTGCGCCAGCGCTTCCTCCACCATGCGGCAGCCATGGGCGTGGAAATCCGCAAAGCCCGGGTGGATACCATTTATCCGGACGGAGAGGGTTTCTCGCTCAGCGCCAAAGGCGAGATCTATCAGGCCCGCAGCCTCATCATCGCCACCGGCGTGGCCAGCACCCGCCTGCTGCCGGGTGAGCAGGATCTGCTAGGCCGGGGTGTCAGCTATTGCGCCACCTGCGACGGGCCTTTGTACCGCGGCCGCACCGTGGCGGTTCTTGCCTACGCGCCGGAAGCGGAAGAGGAGGCCAACTACTTGGCCGGCGTCGCCGGCCGGGTCCTGTATATCCCTCTCTACAGGCCGGTGGGCCCTTTGGATAGCCGGGTGCAGGTGCTGCCCCAGCAGAGGCCCGAGCGCATTGAAGGCGCGGGCCGGGTGGAAAGGCTGGTGCTGTCCGGCCAAACCCTCGCCGCGGACGCGGTCTTTATCTTCCGGGAAATGACCCCCGCACAGCAGCTCATGGCAGAGCTGGAGATGGAAAACGGCAACATCAAGGTGGACCGGCACCAAGCCACCAACGTGCCCGGTATCTTCGCCGCCGGGGACTGCACCGGGCGGCCCTACCAGCTGGCCAAAGCCGTAGGCGAGGGCCAGGTGGCGGCCCTGGAGGCCGCCAGCTACCTGGAACGCCTGCGCACCCGGGAGAGATCCGGAGCCCGGGAACTCATGGAAACCACGTCAACAGCTCTTGCGGACAGCTAAGGAGACCATCAGGGCGGGCGTCGCGCAGGATCTGCGGGCCGAACAGGCTCCAGCCGCAAGCCACAGCCCCCACTCCGGCAGCCCGGGCACATTGCAGGTCATAGGGGCTGTCCCCGACGTACAAGGCCTGGGAAGCCTGGACACCCGCCCGCCGCAAAGCCGCCAGGATGGGATCGGGCCACGGCTTGTGCCGTTCGGTGTCCTCCTCTGCCACCACCAAATCCAGCAGTCCCTGCAGCCCGGATACTTCCAGCCCGAGCTGGGTGGTGGCCCGGTTCTTGGACGTCACAACGCCCAGGAGCAGTCCGCGGCGACGCAGCTCCCGCAGGGTGCCGGCCACGCCGGGAAAAGCATGGACCCAGCCGGGATGGTTGGCCAGGTTGAACTCCCGGTATGCCCGGACCATGGCTTCGATGATCTGCCCAGGAGCGCCAGGCGCCAGGATCTGCATCTGCTGGCGCAGGGGCAGGCCGAAAATCTTCAGGCAGCGGAGCTCGTCGGGAATCTGGGGCAGAAACCGGCGGGCTGCGTGCACGAACGACCGGTAGACCAAAGGCCAGGTATCCAGCAGCGTGCCGTCCAGATCGAAGAACACAGCCCTGGCCCGCGCCCCGCTCAACGCGGGGCCCTCCCGGCAGCGCCGCTTTCCGCCCGGCCCTGTGCCAAATTGAGCGCCAGCTGGGCCAATGTCCGCACCATAACGCCGGTGGCGGCCTTGTTGGGCTGGTAAGGCACATCGGAGACCTCCCAGGCCGTACCAGCGATGTCCAGATGCGCCCACGGGGTGTCGCCCACGAACTCTCCAATGATCATGCCGCCCACGATGGTGCCCGCTGCCCGGCCGCCGGTGTTCTTCAGATCCGCCACGTCGCTTTTATATTGATTCTTGTACTCCTCCCACACCGGCAGCTGCCACACCCGCTCGCCGGTGGCCGCCGCAGCCCGCTGGATCTCTTCGGCCCAGGGCTGGTTGTTGCTGACGAGCCCCGTGGCCAGATGGCCCAGGGCCACGATACAGGCGCCGGTCAAGGTGGCCACATCCACGAGGCGCGTGGCCCCCAGATTGCAGGCGTACGCCACAGCGTCGGCCAGGATCAGCCGCCCCTCCGCATCGGTGCTGATGATCTCGATGGTCTTGCCGTTGCAGGCCTTGACCACATCGCCGGGCTTCTGGGCCCCGCCTCCGGGCATGTTCTCCGTGGCAGGCACCAGGCCGATGACATTCACCGCCGGCCGCAGCTGGGCAATGGCCCGCATGGCACCCAGCACCGCCGCGCCGCCGGCCATGTCATACTTCATCTCTTCCATGTGCTCACCCGGCTTGAGGTCGATGCCTCCAGAGTCGAAGGTCAGTCCCTTACCCACCAGGGCCAGGATATCCCGGTCTCCCGGCGCCCCCTGGTATTCCAGGACGATCAGCTTCGGCGGCTGGTGGCTGCCTTTCGCCACGCCCAGCAAAGCCCCCATGCCCAGCCGCTCCATGTCGGCCCGCTCCAGGACACGGCACTGCAGGCCAAATTCCCGGGCCATTTCCAGAGCCGCCTCCGCCATATCTGTGGGCGTCAGCTTGTTGCCGGGATGGTTGGCCAGGGTGCGGGCGAAATTGGTGGCCTCGGCCAGAATCCTCCCCCGCTGCGCTCCGTCTTCCACGGCAGCCAGGCGCTGGGCGTCCGTTTCCGCCAGCACCACCCGGCTCACCGGAGGCCGTTGCTCTTCCCTGCGGGACTTGAAGCCTTCGTATTCGTACAGCCCTAGCACGATCCCTTCGGCGCAGGCCTGGGCTGCTGCCCTTGCCTCCACCTGCCCGGCGCCCGCGCCGTGCACCGCTGTGGCCACGGTCTGAGCGCCGGTCTCGTGGGCCTTGCGCACCCCTGCTGCGGCTGCCTGGCGGATCCTTTCCGCATCCAGATCCTCCGCCTTGCCCAGGCCCACCAACACCACTTTCCTGGCCGGCAGCCGGCCCAACGTGTAGAGGACGGCTGTTTCGTTCTTGCGCCCCCGGAAATCCCCGGCAGCAATCATCTGGTGAATGGCTCCACCCAAGGCCTGGTCCACCGCTGCGGTGGCCCCGGTGGGAACCGTCACACCCTCGAACAGACTGACGATCACCGCGTCGGTTGGCACTTCCTGGATGGGCTGGTTCACCACGCACAACTCCATGTCTTTCCGGCTCCCTCCTCTGAGGCATCCCTGCTAAACGCGGCAAGGTCTGGACCTCAATATTCACCGCATCCAAATGGAATCCCTTTCTGGACATTCCAGAACCCGCCACGCTCCTGGAGGCGGAGGCTCATTGTGGCCGACAAGGCCAACTGCTATAATGCTCAAGTAGGAGAAATGTGGGGGAGTTCTGTTGGCTTTCAACCATCCCGGGGACAACCGGCCGGAAGACGCAGCCCGCGCCGCAGTGGAAGCCCGCATTCGCCAGGCTTTCCCGCCCCATCCATACATCCAGGCCCTGTTGGAGGAGCTGGCACGCCTACAGGTGGTGCTGGCCCCCAGCGCAGTGCCGGAGCAATGGCTTTATCATCCCCGGGACCGGGTGCTCACCGTGTGGCTGCCCGATCTGCAGCAGCCGAATCTCAGCTTTTTGCTGGTGATGCTCACCCATGAGCTGGGGCATATCCTGGATTTCGACCGGCACCCGGAAAGGCTGGGCATCATCCAGGCCCGCCATTGGTCCCAGGTGCCCCTGCAGTTGGAGGAAGAAGCGTTTGTGCAGGGATTCCGCCGCCTGCAGCAGCTGCACGTCTTCCTGGATCCGGAGGCCTACGCAGCCTTCATCCAGCCGCCCCTGGCACAGCGCGTTCTGCTGCGGCTGCAGCAGCCGGACTCCCTGCCTCCTGAGCCGGATTCAAAAGGCTGCCTGGATTGCCCAGAAGGAAGAACTCCGCGCCTTCTGGCAGGGTGAACCCGGGCGGCGCCAGGACCTGGGCCTCTGCTGCGGGAATTCCCTGCCGCGTCAAGGCTGCCCCTGCCATGCGTGCCACCTGATGGGCAGCCAGCCAGACCAGGGCCGCCGGCGACCCGCCGGCCGTGGCCGGCGCCACTGGGGCAAGCAAGGGTTTTGCCAGCTCCGCCCGGTAGACGGCCACATATGCCCGGACGGGTTCCTCCTGCCCAGGTTCGGACGGCTTCCTGGACCTGGCAGGCAGCACCCGCTCCATGATCATCGCCGGCAGCGGCTCTTCATCCAGATCCAACGACATCACGGACCCATCCGCCGATACAAAAGTGGCCGGGTCGTGGCTGGCCAAAAGCCGCACTGCCACGCCGGCCTCCAGGGCACGGTTTTGGGCACACTGGACATACGACTCATCCCCGTGGCGCCGCCCGCCCAAGGCGGCTACGGGAATCAACACCCGCTGCGCACTCTTTTGCCACAGTCCCTGCGGAGCCAGCGCGAACAAATACCGGCCCTGATCCTGGATCATGAGGCTCACGCCACTGACGGCCCCGGCCGGAACCACATCGGCGAAGCGCACGGCTGTTCCCCCCTGAAAACGGCCCCCTTACCAATCGTTGTATCGGCAATTGGACACGCAAAATTCAGTCGCCGCTACCCGGAATTTCTCCGCTTCCCGGAGGCTCCGGGTGCGCTGCCTGAAGCCTCCGCAGGAAAGCCGCGGGTTCCACCCCCAGCAGGCCGAAAAGCTCGGCCTCCAGCTGCCGGGTGGGGCCTTCCGCCCGGTCCAGAAGGCCGCCGATGCCTGGATAGCGCCGCCGCAAGTCGGCGAAACGCTCCGCCAGGCTGATCACACGGTCTGTGACCACTTTGTCCGCATAGAATACGATTTTCTCCTCCCAGGTGGCAGGAGCCTGGGCCGGGTCCACGATGGTATCCAGAACATGTTTTTCCACCACCGCAGCCAGCTGAGGATAACCTTCTTGACGCACAATCCGGGCTGAAACCCGGGCGTGCCCCAGACGCTTCCGCTCCTCCCCTGCCCGAGGGCTCTTGCCGATATCGTGCAGCCAGGCGGCTGCCTGGACCAAGCCCAGGGACAGGGCGACTCCCCGCCGCTGCAGCTCCTCCCCCAGAGCAGTGGCCACCCGCGCCACCTGCCCGGAATGCCGCTGAATCCCATCGGGAAGCTGGTATTTCTGCAGCAGCAGGCGGCAGGCCGAAGCATCGGGGAACTGCGCCCGCTCAGCTGCCACCGGAGCCACCTGCCTGGACTGGCGGTCTGCGCGGCCGGCTACCGGGTCCCCCATCTGGCCGCCGGCCGGCGGGATAGCAGGGCCCGCTGCGGCCATGGCGCCTTTTTTCAGCTGGTGGGCCACCCGCTCGCCGGTCACCATGTAGATCACGCGCTCGCCGATATTCGTGGCGTGATCTGCCACCCGCTCCAGATAGCGGGCCACGAACAGCAGATTGATGGCCTGCGTGGCGCGGTGCACATCTCCGCCTTCCAGGATGAAGCCCATGAGCTCGTCGAACAGGTCCGAATAAAGCTGATCCACCGGCTCATCATCCCGGCAGACCTTCCGCGCCAGGTCCACATCCTGATTGACAAAGGCATCGAGGCTCTCCTTGACCATCCGCTGGCTCATCTCCGCCATCCGGGGGATGTCGATCAGCGGCTTGATCAAGGGTTCGTGGCCGATCCGCAACGTGATCTCGGCGATGTTGTTAGCCTGGTCGCCGATGCGTTCCAGGTCGGTGACGGTTTTCAAGATGGTGCTGATCGTGCGCAGATCCTTGGCCAACGGCTGCTGCAACGCGATGAGCTTCAGGCACTTTTCCTCGATGTCCTGTTCCATGGCATCGATTTTGTCATCGCCGTCGATGATGGCGGCAGCCAGATCCAGATCTTGAGTTTTCAGGCTGGTAATGGCCCGATGGATGGCGTCCTCCACCATACTGCCCATCCGGAGGATCTCCTGCTGCAGGTCCTCGATCTCGCGATGGAACCCTTGCCGTGTCATCCCTGTCTCCTCCCCATGAGAAACCAAAGGCGTGGCCTTCTCACCGGCTCCTCCACCCTGCCCGACCTGCTGCCTGCCCGGCCTTTGGCCCGGATCTAGCCGAATCTGCCGGTGATATAGTCTTCCGTGCGCTTGTCTTTGGGATTTTCGAACAGCTCGCCCGTGGGGCCGAACTCCACCAGAACTCCGGTAAGGAAAAAGCCGGTAAAGTCTGACACGCGGCCTGCCTGCTGCATGTTGTGGGTCACGATGACGATGGTATAATGCTCTTTCAGCTCGTCGATCAAATCCTCCACCTTGGCGGTGGCAATGGGATCCAGCGCTGAGGCGGGCTCATCCATCAACAGAACTTCCGGTTCCACCGCCAGGGCCCGGGCGATGCACAAACGTTGCTGCTGCCCGCCGGACAGTTCCAGTGCCGAGTGGCGCAGCCGGTCCTTGACCTCATCCCATAGCGCCGCGCGGGTGAGGCTGCGCTCCACGATCTCCTCCAGCTGGCTACGGTTGCGAACCCCGTGCAGCCGGGGCCCGTAGGCGACGTTGTCGAAGATGGTCTTGGGAAACGGGTTCGGCCGCTGAAAGACCATGCCCACCCGCTTGCGCAGCTCCACCACGTCGACATCCGGGTCATAAACGTTCTTCCCCCGGAGAAGGACCCGCCCCTGCACCCGCACGTCCGGGATAAGGTCGTTCATACGGTTGATGGAGCGCAGAAACGTGGACTTCCCGCAGCCCGAAGGCCCAATGAGGGCCGTCACCTTCCGGGGCGGGATGGAAATGGTCACGTGCTGTAGGGCCTGAAAACGGCCGTAATAAAGGTTGAAGTCCTCGACCCGGATCTCAGCCGCCTCTGCCGGCATTTCTCTCTCCCTCTTCGCCCCAAGCGGGCCGCCCGGTTTCATCCGCTTAAGTATTAAGTATACCACTTCGGGCGGCGGTCGGCCCAAGCCGCTGCAGGCTGCCCCGGCCTTGCTCTCAGAAATTGACCTGGGGCGCCTGCTCCGTTCCGGGTTGCGCCTGGAAATATTGCCGCGGCGCCTTCCCCAGCAGGGAGGCCAGGATCACTGTGGGAAAAACCCGGATGGTGGCGTTCCAGTCGCGCACGGACTGGTTGTAGCGCATGCGTTCCACCGCGATGCGGTTCTCCGTGCCGGCCAGCTCATCCATGAGGCGCGTGAAGGTGGCGTCAGCCTTCAACTGCGGATAGTTCTCCACAAGGGCCAGAAGCCGCCCCAGCCAGCTGTCCACGTTCTGGTTGGCCCGGGCCGCTTCCTCCGGCCCGCGGGCAGCCAGCAGCTGGCTACGGGCGGCCGCGATATTGCTGAAGACCTCCTGCTCGTGTTTGGCGTAGCCCTTCACCGTGTTCACCAGGTTGGGAATCAGATCGGCCCGCCGTTGCAGCTGGTTCTGCACCTGGGCCCACTGAGCGTCCACAGCCGTTTCCTTCTGGACCAGCGTGTTGTACTGCCCGCCCAGGGTCAAAACACCCAAGAGCACCAGGAGGAGCAGCGCTCCCCCGATGATCCACCCTTTGCGCATTTCTGTTTTCCTCCCACACGAAGAGCCTGAACCAGCCAGCGGCCCCAACGGGCGCCCGACCCGCGGTTGGCCCAAAGTCTACGGGCCCGGGGCTAAAACCCGCGGCCTGCGCCGCCGCCCCCGCTACTGCCGCCTCCAAATCCGCCGAATCCATCCTTGCCGCCCGGCCCGCCGAACCTTCCTCCGCCCCATGGCCCGGGCATTCCCGGCCAGCCGGTGCGACCCGGCCGCCGCCCGCCGCGCAGGCTTCCGCTGCCTCCTCCGCCGCTGGAGCCCCAGCCGCCGAGCGCAATGGCCAGAACGAAACACAAAAACAACACCAGCAGGGCCCATCCCGCGACACCGGATCCGGAGCCCGACGCCTGCCGCTGGCCCTCTGGCGCCCCCCCGGGCTGGCCTTGCAACACGCGCATGATGGCCCTGGCCCCTTCTGCGAGCCCTGCGTCGTAATCCCCCCGGCGCAAGGCGGGAACCACGTACCGATCCAGAATCTCTCCAGCCCGGCCGTCCGTGAGGACCGGCTCCAGACCGTACCCAACTTCAATCTCCACTCTGCGCTCCTGTTGGGCCAACAACAGAAGCACGCCGTTGTCTTTCCCCTTCTTACCGATCCCCCAGGCGGAAAAAAGCTGCACCGCGTACATCTTGCTGTCCAGCGGCGCCACGCTTTTCACCGTCACCACAGCCAATTGGATGCCGCTGGATTTTTCGAACCGGGCCAGGTCTTCCTCCAAACTGGCCCGTGCCGCCGGCGAGAGCACACCGGCCTGATCCGTCACGTATCCCACAGGCTGCGGGAATACCGGCCCTGCGCCGGCAGAAGCCGCAGCCGCTTCTGGCACCGCCGACAGCAGCGCCACCAGGCTCACCAGGGAGGCCAGCACCAAAGCGTACAGCAGCGGGCCCCGCAGCCGCCAGCAAGGCCATACTCCCCGGGGCCTTTTGCGCGTGGCCATGGTCCTCCCCCTCACCGGAGCCGTGCTCCTACCATTGGATCTGGCCCAGCACCTGCCGCAGGACCGCTACCGAGCGATGGAAGGCCTCTGCCTCCTGGCCGGTGATCCTCAGGGGCACCAGCCGCTCCACGCCGCCGCGGTGCAGGATGGCCGGAACACTAATATAGATATCGCTTTCGCCCAAATAATTCTCCAGATACGTCGAAACGGTGGCAATGGACCGCTCCGCCCGCAGAATGCTTTCCACGATCTCCAGCAGGGAAAGGCCGATGCCGTAATATGTGGCTCCCTTGCGGTCGATGATGGCGTAGGCTGCATCCCGGGCCTGCCGGAAGATCTCTTCCCGCACGGAAGGCTGGCAACCCCGCTCGCAGCTGGGGCAATACTCGTCCAGCCGCATACCGGCGATATTGGCCAGGCTCCACAGCGGCACTTCACTGTCGCCGTGCTCGCCGATGATATAGGCATGGACGTTCTTCGGGTCCACACCGCAGTGGGCGCTCAACAGATAACGGAGCCGGGAGGTATCCAGTACGGTACCGGACCCGATGACCCGCCCCGACGGATAGCCGGAAAGGCGGTAGGCCACGTAGGACATGATGTCCACCGGATTGGTCACGATGAGCAGGATCGGCTGCTGCGCGTAGCGGACCACCTGCGGGATGATCTGCTTGAAGATGGCGACGTTGCGGTGGACCAGCTCCAGCCGGGTTTCGCCCGGCTTTTGGGCGGCGCCGGCGGTGATCACCACCACATCTGCACCGGCGCAGTCAGGATAATCTCCGGCGTATATACGCACCGGGCGCACGAAGGAGATCCCGTGGTTGAGGTCCATGGCTTCCCCTTCCGCCCGGCGCCGGTTGGCATCGATGAGCACGATTTCCCCGGCCAGCCCGCTGATCATCAGCGCGTAGGCGAAAGTGGAGCCCACCAGACCGGTGCCGATGATCACGACCTTCGGCTGATTTTGGGCGATCTGGTCCACATCCTCCGGCCCGGTTGCGGTGCCTGCGGCCCCGGGCCTCCCTCCCTGTTTCTGGTACTCAACCGTAGTCTTGCCCGTAGATTGCCGGGCGATGCCCGCTCCTTCGCCTCTCAGCGCTGCACGATTTCCGCGTCCGCAGGCAAGCCGGCCAGCTGTTGGCGGGTGAGCTTGACGTCCATCTTCAAATCGGACACGGCGATTCGCGCCTGCACCTTTCCATCCTGGCCCAGCACGTCCACCTGGACCAGCATGGATTCCTGGCTGTCCACGAATAACCTCACGGTCTGGCCTTCCCATTGTATCCCCTGGAGCCCGGGCTGGCCTGCCGGGCCCGCGCCGTGAGCCGCACCGGAGGGCGTCCCGGCCCGCTCCGGCGCTTTGACCGGGTGCTTCGGCTTGGCCTCCACCACATAGCAGTTGCGCCCGGCCACGGTTTGCGTTCCCAACAACCGGAGGTCAAAATCCTTGCTGGAAGGGAGCGCGAACATCTGGCCAAAACCCAGGGTGGGGCTGCTTCCCGCCGGAATGTCCAGCGGGCTGACGATGATCTGGTTGGTCACCGGTAGGTAGAGGCGGCTCACCTTGGCCTTGGCGTCCAACACCATGACCTGATCCGCCAGGGCAGGCGGTTCCAAAAGGGTGACCCGCGTCAGGCCCTGGGTGCGGTCCACCAGGATCCGGGCGGCCATGGCTGTTTTGGAGCCGTCCGGCTGAAACTGGGTCACGGTGATTTTCAAGCTGGCGGTCTTCGCCGCCTCCATGCGCGCCGACACATTGTGGAGGATTTCGGAAGCTGTCGGCGCAGCCGCCTCAACTCCGGGGGCTCCAACCCCGCAAACGAAAGCCATCATCGCCACTGCCAAGCCCAGGCCGCGCAAGACATGCCTTTGCATACGAGTCCCTCCCGTCGGCGCACAGCACGCCGGTGTCCGAGTTGTGTCAAAGCCGGTTTCATTGTACAAAACGCCAGAATGCCCTGTCAACACGCGGCAGGCAGGCAAGAGGCGAACGGGCATGAACGTGATGCAAAAGACTGCTCGGAGTAAAGAGGAACCCCGGCTCACCCATCCACGGGCGGGAAAGAGGCGAAGCAGGAAAACAGGAAAAGTGGTCAGACAGATCCGAGCGAGGCAGCTGCAAAAGATCTGCGGGGCAAGGCGGAAAACGGGCCGGGGACCCCCGGAATCTCCACATTCCCGTCT
>JADBKO010000054.1 GCA_014896355.1 Bacillota bacterium
CCCAGGGCACGGCTGTGGCCGGTTCCGGCGGCGTCACGGCCTGGATGGCGTCACGCCTGTTCGGCGGCAGAGTGCGGGGGAATTTCCTCCTGGCCGCGGGCCTGGCCATAGTGATGCTGATGCTGGTCGCCACGTTGTTGGCCGGGTGGCTGGCACCTTACAGCCCCGTCCAGGATTGTGGGGCACGCCTGGCGGTGCCGACGGCCGCCCATTGGCTGGGAACGGACCAGCTGAGCCGGGACGTTCTGAGCCGGATTCTCCACGGCGGGCGTGTACCCATTACCGTGGCCCTGCTGTCCTGTCTGATCTCCCTGGTGGTCGGCAGTGTCTTGGGGCTGGTCTCCGGGTTTCGCGGCGGGATGCTGGACCGCATTCTGTCCCTGATCATGGACGCTATTTTCTCTTTTCCAGCCTTGATTCTGGCCATTGCCATCGTGGCGGTGCTGGGGGCAGGACTGGCCAATATGGTCCTGGCCATTTCGTTTGTGTATATTCCCACCTATTTTCGCGTGGTACGCGGCCAGGTCCTGCAAATCCGCGAATTGGAGCACGTGGAGGCGGCACGGGCCCTGGGCGCCGGCACCCTGCGGCTGCTTTTCCGGCATGTGGCTCCCGCAGCGCTGCCTTCGGTGTTGGCCCTGACCTCCTTCAACATCGCCGACGGTATTCTGACGGAAGCGGCGTTGGCCTTTCTGGGCTTCGGACTGCCGCCGCCTACGCCGGACTGGGGATTTGACATCCAAAACGGACAGAAGTTCCTCCAGGCCGGGTATTGGTGGTTGGTGACCTTCCCCGGTCTGGCCATCGTCTTTTTGGCGTTGGGCTTCGGCATGCTGGGGGAAGGCCTCAACGATATGCTCAGCCCCACCCGCCAGCAGAGGCTGGCAGGCTGAATCTGCACTTCCGCGCCGCCGGCATCCCCTTCGAGGGGACGGGGCTGGCGGCCAGGGAGAGGGGAGGGAAGGGAGAGGGGAGGGACAAGAAGGAAAAATCTGGAGTTGGTTCGAACAGAAGGTTGTACGGCGAAATGTCAAAAAAGAAAGAATTACAGGAGCAACAATTGCGAATCTATCGGTGTCCCGGTACGGTGAAGCTGAGAAGGGGGAGGAATGAGGTTCGTGCGTACTACGGAGAACGTGTCCACGCGTAGCTGGTCTGGTCGGGCCCGATCCAATCGTGTATGGGTGTTCCTGGCAATCCTTGCCGCTCTGGCCGCCGTGGGCACCTGGGCTGTGGCGGCCACGCCCCGCGACACTCTGGTCGTCGGCACCACGGATCGTATCTCGCAATTGTCCCCTGCCAATTCCTATGATTATTGGACCTGGCATGTCCTGGAACAGACCGCTCAGAATCTGGTGACCATCAAACCGGGCACCTCGGAGATTGTGCCTTGCCTGGCCAAGAGCTGGACGGTTTCTCCGGATGCCAGGGTTTACACCTTCCAGCTGCAGAAGGGGGTCACCTTCACCGACGGCACGCCGTTCAACGCAGCGGCCATGAAATGGTCCCTGGAAAGAGCCCTGAGGTTGGACGGCCCCGAGGGTGCCGTGGGGTTGATCAAGAACATCGCGAAAATTGAAACTGCGGGTGCGTACACCCTCCGCATCACCCTGAAGGAGCCGGATGCCACGTTTCTGGCGCGCCTGGCAGACCCAGTGGCGCCGGCCATGGCCATGAGCCCCAAGTCCACGCCGGCGGACCGGTTTGCCAACGGGAAATACGCCGGTACCGGTCCGTACCGCCTGGTTTCCTACGTGCCGGAGGAGCGGGTGGTCCTGGAAGCGTACAGCCGCTTCTGGGGGCCGAAGCCCAAAATCCAGCGGGTGGTGGAGGTCTTCTACGCGGACGCCGCGGCCCTGCGGGCTGCGATCCAGTCCGGCCAGGTCGATGTGGCGTTTCGGACCTTCAACCCGGAGGATATCCTCAGCCTGAAAAAGGATCCGAATTTGCAGGTCATTCAGGGGACCACCAGCCTGTCCGTGCGCTACCTGGTGTTCAACGTGACCCAGAAGCCTTTCGATGACCAGAGGGTCCGCCAGGCCGTCGCCTATGCGGTGGACCGGGATCAGCTGGTGAAAGACGTATTTGCCGGCCTGAATCATCCCATCTACAGCATGGTGCCTCCGGGGCTGTGGAGCCATATCGACGCCTTCCCCAAGCGGGATCTGGCCAAAGCCAGGGCGATCCTGGCTGCCGCCGGGTACACCTCCGCCCATCCTTTGACCATCACGCTGTGGTATACGCCGCTCCACTACGGCACTACTGAGGCCGACGTGGCGGCGGTGCTGAAGCGCTCGCTGGAGGCCACGGGCGTCATCAAGGTGGATCTCCAGTCCCTGGAATGGGGCACATACGTGCAGCGCCAGAGCGACGGCGCCCTGGGCATGTTCCTGCTGGGGTGGTATCCGGATTTCCTGGATCCCGACAACTTCCTGGCTCCCTGGCTCGTGGAAGCGCCGGGCCCTCTGGGGACCCATCTGGACAAAGCTGTCTCCGCGGCGGACAAGGCTGCCTACGAGAAATTCACCACCCTGCTGCAGGAAGCCAAGCGGGTAGCGGACAAGAGCCAGCGCACAGCCAAGTATGAGGAAGCGCAGAAGCTCCTGGCGCAAACGGCCATTTTGGTGCCTCTGTGGCAGAACAACCACCAGCACGTGGCCGTGGCGCGTAAGGGCGTCCAGGGCATCATCTTGGATCCTTCCATGAACTTCCGGGAGTGGCTCATCTCCAAGTAGACCAGAGCAGGGCGCCGGGGTGCCAGCGGCAACCGCCGGGGCCCGCGGACTTTCGTTGCAGCGGCCGGCAGTGCGGGCTGAATGGAAGTGGCGGTAGAGAGGCATGAGCAGGGTGAAAGCAGGAACTCTCCAGGAGGCAGGCAGGAGGTGGCGGCGCAAGCGCGAGCAGGAGAAGGCGCCTTCGCCCGGAATCGCCGCCGTGGACAGGGCCATCGACATACTGCTGGCCCTCTACCGCCACCGTCAGCCGCTGGGCGTGACGGAGATCAGCCGGGAATTGGGGCTTTACAAAAGCACCGTGCACCGAACGTTGGCCACATTGCAGCGCCGGGGCTTCGTGCAGAAGGAGGCTGCCTCGGACCGCTACGTGCTGGGCATGAAGCTGTTCACCCTCGGCGCCCTGGTCAAGGAGAGAACGTCCCTGGCCCAGGTCGCCCATCCCTTCATGGAGCAGCTGGCCCGCTGGGCAAAGGAGACGGTTCACCTGGGGGTCCTGGACCCGGACCTGGATGCCCCGGAGAATCTCATTGTCCTGGACAAGGTGGAAACACAACAGGTGCTCACTGTCACGCCCCGTATCGGCTTCGGCAGCAGCCCGCATTGTTCCGCCATGGGGAAGGTGCTTCTGGCCGCCTGCCCGCCGGATTTCGTGGAGGAATTCGTCCGGCGCCGGGGGTTGCCCCGCCGTACGCCCAAGACCATCACAGACCTGGAACGGCTGCAGCAGGAGCTCTCCCAGGTGCGGCAGCAGGGCTATGCCGTCGACGATCAGGAGATGGAGCTTGGGCTCTTGTGCCTGGGAGCGCCGGTCTACGATGCCCAGGGTCGGGTGGTGGGAGCCATCAGCGTGTCCGGGCCGGTAACCCGTATGGAGGCGCTGGGGCGGGAAACCGTGGCTGAAAAGCTCCGCCAGACGGCGGCAGCCATCAGCGCCGCGCTCTCCTGAGGCATGGGGGGCGGAGTTCCGGGATAGAAGTGCGCCGGCGGGGCACCCTTACGCCAGGGGGCTACCGGTGCTGAACAATCAGCAGGTCATGCAGAAGCTTCAATGGTTCTACGCGCTGGAACGGACACAGGTGGACAGCTACCAGGCCCAAAGCCAGGCGGTCCAAGACCCCTACGTCCGCCGGGCGCTGCGACGGATTGCCACCATTGAGCAACAGCAGGTGGACAACACCGCCGACGCCATCCGGCAGCGGGGCGGTGTCCCCGCCCCGCCGTTGCCGGCTCTGGCCTGACGGGGCAAGCTGCAGAGAATGCTTAACGCCCCGGACGCGCCACCTTCTCTTTGGCCACATGCAGCTTCCGGCTGGCGGTTTCGATGGCCCGCGCCGCCTGTAACTGGGCTCCGGCCAGGCGCGCCTGTTCTTTCACCGTGTCCGCCAACTCCTGGTTGAGGTTGCTCATCTCAGTGGCCTGGGATGCCAGTTCCTGCATGGAAGCGGAGATTTCCTCCACCTGCGAGGCAATCTGCTGCACGGCATCCATGACCGCGTCCACATTGCGGGTGACGTCCTGGGTACGCCCGGCCTGGTCGCGAGCCGTGGCTGCACTGCGATCCGCCAAAGCCACGATTTTTTCCAGGGACTGGCGCATATGGGCGAAGGTGTCCTCGATACGCCGCACCTCCTCCGCCACACCTGCGCCGGAATGCACCACCTGCTGCACCGATGCAGCCATCTCCTGGCTGGCGGAGGTGAGCCCCTCGATGATGGCGCGGATCTCCTGGGCCGCATTGGCACTGCCCACAGCCAGCTTGCGCACCTCGTCCGCCACTACGGCAAAGCCCCGCCCCTGTTCACCGGCTCGTGCCGCCTCGATGGCGGCATTGAGGGCCAGCAGGTTGGTCTGATCCGTGATATCCACGATCCGGTCCACGATGCTGGCGATCTTTTGAGCCTGCTGACGGAAATCCTCCAGCCTGTGCGCCACGGCGCTGGTGCTCTGGGTGTAATCCGCCACAGCCTGGGTGGCGGAGGCGATGGTCTGGCGGCCCTGCTCCAGGTTGGATTCGGCCTCCCTCACCACCTCGGTGGTCTGTACCGCCTGCTGGACATTGCTGTCTGCGGATTGCGCCAGATCCTTGACCACCCGGCTGGCGGAGGTCATGGCCGTGGAGATGTTTTCTGCCGCCGCCGCTGTGGCGGTACTGCCCTTGGCCACTTCATCCACGGCCCGGGCCATTTGGCCGAAATTGGCGGCAAACTGCTGCGCGTAGTCCTGGGCCTTTTCAGCGGCCTGGGCTGCCTGTTCGGCACTGGCCGCCGTTTGCAGGGCCTGCTGCCGTACACTGGCGGTGATGCTGCGCATGGACCGGGTCACAATAATCATCAGGAACAGGATCAAAGCCAGAATGACGGACCCGGCCGCCAGAAGGCTGCGGGTAACCAGGGATGCCAGTTTCTGGGCCTGGGTGGCTTCGCCCTTGATCGTATCCCAGGCGGCCAGCTTCAAGCCTGTGGCCGTGGATAAGAGAACATTGACGGAGGCCATGATCTGCGAAATCCGCAGGGCCTGCTGATCCTTATCGAGAGATCCCAGGCCAGCCACGTTCTGGTCCAGCTGCTTGACGTTGTCGGCCAGGCCCGCGATCTGTGACGCCAGGGTGGGATCTGCCTTCAGGGGTGCCAGCCCCGGCAGGTAGAGTTGGGAGATCAGGGTAAGCTTGCGCTGAAGTTCCTGTTCTCCCATGCTGGGATCCAGGTTGCCAGCGAAGAGGTCCATGGACTGGCGGTTCATCTCCTCCGCGCTGATCACCACCTCGGTGGCCATCTCCGTAGCCTCCATGAGTGGGCCGCCTACATGCTGAATGTGCCGCGAGGAGTCGCCGGAATAGAACCCCACCGTGAGAATCAGAGCGATGAATGCCAGGACAATCACAACCAGAGATGCCTGGATCTGAAAAGCCAGGCTATGGCTCAAAAGCCATCGGATGGGCCACCCGACGATGCGGCCCACCAGCCGCGGCAAAAACAGCAAAACCCGGCGCACAGGGCTCTCCTGCCGCCTGCCGGCAGGAGATGGGGACGCACCCGCCAGCGCGCCGGGATGTGCCGATACCGAAGAAGCCACCAGCCGTCGTTGATTCATGCCGATTGCACCTCACTCTTTCTAACTGGAGCTATCGGCAGAATCCGCCGGGTTCTTAACCGGCGGCGCCTGAAGCCCTGCCTTCCCTGTCGGCCCGTGGACCGCAGCCCTGTGCTGGCCTTGCAGCGGTGGCGTTTGTCCGGAGCTAACATTTCTGGCTCCGGATGCGTTATGATGGGAACAGGAGGAGCAAAACCCATGCGAAACGACCACCCCCCGGCGCCGGGAAGCCGGTTGCAGATGGGCCTGAAGCTCTTTTTGCAGACAGGTTTTCTGTTCTCCGTCATGATGTTGGCCTTTTTCGCATTGATCTCCTGGCGTCAGATCCAGGCGGCGCCTGTGGCTTACCCCGAGCCCCACGAAGAAGCAGAGGGGCACGGGGCCCCCGGCGCCGTCCCGGTGGCAGGCCCTGCCGGCCTGGGCTGGCCCGGGGAGTCTTCTGGCCGTGGGCAGGGGCGGAGCTCTCTGCCCGAGGGCATTGCAGACAGCAGCTCACCCGTGATTCTGATGTATCACCGGGTGGCGCCGGCTTCCCACGGCGGGGGAGACGGATTGCGGGTGACGCCGGAGCGGTTCGCCGCCCAGCTGCAGTATCTGCGCGACCACGGTTACACTCCGGTGCGGCTGTCCGATGTAGTGGCCTATGTGCGGCACCAGATCAGCCTGCCACCACAGGCTGTGACCATTACCTTCGACGATGGATATGAAGACGTCTACCGGTATGCGTTCCCGCTCCTGAAGCGCTACGGGTTTTATGCCACCATCTTCGTGGTGACCGGGGATGTCGGTGAGCAGAACTACTGGGATCAGCCGGCCTATGCGCCCAGGGTCCTGGCCACCTGGGACGAGCTGAAGCAGATGGCCAGCAGCGGTTGGGTGGAGATCGGTTCCCACACCGTGACCCATCCCCACCTGGATGCCTGCACATCGGCCCGGATCCAGTGGGAGCTATCCCTGTCCCGGCAATTGATCTGGCAGCACCTGGGAAAAACCGCACGTTACCTTTCCTACCCATATGGCGCGGTGTCGCCACTGGTGCTGCGGCTGGCCCGCCGGGCGGGATACGAAGCGGCGGTCACCACCATTCAGGGGCGCGCCCAGGCTTTGGCCGGGGATCCCTTGCTTCTGCCCCGCATCCGGGTCCTGGGCAGCTATAATCTGAATCAGTTCGCCCTGGCCCTGGACTATCCCGTCACCTTGACCAAGCCCGTTGTTCCGACCCTGCGCCTACGCCTGGCGCAGCGCCTGGCGGAGCTGTCCTGGCCGGATTTGACAGGCCTGGGCTCAGGGTCGGCGGCGGATGCTCCCCTACGGTACGTCCCCGTACAGCAGAAAGCCGTGGCCCTCACCTTTGATGACGGGCCCCGGCCGCCGTACACCCGGGAGCTTTTGGATCTCTTGTCCCTGTACGGCGCACACGGAACCTTTTTCGTCGTCGGGGAGATGGCTGCCCAGTACCCGGACCTGCTGCGGGAGATCGCCAGCCGCGGCCACGAGCTGGCGAACCACACCTATTCGCATCCGAACCTGATGGAGCTGTCCGACGCCGGGGTGGGGGTGGAGCTGAGCAATACCCGCGAGCTGGTGCGGGCGCTGACAGGGGTGGATCTGCGCCTGTTCCGGCCGCCGGGCGGGGACTGGGACGGCCGGGTGTTCCGCTTGGTGACGCGGGCAGGGTACCGGACCGTCCTGTGGGACATCAATGCCGCTGACGCCCAGCCGCAACTGCTGGACTTGCACGCACCGGCCCAGATGGAGCAGGCAGGCAGTGCCATCGCCGCCCACATCCTGGCCCGGATCCGACCGGGAAGCATCCTTCTGATGCACGATGCCACGCCGGAGACGCTGGATGCGCTGCGGATCCTTTTGCCCGCCCTGCGCAGGCAGGGCTATCAGATGGTCACCGTAACCCAGCTGCTGGACATGGGCTTGGGCATGCGATCCGCTGCGGGCCTCCGGGCGTCGTCGCCGTCATGGCGGCCCCTGCGAACGGGCACTGCCTCACCACCAATGATGCCGGCGAAAGTAAAGGTACAGGCCCACGGCCAGGCCCGTCATGAGCGCTAGGACCAAGGGGTACCCCCACGGCCATTCCAATTCCGGCATGTGGCGGAAGTTCATGCCATATAGGCTGGTGATGAACGTCAGGGGCATGAACAGCGTGGCCACTGCGGTCAGCCGCTGCATGACCTGGTTCATGCGCACCGTGGCTTCGGACAAGCGCTGGGAGGCCAGGGCGGTATACAGTTCCACCAGGGAGCTGGAGCGCTCATAGGCCACCTCGATGCGGGCTTCGGCCCGGTGCAGATGGTCCAGCACATCGCGGTAGTATGGCCTCAGGTCGGGAGGCACCTGCGGCCCTTCCGGCTTCAGAAGGGCCTCCACCACATCCGCCAGGGGTTCCACGATGCGTCGGAAGGCCCGCAGCTGGCGCCGGATGTCGGCGAGGTGCCGCAGGACGGAGGGATCTCCGGCCCGGCCCGGTTTGCGCAGCAAGGCTTCCTCCAGCCGGTCGATGGCGGAACGCCATTCCTCCAGGAGCGGCACATAGCCATCCACCAGGGCATCCAAAATGGCGTGGACCAGCAGCAGAGGCTGCTGCAGCCACGCTGGAGGGTGTTCTGTTTCGGCGCGCTGCCAAAGCCTGTCCAGCGCCGGCACTGGCGCCAGATGCGAGACCACCACGAAGTGGCGGCCGGCGAAAATGTCTACCTCTGTGCTGAAGCGGGCCAGCCCGGGAATGGCTTCCATTTGCAGATTTCCGGCGCCGGGCTCCCGCGGTCTCCGCTTCCCCGTCCACGCCTCGGACGCGCCCGCCACCGCGTGAACCACCAGAAAGAAGTAGTCCTCAAAAAGGTCCAGCTTGGGCAGAGTGCTGTAATGCTGGCAGTCCTCCACCGCCAGGGGATGGAAGTGAAACTTTTCCGCCAGGACAGCGAACTCGTCTCCATCGGGCTGGTCCAGGTCCACCCAGAGCATCCCGCCGGCAGCGCAGGCCGCCGGCCATTCCTCCGGCGGAAGGTCGCGGCGAGGCGGGCCCTGGGCCGGGATACACATCGAGCGGATCATAAAAACTCCAGCTTTAGCTCAGGCAATCCGGGTGACCGACGGATCCGCCCCGGGACCGGGGCGTGCCGGCGGACCGTTCCCGGCAGGCCGGCTGGCCCCGGGAAGCTTGCTACGTCAGGTATGGTATTCGGCATTGATGCGCACATACTCATACGTCAGATCGCAGCCCCACCCCGTGGCCGACGCCTGGCCCAACCCCAGATCCAGGATCACGTTCACCCGGGGCTGCTGCAGCTTGCTGCGCAGCAGGGCGGCATCGGCCGGCAGAGGTTCCCCGTCCTGCACCACCGGGATTCCCGCCAGACTCAGACAGACCCGCTCAGGCTGCAAGGGTACGCCCGCATAGCCGGCGGCGCACAGGATGCGGCCCCAATTGGGATCAGCGCCAAACAGGGCAGCTTTTACCAGGCTGGAGCGGACGATGGCACGGGCAATCTGGCGGGCATCGGCCTCGCACGCCGCCCCCTGCACCTTCACCTCCAGGAGGCGGGTGGCACCCTCGCCGTCGGCGGCAATGTCGATGGCCAGCTCCTGGCAGACTTCCAGCAGCCGGGCGGCGAAAAGGCGCCGATCGTGGCCATCCAGGGGCTCCGGGGCCGCAGCTTCGTGCTCTTCGGCAGCAGGCCCGGGCCGCTCCTCCGTTGTTTCCGGCCCGTCCATCTCCCCGCGGGGGGCCATGCCGTTGGCCAGGCACAGGACTGTATCGTTGGTGCTGCTGTCCCCGTCTACGCTGATCATGTTGAAGCTGTTGTCCGCCGCCCAGCTCAGGAGGGTCTGGAGGGTCTGAGCGTCCATGGCGGCGTCGGTGACGAGAAACGCCAGCATGGTTCCGAGTTGGGGATGGATCATGCCGGCGCCTTTGGCGATTCCCGTCAGCGTAACCAGGCGGCCTGCGGCGCGGAAACGGCGGACGGCGATTTTGGGCCGGGTGTCTGTGGTCAGAATGGCCCGGGCAAAGGCGGGCCCGCCCTGGCGGGAGAGGTTGGCAGCGGCTTGGCGGACACCTTTTTCCATGGCTTCCAGAGGCAACTGTTGCCCGATGACCCCGGTGCTGGCCAGGGCCACCTGCGAAGCGGGGATTCCCAGCAACCGCGCCGCCATCTCCTGTGTGGCCCGTGCTGCAGCCAGTCCCCGCAAACCGGTGATGGCGTTGGCCACGCCGGCGTTGGCGACCACCGCCCGGGCCGTGGCCTGCTGCAGGATCTCCCGGTCGACCTGTACCGGCGCGGCGGCGAACTGGTTACGGGTGAATACGGCGGCGAAAGTTGCCGGTCCGCTGCTGACCAGCAAACCCACGTCCGGGGTGCCATTATGCTTCAGGCCGCCTGTTCCTGCACCGGCCTGAAATCCCTTGGGAAGCAGGACTGCCCCGTTGCCGCCGGCCGCGGCCGGAGCCACCTGCTTGCAGTCTGCGCTGTTCATGGCTTGCGAACTCCTTTGGCGAGTATGTTCTCTCTGCCTCCGCCCATTCCTGCTGGCCGGTGTCAGTTGGACCGGCCGGGAAGGCCGGAACGGCTGGAGACCAGGCGATCCACATGGCCTGTTGGAGAGGGTGCATGGGGGGACACTGATTGACGAAACTAGCCGCGAGAGGTATAGTGAGGTTACGGGGCCTAGGGTACCCCCGTAGGGTAGCAAACGCGTCGAGCTACCCGCAATGAGGTGAACAAACCTATGGATCACATGAAAACGATCAGGAATCCGGCGCCGCTTCTTTCCGAAGCCGACTCGGACAAGGCCGGCGGGGGAGGGCCTGTAGCCGGAACGGGCCCAGACCGGGCTCAGCGCCTGGCAGCGCCGCCGCAGACGGCTGCCGCCGCCACCCTGCGCCTGTACGTAGGCGGCATGACGTGCGCCACCTGCGCCCGGCGCATTGAGACCGGCCTGCAGAAAGTGCCGGGCGTCCGGGACGCCCAGGTGAATTTCGCGCTGGAGAGCGCCACCGTGGAGTTCGACCCCCGGGAGGTGGCGCCTGCCAAGTTCCTGGAAGTCGTGCGCAACCTGGGATACCAGCCCCGCACGCAGAAGATGGAATTCCGGGTAGGCGGCATGACCTGCGCCGCCTGTGCCGCCCGCATCGAGAAAGGCCTGAAGAAGATCCCCGGCGTCGTGGACGCCAATGTAAACCTGGCCATGGAGCGGGCTTCTGTGCAGTTCGTGGGGGATCTCTCGTTCCGGGACTTCCGGCAAACGGTGGAAAACCTGGGCTATTCTGCCCTGGAACTGGAGGGAGCCGAAGCCCGGGACCAGGAGCGGGAGGCCCGCGAGCAGGACCGCCAGCGCCAGCTGCGGCGGCTGGTGGTTTCGGCGGCTTTGTCCCTGCCGCTGCTGGTGGCCATGTCGGGACATGTGTGGCCGGGCGCACACCGGCTGTTGCCCGGCTGGCTCTGGAACCCTTACTTCCAATGGCTCCTGGCCACGCCTGTGCAGTTCTGGGCCGGGGGCCAGTTTTACCTGGACTCGTACCATGCCCTGCGCAGCGGCAGCGCCAATATGTCGGTGCTGGTGGCTCTGGGCACCAGCGTGGCCTACTTCTTCAGCGTGGCGGTGGTGCTTTTCGGCGCCCGTCTGGGCCAGACAGGCCTTTACTTTGAGACCAGCTCTCTGCTCATCACCCTGGTGATCGTGGGCAAATACCTGGAGGCGTTGGCCAAAGGCCGTACGTCCGAAGCTATCCGGAAGCTCATGGGGCTGCGGCCCCAAACCGCCCGGGTGTTGCGGGCCGGCCAGGACGGCCAGGAAGCGCAGGAGGTGGAGATCCCCATCGAACAGGTGGAGGTGGGCGATCTCGTGGTGGTGCGGCCGGGGGAGAAGATCCCCGTGGATGGCGTGGTGGTGGAGGGCTTTTCTGCTGTGGACGAATCCATGCTCACGGGGGAATCCCTGCCTGTGGACAAAAAGCCCGGGGACCCCGTGGTGGGAGCCACGCTGAACAAGAACGGAACGTTCCGGTTCCGCGCCACCAAAGTGGGGAAGGACACGGCCCTGGCCCAGATCATCCGGGCGGTGGAGGAGGCGCAGGGACACAAAGCGCCCATCCAGCGATTTGCCGACCGGATTTCCGCCTATTTCGTGCCGGCGGTCATTGGCGTGGCCCTGCTCACCTTCATTCTGTGGTACTTGTGGGGGGATCCCGGCAATCTGACCCGGGCGCTTTTGAACATGGTGGCGGTCCTGGTCATCGCCTGCCCGTGCGCTCTGGGGTTGGCTACGCCCACCTCCATCATGGTCGGCACAGGCAAAGGTGCAGAACGGGGCATCTTGATCCGGGGCGGCGAGTACCTGGAGCGGGCCCAGAGCCTGAACACCCTGGTGCTGGACAAGACCGGGACCATTACCAAGGGCCTGCCGGAGCTCACCGATGTGGAGCCACTGGCCGGGTGGGATGCCGGTGAACTGCTGGATCTGGCGGCAGCGGCGGAGGAAGGCTCCGAGCATCCGCTGGGGCAGGCCGTGGTGGCCGGAGCCCGGGCCCAGCAACGCCGGTGGCCCCAGGCTGAAGGCTTCCAGGCGGAGCCCGGGCAAGGCGTGAGGGCTACGGTGAAGGGCAGGCGGGTGCTGGTGGGCAGCCGGCGTTTCCTGGCCGAGAACGGCGTTCCCCCGGAGCAGCTGCAGCGGATGGAAACCCGTCTGGAGGAGCTCGAGCAGAGAGCCCGCACAGCCATGCTGGTGGCGGTGGATGGGGAGGCCGCCGGGTTGGTGGCCGTGGCGGACACGGTGAAGGAAGGCTCCGCCCGGGCCGTTGCGGAACTGCAGTCCATGGGCATGGATGTGTACATGCTCACGGGGGACAACCGTCGCACGGCTCAGGCCATTGCCGCCCAGGTGGGGATCCCGGCATCGCGGGTGCTGGCTGAGGTGCTGCCAGGGGACAAGGCTGCTCAGGTGCAGAGGCTGAAGGCGCAGGGGCGGGTCGTGGGCATGGTGGGAGACGGCATCAACGACGCTCCGGCCCTGGCCGCTGCCGACGTGGGCTTTGCCATCGGCACCGGTACCGACGTGGCCATGGAATCCGCCGGCGTGACCCTGATGCGCGGTGAGCTTTCCGGAGTGGTGGATGCCATCCGGCTCTCCCGGGCCACCATGCGCAATATCCGGCTGGGGCTTTTCTGGGCCCTGTTCTATAACAGCGTGGGCATCCCCGTGGCGGCCCTTGGTTTCTTGTCGCCGGTGTTGGCCGGCGCAGCCATGGGGCTCAGCTCCGTTTCGGTGGTGGGAAACGCCACTCGCCTGAAGGGCTTCCGCTTTGCACGTCAGGGCGCCTCCACATCCCGGCACAGCACCGCCATCCGCTCGACGTGCGGTCGACCACCGGCTGCGGCCGAGTGCCTGGGCCATGAGGGCATGCCTCGACCCGGTAGGCAGCCCCACGTGGGCGTAATCATCCACCGCCCCACGATGGTCGCGATCGGGCCGGGGGTGCTTCGGCACGATCCGGGCGGCGATGATGGAAACACGGCAGCCGGCAACAGCCCACTCCCGGGCCAGGAGAGCTCTGCCGGAAGGCGCCGCGAAAGGGAGGCGGAAGGCGCCTGCGGCGGCACAGACAAGCGCACCGGCACTCCGCGGGCAGCCAGGAATTCCTTGGCCTGCTGCAAGGTGAAAAGGCCGTAATGAAAGATGGAGGCAGCCAGGACGGCGCTGGCCTTTCCCTCCACGAAGGCCTCCAGGATATGCTGCAGGCTGCCCGCTCCGCCGCTGGCGATGACGGGGATATCCACGGCCTCGGCCACCGCCCGGTTGAGGGCGTTGTCATAGCCCGCGCAGGTTCCGTCCGCATCCATGCTGGTCAGGAGGATCTCGCCGGCGCCGCGCCGGGCGGCCTCCCGGGCCCAGGCCACCGCATCGCGGCCGGTGGGTGTGCGGCCGCCATGGGTGTAGACTTCCCATCGGAGGGCCGTCTCCGGCTTCGGGCTCAGGCCGGAAGCGCCGGGGTCCTCCCCCCTGCCGGGGTCGGAGTCCGGCGCCGTCCCCCGGCGGGCATCGATGGCCACCACGATGCATTGGGACCCGAAGGCCCGGGCTGCGGCCCCGATGAGCTCCGGATCCTGGACAGCCGCCGTGTTGATGGCCACTTTGTCGGCGCCGGCCCGCAAAACCGCCTGAATATCCTCCAGGGAACGGATTCCCCCTCCCACCGTGAGGGGAATGAAAACCTGCCGGCTGACACGCTTCACCACACGCCCGTCCTTGACATCCAGGCAGGGGATCAGTCTACGCGCCAAAGCCACCCTTCACGCCTCCCCACGCTCGCCGAACGCCGCCCGAACACCGCTTGAACGCCGCGCCGAGCCCGTCCCGAGTCACTCCCGCCCCAGCACCGACAAGGGAAGGGTCCCTTCATAGAAGGCCTTCCCCACCACCACCGCCCGCAGGGACGGGAACCGGCAGGCCAGGGCGTCCAAAGCCTCCAGGTCCCGCAGGCTGCCGATCCCTCCGGAGGCGATCAGCGTGGCCCCCGCCGCCTCTGCCGCCGGGGCCAGCTGGGTGAGGATCTCCAGGCCAGGGCCAGCCAGCGTGCCGTCCCGGGTGATGTCCGTGACGATGAACTCCCGGATCCCTTGCTGCACCAAGACGCGCAGGAGTTCCCCCGGGTGCCCGGGTTCGGTGCGGGTCCAGCCTTCCACCGCCACCTGGCCGCGGCGGATGTCCAGGCCCGCCGAAATCCGGGCCGGATAAAGCCGGGCCCAGCGGCCGGCCCGGCCGGGATCCCGGATCACCGCGGTCCCCACCACAACCCGCTGGACTCCGGCGGCGAACGCCTGGGCCAGGTCGGCCTCGCTGCGCAGGCCGCCGCCGAGAGTGACGCACAGGGAAGGCACCGCGGCAACCATGGCGGCCACGGCCTGCAGGTTCGTTTCGCAGGGCCGGCCGGCAAAGGCGCCGTCCAGGTCCACCACGTGCAGGCGGCGGGCGCCGGCCCGGGCGAAACGGATCGCCAGCGCCGCCGGGTCCGGGCCATAGACCCGTTGGCGGGCCGGATCCCCTTGCACCAGGCGGACCGCCTGGCCTGCGCGCAGGTCCACGGCGGGGATCACCTGCAGCACGCCGCCTCACCCCTTTGGCACCTGTCCGCGAGATGCAGGAAATTTCCAAGAATCTGCAGACCTGCCTGCCCCGATTTTTCCGGATGAAATTGAACAGCAAAAACCGAGTCCCGCCAGACAGCCACCGGAAAAGTCCCGCCGTAATCGGTGGTGGCTGCCACGCCGCCGCAGTCCCACGACGGATCCCGGGGCTGTACGAAAAATGAGTGTACGAAGTAGAAATAGCTGCCATCGGGGACCCCGGCGAACAGCGGGCATTGGCGCCCGGCCGGGGTGAGATGCACCTGATTCCATCCCATGTGCGGCACAGGCAGGCGCTCCCGCTCCCGCCCCGCCTGCCCCGCGCCTCCCATGGACCCCGGGCGCAGGCGCAGCACACGGCCGGGCAGGATGTCCAGCCCAGGCACATCCGGCGGCCCTCCTTCCTCGCTGGCGGAGAACAGGAGCTGCAACCCCAGGCAGATGCCGAGAAATGGCCGGCCGCTTCCCACCCACTCCCGCAGCCAATCTGTCCATCCTGCGGCCTGCAGGCTCTGCATGGCTGCAGCGAAGGCGCCCACTCCCGGCAGGATCACTGCGTCGCAGGAGGAGAGTTCCGCCGGCCGGTTGCCCACCAGCGGTTCCACCGCCGGGACGGGAAAGGCGCCGCTCCCGTGCGCGGCCAGCCAGGACAGAGCGCGCTGCACGCTGTGCAGATTGCCGGCCCCGTAGTCCACGATTCCGACTCGCATCCGCAAAACTCCCTCGCGCCACCCGGGGCTCCCCTGCGCCCGGGCTCGTACAGTCTTCTGTTTACAACACGCCTTTGGTGGAAGGCACATCCGCAGGGCGGGCCTGGGAAGATGCGGCCGGCCGCTGCGCCGCCTGGGCCAGGGCCCGGCCCAGGGCCTTGAAGCCCGCTTCCACCATGTGGTGGGCGTTGGCGCCCCGGTCCAGATTCAAATGGAGGGTGATCCCGCTGGTATAGGCCAGGGCCCGCAAAAACTCGGGCAGCAGGTAGAGCGGCAGCCCGCCTACCTGCTCCTGTCCGGGGGGCAGGTGGGCGGAATACTGCAGATAGCCACGGCCGCTGAGATCCAGGGCGCAGAAGGCCAGGGCTTCATCCATGGGAATCCAGGCGCTGCCGAAACGGGCGATGCCCTGCTTGCCGCCCAGGGCCTCCCGCAGGGCCTGTCCCAGGACCATCCCGGTATCCTCCACCAGGTGGTGGGCGTCCACCTGCAAATCGCCCCGGGCGTCCAGGCGCAGATCCCAACCGGCGTGAAAAGCCAGCTGCTCCACCAGGTGATCCAGGAAGCCGATGCCCGTGCGGATCGCCAGCTGCCGCTGGCCGTCCAGGTGCAGCTCCACCCGGATGTCGGTCTCCCGGGTGCTCCGCTGCACCGTTGCGGACCGCTCCAAGGCGGAACGCACGGCCGGAGCCGTTTGGCCGGTCTGGGCGGAGCGGGGAGCGGAGGGACCTGGGCCCTGGGGGCCCAGCCCCAGGCGCAGGCGCACCGAGGCTGCGTGGGCCGGCAACCCCTCCTCACCGGCCAGGCGCATGACAGGTCCGGCCAACAGGCGAAACCGGGACGGGCCGAGAGAAACCACCGTCATCCGGCGCACGAAATCGTCCACGCTCAGGCCGGAGGCAAAACGCGCAGTTCCGTGGGTCGGAAGGATGTGGTTGGTTCCGGCCACGTAGTCGCCCATGGGCTCCGGGCTCCACGGGCCCAAAAACACGGTCCCCGCCCGGTCCACGCGGTTCAGCCAGGCTTCGGCATCTTCCACCTGGATCTCCAGGTGCTCAGGCGCCAGAGCATTGGCCAGGCAGAAGGCGGCCTCCAGGTCCGGGACCACATAGATGGCACCCCAATGGCACAAAGAATCCTCCGCCCGCCGCCGCGACTCCTCGGGCAGTGCCTGCAGAAGGGGCTCCAGGCTGCGCTGCACCTGCGCGGCCAGCTCCGGGCTGGGAGTGATCAGGCAACAGCCCGCGGCTTCGTCATGTTCCGCCTGAGAAAGCAGATCGGCGGCCACCAGATCCGGCGAGGCCGCGGCATCGGCCACAATGACCACCTCCGACGGCCCGGCCAGCATGTCCACGCCTGTGGCGCCGAAGAGCTCCCGCTTGGCCAGCGTCACATAGAGGTTGCCAGGGCCCACCACCTTGTCCACGGGCGCGATGGACTCTGTCCCCAGGGCCAGCGCCGCCACGGCCTGGGCGCCCCCGATGGGATACAGTTCCCGCAGCCCCAGAAGCTCCGCCGTGGCCGCCACCAACGGATGGACCCCGGCACCGCCCGGCGCCGGCGGCGAGACCACGGCGATTTCCTGCACTCCTGCCACCTGAGCCGGCACCGCCGCCATGATGAGTGAGGAAGGATAAGCAGCCCGCCCGCCAGGCACATATATCCCCACCCTGCGCAGCGGCCGGATCTCCTGGCCCAGCCAGGACGGGTCCGCGTCCGGGTGAGCCTCTTCTGCCAGACGCCAAGAGCGACGTTTCTGCTGTTCATGAAAACGGCGGACCCGGGAGATGGCCAATTCCAGCGCCTGCCGCAGCTCCGGGTCCAGCTGCCTGGCAGCCTGGGCCAAGGCCTCCGGTGCAACCGCCAGGGGTTGTGGCAACTCCCGCTGATCGTACTGCCGGGAAAGCTCCCGCAAGGCCTGGTCGCCTGCGGCTGCCACCTGCCCGATGATCTGGCGGACGCGCTCCACCGCCTGCTCGTTGAACTGCAGCCGGCGATGGGCCCAAGGCCCCGGAAGGCTCCCCCGGGTGTAGGGACCGCTCCCCTCCCGGTCTTCGGCGCCAGGCCCGCCAACACCGCCCGGCTGCATCCGGCCAACACCGCCCGGCTGCACGTCCCCCGGCTTCAACACGTATACCGACAACTGCATTGCGCTTCCCGCTCCCCCGTCCTGTGCTTCCGGGCCGGACGTCCGCCCGGCCCCCTGTTTCCTTTCTCCGCGCTCCGCGCCGCCCCCATCCCTGGGCGCTGCCGCGCCGTACCGGGCTGGCTATATGGCGGCGCCGCGGATCTCCGCCGGTAGCGTGAGCGAGCCGCCTTGTCGCTTGGGCTCCGCCACCAGGGCCGCCAGCCTGCGGGCCAGGGCCAGAATCTCCTGGCTGCGCCGGCCGAACCCCCGCTGCCCGCAAACCAGGCGG
>JADBKO010000055.1 GCA_014896355.1 Bacillota bacterium
CTGGGCATCCCCCATGTGGATCTTTCGCGCACGCCCGTGGACCCTCGCGCCCTGCAGCTGGTGCCGGAGCGGGTGGCACGCGAGGAACGGTGCCTGCCCATCGCCATCAACGGCCAGCGCCTGACCCTGGCCGTGGCCGATCCCTTCAACGTCGTGGCCCTGGACGAAGTCCGCCAGATTACCGGCATGGAAATTCAGCTGGTCCTGGTGGGCGAGAGCGATCTGGAGCGGGCCCTGGCCCAGCACTACGGACTGCGGGATGTGGCGGCAGTGGCCCAAGAGGTCCTGGCTGCCGTGCCTGCGCAGCCGGGGCCTGGCCGCGGGGATGCCCTGGCCGGCGGCAGCGAGCCGGACGAAGAGCCCGATGTGGAGCGCCTGCGCCAGATGGTGGAGGAGGCGCCCATCGTCCGGCTGGTGAACGTGATCATCTCCCAGGCTGTGCGCGAGCGGGCCAGCGACATCCACATCGAACCGCAGGAGCACGACGTACGCATCCGCTACCGGGTGGACGGGCTGTTGCGCGAGGCCATGAGCGCACCCCGCCGCACCCATCCAGGCTTGGTTTCGCGCATCAAGGTCCTGGCCAAGTTGGACATTGCCCAACGCCGCCTCCCTCAGGACGGACAGATTCGCACGCGCGTGGAGGGCAAGGAGCTGGACATCCGCGTTGCCACTTTGCCCACCGTGTACGGGGAAAAGGTGGTGTTGCGGCTGCTTTCCCGGGACGGCAATCTGCTGGACCTGCAGGCCCTGGGTTTTTCCGCCGCCAATCTGCAGCAGGTGGAACACGCTTTGAGCCGGCCCTACGGCATGATTCTGGTCACCGGTCCCACCGGCAGCGGCAAGACGACCACGCTCTACGCCGCCCTCAGCCGCCTGAACGCCACGGAGCGGAACATCATCACCGTGGAGGATCCGGTGGAGTACTCCCTGCCGGGGGTCAATCAGATCCAGGTCAACCCGAAGGCCGGCCTGGATTTCGCCACAGCCCTGCGCGCCATTTTGCGCCAGGACCCGGATGTCATCATGGTGGGGGAGATCCGCGACCAAGAGACTGCACGCATCGCAGTGCAGGCAGCCCTCACCGGGCATTTGGTGCTGAGCACCCTGCACACCAACGATGCAGCCGGAACCCTGACGCGCCTAGTGGATATGGGCATCGAGCCATACCTGGTGGCGTCGGCTCTGGTCTGCGTGGTGGCGCAGCGGCTGGTGCGGCGCGTGTGCCCGGACTGCCGCGAGAGCTACGTGCCGGACGAGGCGGAGTGGGAAGTGGTCAGCGGCATCGACGGGCCTGCCTTGGCGCAGGGGGGCAGCGGCGCAGGTGAAGCAGGCGTCCCCCGGCCGGACAAGCCTGTGCTTTACCGCGGACGTGGCTGCGGACGCTGTGGACAGACAGGATACGCAGGCCGGCTGGCCATCCACGAAGTGATCACAGTGAGCGCGGACCTGCGCAGGCACCTGTTGGCGGGCGAGCCGGCCGAGGCCATTGCCGAGGCGGCTGTGGCGCACGGCATGGTGCGCCTGCGTCAAGACGGCTTGGCCAAGGCGCTGGCCGGCCAGACCACGCTGGCCGAGGTGCTGCGGGCCACGGCCGACGATGGCTAGCCGGACAGGAAGCCCGGGAGCGCAGAAAAGCAGAAAAGATTTGAAGATTTCATGAGACTCGGGTTTGCTGATCAACGGTTTTCTACCGGGGGAAGGAGGGGATGCCCATGGCAGAGCCACTGGATGGCGCGGTGAACGCGACTCGACGTCCAGATTCAACTTTTTTGCAAGGGCGGGTTCCGGACGCCGGAACGCAGGACCCGGCCGCCGGCGAGGTGGCTGCAACGGGGGCTGCCGTGGCGGGCGCCGCCGCCAACGCAGCCCCGCTGACGGTGTTGCCCAGCCATGGCCACCAATCTGCCGCACCCTCTGCACCCTCCACTGCGGTTGCGGCAGTCGCGCCGCCCGCGCCGGTCCTCCCGCCGGGGTGGCCCGCCGTGGCGGATCTGCTGCGCCGCGCTGTGGAGTCCCGCGCTTCCGACCTCCACCTGGTGGTCGGCGCCCCTCCGACCCTGCGCATCAATGGCAGGCTGTACCCGCTGGCGGATCTGCCGGTCCTCACGCCACCGGTCAGCGAGGCGATCCTGCGTCCCCTGGCCGGGGAGGAGCGCTGGGCGGCAGTCCTGGAGCGTGGGCAGAAGGACTTCTCCTACGGCGTGCACGGCCTGGGCCGCTTCCGTATCAACGTGTACCGCCAGCGCGGCGTCTACAACGCGGCCATGCGCGTCATCCCGACGGACGTCCCGCCCTGGACGGAGCTGGGCCTCCCGGCCATTTTCCCGCACCTGGCGGACTTGGGCCAGGGGCTGATCCTGGTCACCGGTGCCACCGGCAGCGGCAAGAGCACCACACTGGCCGCGCTGGTGGACCTTATCAATTCCACCCGCAGCTGCCACATCATCACGTTGGAGGATCCCATCGAGTACCTCCACCACCATAAGCTGAGCCTGGTGGAGCAGCGCGAGATCGGCGGCGACACCCTTTCTTTCGCCGACGGTCTCCGGGCGGCCTTGCGCGAGGACCCCGACGTGATCCTGGTGGGCGAGATGCGCGACCTGGAGACCATCAGCACCGCCATCACCGCTGCGGAGACAGGACACCTGGTGCTGGCCACCCTGCATACCAACGATGCCGTGCAATCGGTGGACCGGGTGGTGGACGTCTTTCCGCCTTATCAGCAGCAGCAGATCCGCATCCAGCTGGCCGCCACGCTGCAGGCGGTGATCTCGCAGCAGCTCCTGCCCCGGGCCGACGGGCAGGGCCGGGTGCTGGCCGCAGAAGTGCTGGTGGCTACGGCGGCGGCGCAGAACCTGATCAGGGAGGGCAAGACCCAC
>JADBKO010000056.1 GCA_014896355.1 Bacillota bacterium
GGAGAAGGGGCGTGCTTTCGGCCTGGTGCCGGCAGGGCTGGGCGCCCGGGATACCTTGCGCCTGGAGATGAAATACACCCTGTACGGAAATGACATCGATACCCACACCAACCCACTGGAGGCAGGCCTGGGCTGGGTGGTGGCCAAAGACAAGGGGCCTTTCGTCGGCAAGGAGGCCATCGAGGCCGTCCGTCAGCAGGGTGTCCGGCGGCGCCTGGTCGCCATTCGCATGCAGGAAGCCGGGATCCCCCGCCCCCACTATGCTTTGCGGGCCCAGCCCGGCGGCGAGGTGGTGGGGCAGGTGACCAGCGGCACGTTTTCACCCAGCCTGAACACCGGCATCGCCATGGGATATGTGCCGGTGTCCCTGGCCAAACCCGGCACGGCCCTGTGGGTGGATCTGCGGGGCCGCGACGCCGCCGCCCGGGTGGTGCCGGCGCCGTTTGTGCCCTCGCATGTACGCAAGGGCTGACAGGTTTTTCGACGCACCCGGAGCACCGGTTGTGCTTCCAGAAATCCAATTCCCATGAGGAGGTCGTTCTGAGATGATTCCAGAAGAGCTCAAGTACACTCAGGAACACGAGTGGGTCAAAGTCGAAGGGAACCGGGCCACAGTGGGCATCACGGACCATGCCCAGTCCCAGCTGGGGGACGTGGTGTTCGTGGAACTGCCCCAGGTGGGGAGCGAACACCATAAGGGCGATTCGCTGGCGTCGGTGGAGTCGGTGAAGGCCGTCTCGGATGTGTATGCGCCGGTCAGCGGCAAAGTGGTGGAGGTCAATGCCCAGCTGCAGGACCACGCCGAGCTGGTCAACCAGGAGCCCTATGGCCGTGGCTGGATAGCGGTTCTGGAGATGAGCGATCCGTCCGAACTGGACCAGCTTTTGAGCGCCGCGGACTATGGCAAGGTCGTCCAGGAGGCAGGTGAATAGGGCATGGCCTATCTGCCCAATACCCCCGAGGACCGGCAGCGGATGCTGGAACGCATGGGCATCGCCAGCACGGACCAGCTGTTTGAGGACATCCCCGAGGAGGTGCGCCTGAAGCGCCCTCTGAATCTGCCGCCCGCCCTCTCGGAAATGGAATTGTGGGACCACTTGCGGGAACTGGCCGGCCGCAACCGCCCCGTCACCCAGTATCTCTCGTTCCTGGGCGGAGGAGCGTATGAGCATTTCATCCCCAGCGTGGTGGGCCAGATCGTCAGCCGCTCGGAGTTCTATACCGCGTACACCCCCTACCAGGCGGAGATCAGCCAGGGCGTCTTGCAGGCGATTTTCGAGTACCAGACCATGATGTGCGAGCTCACGGGCCTGCCGGTGGCCAACGCCTCTCTATATGAGGGCGGCACCGCGGCTGCGGAAGCCATGTTGCTGGCCGTGGCCCACACCCGCCGCAACGAGGTGGTGGTCTCCACCGCGGTGCACCCGGAGTTCCGCCAGGTCCTGGCCACCTATGCGGCGCCGCGCGGCATCGTCCTGCGCCAGGTGCCTTACAAAGGCGGGTTGACGGACCTGGCAGCCTGGGAGCAGGTTATCGGTCCCCAAACCGCGGCGGTGATCCTGCAGAACCCGAACTTCTTCGGCGGCATCGAGGATTGCCGGGAGGCCTTTGCCGTAGCACACCGGGCCGGCGCCCTGGCCGTGGCCATCGTAAACCCGTTCACCCTGGGGGTCCTGGCCCCGCCGGCAGAATACGGAGCCGACGTGGCCGTAGGGGACGGCCAGCCTTTGGGGAATCCCCTCAGCTTCGGCGGGCCTTACTTCGGGTTCATGGCTGTGCGGGAAGAACTGGTGCGGCGCCTGCCCGGACGGCTGGTGGGCCAGACCCACGATAGGCAGGGCCGGGTGGGCTACGTCCTCACTCTGCAGACCCGGGAGCAGCACATCCGCCGGGAAAAGGCCACGTCCAACATTTGCACCAACCAGGCCTTGAACGCCCTGGCGGCCACCGTTTACCTGGCTGCCGTAGGTCCGCGGGGCTTGCGGCAACTGGGGGAGCTGGCCGTACAGAAGGCCCACTATGCCGCCAGGCGGCTAGCCGGGATTCCCGGTTGGCGCCTGCGCTGGGAGTATCCGTTTTTCCACGAGTTCGTCGTGGCCAGCGACGACAACCCGGAGGAGCTCAATGCCCGCCTGTTGGATTACCAGATCATCGGGGGGCTGCCCTTGGGCGAGTTTTACGAAGAGCTGGCCGACAGCCATCTGTTCTGCGTCACCGAAACCAAGCGCAAAGCGGATATCGACCGCCTGGTGTCGGTCCTGGAGGGATTAGCATGAGCGGTCCAGCGGAAAAGGCGCAGGCGCCGCAGGCATGGGGGCCCCAAGGCCGGCCGGCGGCGGAAGAACCTTTGATTTTCGAGCTCAGCCATCCCGGCAGGCAGGCGGTGACGCTGCCTGCCTGTGACGTGCCGCAACAGCCTTTGGCAGAGTTCATTCCCCGCGGCAGCCTGCGGGCGGAGGAGCAGGCCCCGCGCCTGCCGGAAGTGGCGGAAGTGGACCTAGTCCGCCATTACGTCCGCCTGTCCCAGCGAAACCACGGGGTGGACGTGGGGTTCTACCCTCTGGGTTCCTGCACCATGAAGTACAACCCCAAGGTGAATGAGGACGCCGCCCGCCTGGAGGGCTTCAGCCAGATCCACCCCTACCAGCCGGAAGAAACGGTCCAGGGTGCCTTGGAGCTCATGTACCGCTTAGAGGATTATCTGTGTGAAATCACCGGCATGGACCGTTTCACCCTGCAGCCTGCGGCCGGGGCCCACGGTGAGCTGACGGGCCTTTTGATCATCCGGGCCTACCTGGCCGACCGCGGCGAGCTGGGGCACCGGAACAAGGTGATCGTGCCGGATTCCGCCCATGGCACCAATCCGGCCAGCGCCGCCGTGGCCGGGTTCCAGGTGGTCACCGTTCCTTCGGACGCCCGCGGCGGCGTGGATGTGGAAGCCCTGCGCCGGGTGGCGGGCCACGACACCGCAGCCTTGATGCTGACCAACCCCAATACCCTGGGGCTTTTCGACGAAAACATCGTGGCGATCAGCCGGATCATCCACGAAGCCGGTGGGCTGGTGTATTACGACGGGGCCAACCTCAACGCCATCATGGGCTACAGCCGGCCCGGGGACATGGGCTTCGATGCCGTGCACGTCAATCTGCACAAGACCTTCTCCACGCCCCACGGCGGCGGCGGACCCGGTGCCGGTCCCGTAGGGGTCAAACAGTTCCTGGCCCCCTATCTCCCGTTGCCCCTGGTCAAACGGGAGGGGGGCCGCTATCATCTGGATTGGGATGCGCCGAAAAGCATCGGCCGCATGCGGGAGTTCAGCGGGAGTTTCGGCGTGTTGCTGCGGGCTTACGCCTACATCCGGGCCATGGGCCCCGACGGGCTCAAGCAGGCCAGCACCGATGCGGTTTTGAACGCCAACTACCTCCTGGCGCTCCTGCGGCCCTTGTTTGACGTCCCATATGACCGTCCCTGTAAGCATGAGTTCGTGGTCTCCGGAAAGAATCTGAAGGAGTACGGAATCCGTACCCTGGATGTGGCCAAGCGCCTCCTCGATTACGGCTTCCATGCGCCCACCGTCTACTTCCCGCTCATTGTGGAGGAAGCCTTGATGGTGGAGCCCACGGAGACGGAATCGGAGCAGACCCTGCGGGCGTTTGCGCAGGCCCTGGCGCAGATTGTGGAAGAGGCCCGCACCGATCCGGAGATTCTGCGTAGTGCGCCGCATACCTTGCCTGTGGGCAGGCTGGATGAGGCAGGGGCGGCGCGGCACCCGGTGCTCCGGTGGCATCCGCAAGCGGAGGGCGGCGGGGAGGAGGGGCCGGCCCGGGCCGGTGCTCCGGCGCCGCAAGCAGGGTCCGGCAGTGCAAAAGGGAGTGCCTGCCTGTGAGCTCTGCGGCTGTGAAGGGCCCCCACCGCCGCTGGGCGCCGGTGCTGGAGGAGCTGGGCCTGGCGCCGCCGCAGCAGCGGGCGTTGGAGCGCCGGCTGGCGGCAGCGTGGGAGGTACGGAAGGAGCGGCAGCCGCCGCTTTTCCAGGCCACCTTTCTGCGCCGGACCGAGGCGGTCTCCCTGACGGGAGCCGCCTGCGCGCTGAACTGCGCTCACTGTGGAGCGCATTATCTCCGGCACATGACGCCCTGGCAGGAGTTCCAGGGGCGTTTGGCGCCGCCTCGCGGCGAAGCCGCCCCGGCGCCGGCGGGGGCTCCGGGTCCGGGGGGCGGGGCGGGGGACATCCGCCCCGGCGCTCCGGCCAGCCTCCTGGTCAGCGGCGGGAGCGACCGGCAGGGCCGGGTGCCGGTGCTGAAGCATCTGGCGCAGCTGCAGCGTTGGCGGGAGGCGGGATTCCGCCTCAATCTCCACCTGGGCCTGGTGGATCCCCAGGAGGCGCAAGTCCTGGCAGGATTGGACGCCGTGGTATCCCTGGACTTCCCGGGGGATGATGAGACCATCCGCCAGGTTTATGGGCTGGACAAGTCCGTGGCGGACTACGTGGCAGTTTACGAAGGGCTGCGGCAGCACATGCGGGTGGTGCCGCATGTGACCCTGGGGCTTCTGGCCGGCCGCTGGCACGGCGAACGGGCGGCATTGGCCCGGCTGCAGGAGTTGGGCGCCCGTGAGGTGGTGTTCCTGGTTTTCATCCCGACGCCGGGGACCCGCTTTGCCGCGGCCCTGCCGCCGCCGGTGCAGGAGGTGGCGGCGTTCCTGGCGGAGGCCCGGCAGGCGCTGCCGGAGGCCCGTCTGACCCTGGGCTGTATGCGGCCGCCGGGGGACTACCGCAGGAAGCTGGACAGCCTGGCGGTCCTGGCAGGCATGAACCAGATCGTGCAGCCTGTACGCAGCGCCGTGCAACTGGCGGAGGCCCAGGGGTTGCGCATCGTCGGAGGAGAGGAATGCTGTGTCTTTTGAGGCTTGTGCATCGCTTTCCCCTGTGAAGCGGGACCTTGGGCAGCCCGCCGCTCCCGGCGGCCGCAGCGTCTCCGGGGATGGCAGAGATGCCGCCGGGAGTGGCTCTTTGGGCTCCGGGCCGGTGCAGGAAGCAGCGCGGTTGGGGGTATCCCTGGGCACCGCGGCGGTGCTGGGGATGCGGGCCGTGCGCAGCGACGTTCCGCCGTCCACGGCGTATCTTATGACGGAGGGCCGCTGCATCTACAACTGTCCGTTTTGCGCCCAAGCGCGGGAGAGCCGGGCACCGGCCGGGCTTCTCTCCCGCGTGACCTGGCCGAGCTGGCCGGCGGAGACGGTTCTGCAGCGCCTGCGGCGCCATTTTCGCCCGCCGGCCGGGAGGGCTTCGGCCGGCGCGAAAAGCCCGGCCATGCGTCGCATCTGCCTGCAGGTGGTCCACAGCCCTGGCTGGGAGGAAGAGGTGGACCGTTTCCTGGAGGGACTGCGGGCGGAAGAAGATCCGGCCGCGCCGGGCGGCGCCGGCCGCTGCGCGCCGGCTGGACTGCGCCCTTTCGTAGCCCCGGTTTGTTTGTCTTTGCGTCCGCGCAATCTGGAACAAGTGGGACAATACCTGGCCCAGGGCGTGGATAAGGTCAGCATTGCCATCGACGTGGTGAACCCGGCCCAGTATGCGCGCCTGAAGGGAGGCGCGCAGCAGGCGGTTCTCGATCTTCTGCTGGCGGCCAGCAGAGCCTATCCCGGCCGCATGGCCACCCACGTCATCGTGGGCCTGGGCGAGACCGAGGAAGAGGCCATCCGTCTGCTGGAGCAGCTTCATGCCCATGGCATCACGGTGGGGCTGTTCGCCTTCACTCCGGTGCGGGGAACCCGGCTTTCCCATCTGCCGCCCCCTCCCCTGGGGCAGTATCGCCGGGTCCAGGTGGCCAACTTCCTGTTGGCCCAGGGCCAGCGGCCGGCCTTTCAGTTCAGCCCCGCCGGCCGCCTGCAGAGCCTGGGGGAGCCGCAGGAGCGCTGGCGGCGGCTCCTGGCGGACGGGCGCGCCTTTCAGACCTCTGGCTGTCCGGACTGCAACCGGCCTTATTACAACGAACACCCGGGCCGCAGACCGTTCAACTATCCCCGCCCTCTGAGCAGCCAGGAAATCGCCCGGGCCCTGGCGGATACAGAGCTTCCGGGCCTGTGCGGAGGCGGGGACCTGTGAGCGCCGCCGTATGGCGCCTGCTGCCCCTGGCGGCTCATGACCCCTACACCAACATGGCCGTGGACGAGGCCGTGGCCGCCGCCGTGGCTGCCGGGGAGGCGCCGCCCACGCTGCGCCTGTATATGTGGGAGCCTCCCGCCCTCTCTCTGGGCTATTTTCAAAGCCGCGCCGACGTGGACGAGGCCGCGCTGGAACGGCGCGGGTTCGCCCTGGTTCGCCGCCCCACGGGAGGGCGGGCGGTGCTGCACTGGCAGGAGGTCACCTATTCGGTGGTCGTGCCGGAAACCTGGCCCGGCCTGCCCGCCGGGGTGACGGAATCCTATCGCTGGCTGAGCCGGGGGCTGGTGGAGGGCCTGCGCCAATTGGGCCTGCCTGTGGAATGGACGGCCAAGAGTCTGGTGCAGGGAGCAGGATCCGCCGCCTGTTTTGAAGCTCCTTCGTTCTGGGAGCTGACCATCGGCGGACGCAAGGTGGTGGGCAGCGCCCAGGTGCGGCAAAAAGGCGTGGTCCTGCAACATGGTTCCGTACCGCTGTATTTTCATGCTGAGGTCGTGGCCGACATTTTGGGCCGCACTCCCCAGGAGAAAGCGCGGTTGCAGCGGGTTCTGGCCCGCCATGCCGCCGGCCTGGCGGAGTTTTACTCCGGCGGCGCTGCTTCCCCCGGGCCCGGCGGGGAGGACCGGCCCAGCCCAACGCCGGCCCGCGGCCTGCAGCCGCAGCAGCTGGCGGAGGCACTGGCCCAAGGCTTTGCCCGGGCCCTGGGCGTGCAATGGGAGCCGGGCCGGCTCAGCGCTGCCGAGGAGCGGGCAGTGGCGATCCTGGCCGCCCGCCATCGTTCGCCGGAGTGGCTGAGCCGCCGCTAGGCTGCCGCTGGGCCCCCACTGGGCCGCCACGGGGCCCCCGCCCCGGCCGGCCACGATGGGGGGCAAATGGAACGATCAGGGGAGGCCTGAACCATGGGCAACGTAATCGTAGGGGCTCTGCGGAACGGCTGGCAAGGCCTGTGGAACCCGGAGGTCTGGGTCTACCTGGGCGAAAAAGCCCTGGCTGTGGCTTTGATCCTCTTGGGTATCCGGCTGACCCTGGTCCTGTCGCGACCGGTTTTCGACCGGCTTTTCCGCTGGCCGTCGGGCCCTTCGGCGCGGCGGATGGGGCGCAGCCAGAGTCCGGAGGCCCTGGAGCGGCGTTACCGCACGCTGACGGCGCTGAGCGCCAGCGTCGTGCGCTATGTGGCCTATTTCATCGGCGCCGTGATGATCCTGGAGGAACTGGGCTTCAAGACCTCCAGCATCCTGACCGCGGCCGGCATCGGTGGGTTGGCGGTGGGTTTCGGCGCGCAGAATCTGGTCCGCGACGTGATCACCGGGTTCTTCATTTTGTTTGAGGATCAGTTCGCCGTCGGCGATTACGTGGCCATCGGAACCCGGGAAGGCATCGTGGAGGAGGTCGGCCTGCGCGTCACCCGGGTGCGCGGGTTCGGCGGTGAGCTGTACATCATCCCCAACGGGCAGATCACCGAAGTGACCAATTACATGGGCCCTGCCATGCGGGTCATGTTTCCGGTGGAAATCGCCTATGAGGCCGACGTGGACAGAGCCATCCGCGTTTTGCAGGCCTTGTTCGACGAGCTGAAGGGCACTTTGGCCTCTCTGGTGGCGGGCCCCACGGTTCTGGGGGTGGACAATTTGGGCCCCTCCGGCGTGCAGATTCTGGTCTGGGCGCAGGCGAAACCCATGGAACAATGGGCCGTGGCCCGGGAGCTGAAGAGAGCCATCAAGAAACGGCTGGACCGCGAGGGCATTGAGATCCCCTATCCGCATCAGACCGTGATCCTGCGGCAGGCGGCCCCCCAGGCCGGGAACCCGGATCGGGAGGGAGGCCCCCAGGCATGATCCCATTGCAAAAGTTCAGCGTAGGGGATGTGGTGCGGGTCAAGAAGAAGCACCCCTGCGGCAGCGACCGGTGGGAGATCTTGAGGGTGGGCATGGATTTCCGCATCAAATGTCTGGGATGCGGGCGCATCGTCATGATGCCCAGGGTAAAATTCGAGCGTATCGCCCGGGAGATCCAGTCCAGCGCAGTCCCGGACCCGTACAAATCTTGACCCCGGCCAGGGGCAGCGCGCTCCAGGGTCTGCAGGCAGCAGGGGCTCGCAGGCAGCCTTGTGCCGCCGGGATGGCGATGTTATAATCACATTGTCCCTGCCCCGCCGCGAGCTGGTCTCGCCCGGTGCCAGCTTCAGCCGGCGGAGCCGTTCAGTCCAAAGGGAGGTGGTGGGCGTCATGGCAGCACGCCCGTACGAAGCTCTTTTCATTGCCAATCCCCAGTTGGATGAAGAAGCATTGGAATCTCTGGTGACACGGGTACAATCCGTGGTGACGGATGGTGGCGGAGAACTGGAAAAAGTTGACAAGTGGGGCAAGCGCCGCCTGGCCTACGAGGTGGCCGGCTTTTCAGAGGGCATCTATGTGCTCCTGGACTTCAAAGCCGAACGCCAGGTGGCCCAGGAGCTGGAGCGCGTTTTCCGGATCACCGACGGAGTGATCCGCCACCTGTTGATCCGCCGCGACGCCCGGATCCCCATCAGCACCAAGACATCGGCAGCGCCTCAGGGCGAATCTGCCCCGCCCGCAGCGGAAAAGGTGGCGGCTCCGGAGGCGCCGGCAGCCCCGGCGGCGCCCACATCGGCACCGGTGCAAGCCGCCCCGGAGGGTGTGCAGGAAAAAGCTGCGCCCGCGGGGCCCGGCACCGCAGCCCCGGCGGCGGAGCCGGAATCCGTCCAGTGATGGGTATGGGCCAGGCCCTTGGCGCCCGGCAGGCCGGTCTTCTGACCGGTGATGGCGTTGCCGCCACGGGGAGGAATGGCGCATCATGCTCAACCGGATCATCCTGGTGGGCCGTCTGGTGGCCGACCCCCAGATGCGGTTCACCAACAACGGTGTGGAAGTTACAACGTTCACCCTGGCCGTGGACCGGCAGTTCCGCAATCCCCAGGGTGAAAAGCAGACGGATTTCATCGATATCGTGACGTGGCGAAAGCTGGCGCAGATCTGTAACGACAACCTGCACAAGGGCCGCCTGGTGGCGGTGGAAGGTCGGCTGCAGATCCGCTCGTACGAGGATCAAAACAAGATTCGCCGCAAGGCTGCGGAAGTGGTGGCGGACAACGTACAGTTCCTGGACCGGAGCAATCGGGAGCCCGGCGGCAACAGGCCGGAGCCGTCCGGCAGCGGGGGGGCCGGTGGAGCGGAACCATTTGAGGGGGATGCCACGGGCCTGCCGGATACCGATATCCCGGCTGGGGGCGACAACTTCGATGATGTTCCATTTTGATTCTTGCAGTTGCAGGAGGTCTGCACTCTGAACAGGAGGTAAAAGCGTTGCGACGCGAACGGGGCCGGAAGGGCCGGAAAAGGATCTGCAGTTTCTGCGTGGACAAAGTTGAAGGCATCGACTACAAGGAGATCAACCGCCTGCGCCGCTACATCACCGAGCGTGGGAAGATCCTTCCGCGGCGCATTTCCGGCAATTGTGCCCGCCATCAGCGCCAATTGACAGTGGCCATCAAACGGGCGCGGCAGATTGCCTTGCTCCCCTACACCACCGAGTAGGTTCCCACAGCGGATGAGGGGCGGGGAGGACCAGGGCGTCCTCCCCGCCTGGCATGGGCGGGAGCAAGGGTCTGCCGGGAGCAGGAGGGGATGCGGATGAAGCCCGTGCGCGAGCCAGACATCGCCCGCAATGTCCGGACCATCGAGTGGCTGAAGGCGGAGATCGTAGGGGGCTCGGCGCAGCTGTTCCGCTCCATGCTCCGCAATAGCGAGGACGCCATCCTGGACAGCTTGGCCAACGTGGTGGTGGCCTGTTACCTTTTGGCCCGCCGGTTGGGCATGACGTTCGCCAGGCTGGATCTCAAAATCGAGGCCAAGGTGAAGGCCAACATCTCCAAGGGCCACGAAATCGAGGAATGGTACGGGGATTTTTCCGCCTTGGACGCCTATCTGACAGACCGCGCCCGTTGAAGCCCGGCGGCGGACTGCAGGGCGGATGGGAGGTTCTGGGGTGAGCAACAGCCGTCAGCCCATGGGACCGCGGGCCCTGGTGGAGGGAGCCTTTCTGGCGGCCATCGCCGCGCTGCTGGCTGTATCGTCGTATTACCTCATTCCCTATATTTCGTTGTTTCTTCCCACTCCCATAGCGATTCTGGTTTATCGCCGCGGCATGACTGCCGGCGGATTGGCGGCTCTGGTGGCCGCCGTCCTCGCCGCCATTCTGGGCGGCAATCCGGTGATCAGCATTTTGGTGATCTCCGCCGGCGGGATCGGCCTGGCGCTGGGGGAATTGCTGCGGCAGGGCCGTAGCTCCAGCACGGCGGTGGTGGTGGCGTCCGCCGTGGGCACGGTGATGTCCGGACTGGTGGCCTTGGCCACCTTGTACCTGTTCGGCGTGAACCCGGTGACGAACACCGTGCAGATGTTCCAGGAGAGCTGGAAGGCCGCAGCGTCGCTATATGAGCGGGCCGGCGTGCCCAAGGAGCAACTGCAGGCCGTGGGCAGCTTTTTGGCCCACTGGATCCCCTTGCTGTTTCCGGCGGGGTTGGTGGCGGCAGCGGCGGTATCAGCGCTGGCCAACTTCTGGCTGGTGCGGGTGGTTATGCGCCGCCTGGGGAATTCCCTGCCGGGTTTGCCGCCCTTCGCGACCTGGCGGATCCCGGCGGCCGCCGCCTGGATCTGGGTGGCCGTGGCTGCCGCCGGCATGTTCGTCCGCTGGGGCGGCGCTGCCCTGGCCGCCGTGGCCAGCGCATCCTACCTTCTCAGCCTGGCCTTTCTGATGCAGGGGCTGGCTGTGAGCTGGCAGTTTTTGGCCCGCTATGAGGTGCCGCCCTGGCTGCGGGTGGCTTTATTGCTGTTCCTGGCCACGGCGCCGTTTTCCCTGTTGATTCTGCTGGGCTTGGGACTGATGGACACGTGGCTGGATTTTCGCAGCCGCTGGCGGAACGGCTCCAAACCTGGCCCCGGCACCGGATCTAGCCGCGGCACCGGGGCACGCTAAAGTGGGCCGTCCCCAGGGACAATCTGGCAATGGTGGGGGGCAACAAAACCATGAAGGTTGTTTTGCTTCAGGATGTCAAAAATCTGGGGCCCAAAGGCAAGACAGTGGACGTGGCCGATGGCTACGCCCGCAATTACCTGTTCCCCCGAAACCTGGCCGTGGCCGCCACGGCCGGCGCTCTGAAGACCGTCGAACAGGAGCAGAAGGCTGAAGCCAGCCGCAGGGAGCGGGAGCGCCGGCAAGCGGAGAAACTGGCTGCGGCGCTGGCCTCCGCCCAGATCACCGTGGCTGCCCGCGCCGGTGAGAACGGACGCCTCTTCGGCGCCGTCACCGTGAAAGACATCGCCGATGCGGTGACCAAGGCCACAGGCCTGCAGCTAGACCGCCGCAAACTGGAGCTGGAGGAACCCATCAAGAATCTGGGCGTGTATTCCATCCCCGCCCGGTTGCATCCGGAGGTCCAGTGCACGGTGAGAGTGCGGGTGGTGGAGGCCAAGGACTAGGGCGAGCCCCAGCCATCTCCCGGCCGCTGCTCCTTGCAATCCTTTCCTTTTGCGCCGGCAGAGTGGTTTTCCGAATCCAAGAATGCTATCATTCAGGCAGACGGTCCTGCTCTGAATCCGAGGGCGGGGGGATGAGGATATTGCTGAATCGCCTTGCGAAGACCGGCCGTTCCGGGATGCCCGAAGGCGGCAGCCGCGAGGTCCTGCGGCGGCGGGTGAATGCCCTGTTTGTCATGCTCTCAGACCTATACGGGTCCGACAAGCTGGTGTTGAAAGCCGGCAAGCTGGAAGCCCTGCAGTTGATGCGCTCGCCTCAGCTGCGCGACCGGCTGGTGGCACTGCAGCGGCTGGTCTGGGAGGACCCCACCATCGAGGACGTTCCGGCGGATGAGGATATCCCGGAGCTCTTGGCCGAAATCGAGGATGAAATCGCCGATCAGCTGGCCCGTAAGTCCGTCGAGGAGCGCATCGAGAAGCGCATCGCCGATCTCATGCAGCAGCGCCACGAGGACTACGTCCGTGACATCAAGATGCAGGTGCTGCGCGAGGACGGCGGGCCGGATAACGCCTATACCCTGAAGAAATACGCGGAGCTGGAGCGCCTGGAGCAGCGCAAGCTGTCCCGGACGGCCCTGGAGATCCTGCGGCCTTCCAGCGTCCAGGAAGTGGTGGGGCAGGAGCGGGCCATCCGGGCCTTGTTCTCCAAGGTCGTATCGCCGTTTCCGCAGCATGTGATCCTGTACGGTCCGCCGGGCGTGGGCAAGACCACGGTGGCCCGATTGGCCTTGGAGACGGCCAAACGGCTGCCCCATACGCCGTTCGGTCCCGATGCGCCCTTTGTGGAAGTGGACGGCGCCACCTTGCGCTGGGATCCCCGGGATATCGTCAACCCGCTGCTGGGCTCCGTGCATGACCCCATCTATCAGGGGGCCAGGCGGGATTTCGCGGACACCGGGGTGCCTGAGCCCAAGCTGGGGTTGGTCACCGAGGCCCATGGCGGCATTCTGTTTATCGATGAAATCGGGGAGTTGGATCCGATCCTGCAGAATAAGCTTCTGAAAGTCATGGAGGATAAGCGGGTGCGGTTCGACTCCGCGTATTACGACCCCGACGATCCGAACGTCCCCAAATACGTGCGCAAGCTCTTTGAGGAAGGGGCGCCCGCGGACTTCCTGCTCATCGGCGCCACCACCCGGGACCCGGAGGAGATCAGCCCGGCCTTGCGGTCACGGGCCGCGGAGATCTTCTTCGATCCCCTGAGCCAGGCGGACATCGAGACCATCGTCCGCCAGGCGGCGCAGAAGCTGGGCGTGGATCTGGAGCCGGAGGTGCCCCGGCTCATCAGCGAATACACCATCGAGGGGCGCAAAGCCGTCAGCATCCTGGCGGACGCCTACGGCGTGGCCGTCTACAACAGCCTGGATCAGAAGGCCGTGGCCCAGTCCGCCGCTGCCCCGGCCGCTGCCAAGGAGGCCCCGGGTGCCGCGGGGGAGACCGTGGCTCACCCGGAGGAAACCGTGGCCGCTCGCGAGGAGGCGGCAGGTGGCGCCAGCGAGAGCCGTCCAGACCAGGCGGACGAGGCGGCAGCCGTCCGCCCCGTCCTGCCGCAGGGCCTCACCATCGGCCGGCAGCACGTGCTGGATGTGATCCAGACCAGCCGCATTGCGCCGTATGTGACGGCCAAGGCGTCCGACCGGCCGGAAGTGGGCAAGATCTTTGGCCTGGGCGTCTGGGGGTATGTGGGCTCCCTCCTGGAGATCGAGGCGGTGGTCTTTCCAGCTCACGAGAGCGGGCATGGCAGCATCCGGTTCAACGATACGGCCGGCTCCATGGCCAAGGACTCGGTGTTCAACGCCGCGTCGGTCATCCGCAAACTGACAGGCAAGGACCTGGCGGATTATGACGTCCACATCAACGTGGTGGGCGGCGGGCGCATCGACGGGCCGTCGGCAGGCGCAGCCATTGCCCTGGCCATTCTGAGCGCCCTGGAAGGCTGGCCCGCAGCCCAGAATGTGGCCATCACCGGCGAAATCTCCATTCAGGGCAAGGTGCGGGCGGTGGGCGGCATTCCGGAAAAGCTCTATGGCGCCCGGCAGGCGGGGATGAAAGCCGTTCTGGTGCCGGCGGAGAACCGCGCGGAGGTTCCTGAGGATCCCGGAAATCTGCGGGTGGTGTTCGTCAGCGACCTGGAGGAGGCTCTGCCCTACTTCTTCCCCGGCCGGGATTTGGCACAAAGCGGGTTCCTGGGGATGATGGCAGGCGCCGCAGACTCCGGCGCCGGCGTCCCGGCGGACCTGCCAGCGGCGGCCTCGGAACAGGCGGTTTCCGAAGCCGGCCCTGCGGCGGAATCCAAGGTCAGCTGAAAATGAGAATGGGATGAGCGGGCCAGGTGGCTGAGCCTGGCGCAAATTGCGGAGGCGGCTGTCGCTCCGGCGGAGAGGCAGCCGCCTCGTCTTGTCTTCTGCTGGGCGCAGGGACAGGGACGTGGCGCGGCGGGGCCGACCATGCTGCACCCGCCCTGCAAGCCCGTCCGTCACCCCTTTGGACGGGCTTGAATATACTGGCCCTGAGCCGGCCCTGCCCGGCCTGACAGGACGGAGGCGGGGTTCGGGCAAGGGGGATGAGGATGGACCTTTATCTGCAGAAGATGGAGGAACACCGCCACCGGCTGCTGCAGCTGCCCAACGTGACCGGCGTCGGGGTGGGATATAAAGAAGTCGGCGGCAAGCCCACCGGAGACCTTTCCATTGTGGTGTTCGTGGAGAAGAAAATTCCCCGCCAGGGCCTGGGGTTCCAGGAAATCGTTCCCGAGGACGTGGACGGCGCCCGCACGGATGTCATCGAGACCGGCCGCATCTATTTTCAGCGGGGGTTTTACCGGACTCTTGCGCAGGCTCAGCCTGGGCGGACAGGGCGCTGGCGGCCCATTCCGCCCGGGGTCAGCATCGGCCACTACCAGGTGAGCGCCGGAACCTTGGGAGCCTGGGTGTATGACCTGCGCACCGGTTCGCCCCTGTTGTTGTCCAACAACCACGTGCTGGCCAACGCCACGGATGGCACAGACGGCCGCTCCGCTGCGGGCGACGCCATCCTGCAGCCCGGGCGCCACGACGGCGGCAGGCAGCCTCAGGACGTGGTGGGGTATCTGGAGCGTTTCGTGCCCTTGCAGAAAAAGGCAGCGGCAGCACAAGCCGACCTGTCGGCGGCCCGCGCCCACCTCAACGATTTCCTGGCCTCGGTGGGAAGCCCCCTGAAAATTCAGGCACTGAGCGCAGGTTCCGGCGCCGAAAACCGGGTGGATGCAGCCGTGGCCAGGCCCGTGGACCCCCGGCTCTGCCAACCGGCAGTGTTGGGGCTGGGGCCGGTGCGCGGGATCCGCGCCGTCCGGCCAGGCATGGCCGTGGTGAAAAGCGGCCGGACCACCGAGCTGACCCGGGGACAGGTGCGGGCCGTGGAGGCCAGCGTCAGCGTCCATCTGCCCACGGGCGAGCCTGTCCAGTTCGTCCACCAGGTCGTGGCCACCGGCATGAGCAAGCCCGGGGACAGCGGCTCATTAGTCTGTGACGGGGAGGGGTATGCCGTAGGGCTGCTTTTCGCCGGCTCCGACCAAGCTACGGTCTTCAGCCCCATCGGCGACGTGCTGCAGGTCCTGGAGGTGACCCTGACGCCGCCGTGACGGCCGGAGGCACGGACGGAAGGGAGGGTCCGCATGAACTGGCTGCGCGTCTTCTGGGACGTGATCACCAGCGAGGAGGTCATGCGCCCGCTGATCATCCTGGTCGCGGGGATCATTTCCCACCAGGTGCAAAAGTATCACAAGCACCAGATCGCCAGCGAGATCATAGTAGATGTGGTGGATTACGTGGAAGAGCATTACCAGCAGTGGGGAATCCGCGGTTCCGCCAAGCTGGAGCGGTTCATGGAGCTCTTCGAGGCGGAGTTCACCAAAGCCATGGGCCGCCGTCCTACGGCGGCGGAGCGGGAAACCGCCAAGATCAAGGCCGAAGCCGCAGTCTGCCGGGCCCGCCGGTTGGCGGCCGCCGGCGGCGCAGGAGCCCCACACCGGCAGGCCGCATCTGCCGCCAACGCGGAAAGCACCCGGCCGGGACGCCAGGCGGGCGCGGCCCCGGCGCTGGCCGTGGGAACCAAGCAGGCCCGCGCCTGAACCCGCCTGAGCCCGCACCGGTTCCGGCCCCGGAGGCGGAAGCAGGAAGCAGTGTGAAGCGGTAAAAAGCGGTTGCGCGCCGCGTCCGGCCGTTGTTGGAAGTGTGCGGTCCCCGCTGGCTGGAGACCGGAGTGTGGGACTCCCATGATCGGGCAAATCGCAGCGCAGCCTTTTCGCCGCCGGCAGCAGCCGGGGCGGGACCCTGGCCGCCCCCGCCCCTTGATCCGCTGGTGGCGCCCCTATCTACAGCCCGGCGACCGGGGAGAGGATGTGGCCCGGCTGCAGGGCTGGCTGCGCCAGCTGGGATATTACCAGGGGCCTGTGGATGGGGATTTCGGCCTGCTCACCGAGGACGCCCTCCGCCAGCTGCAGCAGGATTTCGGGCTGGATCAGGACGGCCGTGCCGGGCTGCAGGTGCAAAGGCTCATGGGGCGCTCCTGGCTGCCGCTGCGGCGCCTTTGCCATGTGGTGCAGGAGGGGCAGACCCTGCTGGGCGTGGCCCAACAGCTGGGTCTGAGCCCCACCGCCCTCCTGGAGGAGAATCACCTCCGGCGCGGGGTGCCCCTCTATGCCGGCCAGCGGCTCCATTACTTCTCCCACCTGCTGGCTGCCCGCTGGGACCCCGGTACTTCCCAGGACCTTCTTTCCCGCCTGGAGGATCGTTCTCTTCTGCCCAGTTGTCTGGTGATTCCCGGGTGGCTGATCGGCGCCGGCGCCGCTCTTTTCCCCCAGTTCCCTGAGGCTGCCCTGGCCTGGGCACGCCGGCACGGCATGGCTGTGTATGCCACGCTGAAGGCCCAGGACAGCCAGCTCCCGCCTCTACGGCAGGACGAACTGCAGAAGCTGGTCCGCCGCGTGGTCCAGGGGATCCAAAAGAACAGACTGTCCGGCGTGGAATTGGAGCTGGGCGAGCCTGCCGGGGTCTGGCGGCTCCTGTTGGCCCTCTTGGCCGCTGTCCGTCGCCGGTCTGCCATGGCGCTGCCGGCGTCCTTGGGCTCCGGCAGCGCCCGCAGTCCCCGCGGCGGCGTCCCAGCCGGCAGGCAGAACTTTCGCATCCTGGCCTCTGCGGCCTGGGATCCCCGGCAACAACCCATCCCCGCGTTGCTGTCCCGCTACGGCCTTCCGGGGCCTGCCGATCTTTTGGTTTGGCGCTCCTCCGGCCCCCCGGCCACGCTGGACGGAGCCTTGATGCCGGGGCTTCCCCCCGGCCTGCGCTGGCAGAGCCTCCTGGACCCGGGTGAGCAGGATGCCCCCACCTTGGCGCGCCTGGCGGCCAGTGTCAGCAGGCAGCGCCTGGCCGGGCTGCTCCTGCCCTTGACCGCCGTTGCACCCACGGCCTGGCGGCAGGTCGTGGGCCGCTACCGCCTGCGCCTGGAGGGGCCGGAGGTATGAGCATGCCTGCTGCCTGCCGGCGGAGTCCTTTGAAGGTCCTGCTGCGATCCGCCTGGTGGCGGGGCGATGCGCCAGCCTGGTGGCAGGGTTGGCACGTTTTCTCAGATCTCCGCATATAGTTGAGCGAGGCAGACTGTTTGTTCACTTGTGGCCAGAAGGGAGAGATCAATGGTATGAGCCTCCGCGTCGACGAACGGCGGCTGCGGGTAGAGCAGGTCATAGGAGAGGGGACGGCCAGCGTCACGACGGAAGGGATCCTGGAGCTGCCGGCTGGCAAACCGGACATTGAAAGGGTGCTGCAATTCCGCATCGAACCGCGGGTCACGGAAACGGTGGTCGAAAACGGGAATGTCATCGTCCGGGGCGTTGTGGAAGGTTTTCTTCTTTATGTGGCTGTCGCCCCGCCGGGCGCCCCCCAACAGCCGGTGCACTTCGCCGAGTTTCCCACCGGTTTGAATTTCCAGACCGCGGTGGAGATCCCTGGTGCCGCCGCCGATCAGGGCATGCTGGCGTTCGCCCAGGCCGCCGGGGTTTCCGCCCAGGCCGACGTGCTGCCGAATCCCCGGCAGGTCCAGGCCACCGTCACGCTGAGCCTGTTCGTGAAGGTGACGAAAGAAGCGCAGCTGAACGTCATCACCAACGTGACGGCTATCCCGCCGGAGCAGGTCCGGGTGGTGCGGGAGCTGCTCCGGGTGGAACAGGTCATCGGGGAGAACAAGTCCCGGCGGACCATTGAAGAAAGCGTCACCTTGCCGGCGCAAAAGCCGGATGTGGAGCGGATCCTGGACATCCGGGCCAGGAGCCACATCACCTCCACCCGCATTGAAAAAGACCGGGTCATCGTGGAAGGCGACATCGTCGCCGACATCATCTACGTGGCGGCAGTGGCGCCGGGCTTGCCGCAGCAGCCGGTGCATTTCGCCGAGATGCCTCCCATTCACTTCACCCAGGTGGTGGATGTGGCCGGTGCCCGTTCGGGTATGGTGGCTTACACCCAGGTCAACGTGGAACTGGTGAACGGCGACATTGAATCGCCCCGCAGCATTCGGGTACGGGTGACCCAGAGCGTCTCGGCGAAGGTCGTAGAACCCCTGCAGATGGATGTGGTCACCGACTGCATCTCCGAGACCGGTGAGAAGGTCGAGATCCGCCGCGAACTCCTGCGCGTGGAGGACGTGGTGGGCGAAAACACCGAGAAGACCGTGGTCAGCGGCAGGATGAACATCCCCGCCACCAAGCCCGATGTGGAGCAGGTCCTGAGCTGGACTTCACAATTCACCGAGCGCAACGTGGAACTCCGTCCCGGCCAGGTCATCATCGACGGCACCGTCAGCATCAACGTGATGTATGTGGGCGATGTGCCGGATGGCTCGCAGCCTGTGCATTACGTGGAATTCCCGGATGCCATCAGCGCCGCCATCGTGGTGGATGTTCCCGGTGCCGGACCGGGCATGAAGGCCCACACCTACGTGAACGTGCTGGCCACCGATGTCACCATGGTGGATGCCGATACGCTCCAGGCCAATGTGGTCTTGGAGGCCTTCGCCAAGGTCACCACCTACCGGCAGATGGAGGTGGCCGTGGAATGCGTGGCGGTGTCGCCGCCCACGGGGGAGCCGCCCAGCATGCTGGTGGTGGTGGTCCAGCCCGGCGATACCCTGTGGAAGCTCTCGCGCAAGTACGGCACCACCGTGGACGCCATCGTACGGGCCAACAACATCGCAGACCCCAACAATCTGCAGGTCGGCATGAAACTGCGTATTCCCGTTGGGACCGGCACGGATCCGGCCTAGGGCCGCTGCTGCGGGTCTGGGGATCCTCCGATGCGAGGCGGCGGCATAGACGCGGGGCAAGACGGGCGGACGGCGGCGGCTGAAGCGGCCGCCGTTCTCCCGTTTGCCGGGCTAAACATGGGCCACCACCAGGCAGCCGTTGGCCAGCTCCAGGACCGCCGCCTGCAGCGCCCGGCTGAGCAGGGTGGCGGTCATTTCTTTTTCTTGTTGGGACGCCACCAGGATGAGGGGAGCCCCAGCACCCGGCTGGGCCAGCGCCGGGTCCTCCGTGACGATGGCCAGGATTCTCCGTTCCAGCGGCGGGTTCATGCTCATGGCTTCGGCGCTCCCTTCTCAGGCCGTTCCGGACGCCGGTAGGCCATCCGCCCCGCCCGCGTGGCCCGGGGCTCGCGCCACGCGCTCTCCAAAAGGGGCGTGTTCCGCAGTGCCTGCAGCAGGGCGTCCATGTCCCGTTCCTGGGGCAAGATGAAGAGCATGACGGCGCCAGTGGCGTGGTCCAGGCGGGCCAGGGGTGTGAATTCCATTTCGCCGATGTCCATGTAGATCCCCAAAATGGCAGCCGCGTCATGCACCAGCGCCTGGCGCTGGCCTACGTTGGCCAACGTGGCCCGGGCGGCGGGATCGTTGGGCTCCAGGGCTGCAGCCAGGCCCTGCTTCAGGATCAGATCCCGGCTGGCCGGCAGGCCCACGTTCATCATATAGGCCCCCTCCACATATAGCGAAGGGCCCAGAAAATGGAATTCCGCTGGCCGCACGCGGCAGACGTCCCCCACTTTCCTGCCGACCATGGCCCGGCTCAGCAGAACGGCGGCCCCGATGCCGGCCAGGACGCCCATCGGCACCGCCAGGGCCAGATCCAACCGGCGGCCCAGGACCGTGACCGTTGCGGAGCATACGAGGGCCGTGAGCATGGCCAGATAATTCCGGGCCTCAAACACCTTGGAAATCCCGTCGATGTAGGTGCCACCCCGGGGGACCAGCTCCTCCGTATCCAGATCCACCAGGCTGTCTCGTTCCTCTTTGCGCACCTGCCGGAAGCTCTGGGCCGCCAAGGCCAGGAAGGTCACGGCCGTATATTGCTTTTCCAGGAGGGCCGGCACGGAGACCGCGCCCAAGGCTGCCGCAATGAGCCCCATCGTCAGATGGTTAACATATCCGTGGGGGTACGCCGGATACTGCCGGTAATCGCTGCGCAGCAGCGCAGCCCGGGCGACGGTTCCAACAGCCAGGCCGGCGGTCACCGCAGCCAGGTATTCAGACAAGGGCAAAGACCCATTCCTCCTGGATATCCTCGCAGGGAAGGCCGGAATGTTCGCAGTTAGCATGGGCGAAGGCGGCGGCATTATTCGGCAGGGATCGGGGACACTGGAGGCGCGCGGTTCCCCCCGTGCGATGGGGCGATGCGGAAAACCGGCCGGAAACGCCGGGAGGGCTAGGCGCGCCAGGCATGTTGCTGTAGAATAGGAGGTGGATGGAGTAGCCTACCCCCGTAGGGAACCATCCAAAGATCCACACAGCGAATATTCGCGCTGGGAGGAACGGTTATGGCGGAGAAGCAGAGCCTCACCCTCAAGATCGAGGGAATGAGCTGCAATCACTGCAAGATGGCTGTGGAGAAAGCCCTCAAAAGTTTGGCCGGAGTGGACACGGTGCAGGTGGACCTTGCCGGCGGCGCAGCCCAGGTCTTGTATGATCCGGCCAAAGTGGGCAAGCAGCAGATGGCCGCTGCAGTCAGCGACGCCGGATATCAGGTGGTGGATTAGGCAGAATCGGTGCACCCGGGCCGGCGCTCCGCCGGCCCGCGCTGTTTTTTCTTGAACTCTCCCGGCCGCCGGCTGCCGGCGGTCCTGGCCTGGCCAGTTTGTCCTAGGAAGGGCCTCCCGTCTTCATCCCTGCCTCTTTGGTCCCTGAACCCTGCGAAGCAGGGCTCATAGTATATAGCGAAGCGCGCAGGCTTAGCGGCCAGAGTGTGACACTGCCACAGGATTTCCGCAGGTTTCGGGTGCCGGCCTGCCAGCAGGGGATCCCGGGCAACGGGCGCGGTAAGGAGGGAAGCTCGGAGGTGAGCGACACCGATATGCAGTCCGCAGGTGTGAGTGACGGGTTCAACGTGGACTACTGGCAGAAGCAGGTCCACAAGGTGACTCAATCGGCACCGGGAGGTGAAGAGAAAGAGGCCATGAGTGTGGATGCGCAAGAAGTCTACCGTCCCGAATGTGTGATTGTGGAGAAGGTCTATAACGAGTGTGCGGTGTGCGACTGCCGCCCGTTCCGGCTGACGAACATCGCCCCCGCCGCAGCCAGCGTTTCCTCCTGCGAGGTCGTGGGGACGCCGACGGTGGTGGATGCCAGCATCCCCCGCGACAACGAGGTCAGCGTGACCATCGAGTGGACCCAGCGGGTGGAGTACATGGACGTAAACAACCAGCCGCAGGAAGCAGTGCGCAATTTCCGCGTCGGGCGCAGGGTGACCCTGAACGGCGCTGTGGCTGGCATGACCGTGCGGGTTCTGCCTTTGGTGCAGTGCCTGAACTGCCATGTCATTGAGAATGGCTCAGTGATCGAGTGTGAAGTGGGTTACTATATTGTGGTGAAGATCACGGCCCTGGTTCAGTTGGAGATCGCTCATGCGCGCTTCTGCCCGCCGCCCAGCGAATGCGTGGGGGTCTCTCCCTTCGGCTGCCCGGATTGGGCCGAGATGTGCGAAACCAATGCTTTCTGGCCGCCCTGGCCGCCACAGCCGGTCCGCCGCTAGGCGCAGCGCTTTGGTCTGCCGACCCACGGGCCGGGTTAAAGAGAAAAGCCGCCCGCTGCCGGGCGGCTTTCTCTGCCCAGGATCCCGCGTCTGCGAGAGGCCGGGCTTCAGGGTTTGATGAACTCCTCGACGATCAGATACTGTCCGCCCTTTTTGACCACAGCCACGCCCACCTTGGTGTAGGCGGAACTTAGAATATTGGCCCGATGGCCGCTGCTTTCCATAAACATCTCATTGCCCTGCTCCACGGAATTCACCTGCGCCAGGTTCTCCCCGGCCCAGCGGTATTGGATTCCGGCGGAATCCAGCATATCATACGGCGAACCGTACGTGGGAGAGTAATGGCCGAAATAGTCATTGGCCAGCATGTCTTCGGCCTTCTGCTGCGCCACTGCGCAAAGGGCCGGATCCAGCTGCAGCGGCGGCAAGCCCTGGGCGGCCCGCTGCTGGTTGATGAAATCCACCACTTCTTGTACGCTTGCACTGGAATCCGCGCCAGGTGCCGGCTGGCGGCCCACAGTGCCGGATGATCCTCCCGGCATCCCGGCCCTGCCGGTGGTATTGCCACCGCTGGCGCCGCCGGCCGCCGCCCCCCCTGTACCGGAGCCGTTGCTTCCGGCGCTCATGCCGTTTCCACCGCTCCCACTGCCCGCCGGGATTCCGGGCACTCCCCCGTTGCCGCTCCCCTGAGAGGTCGTGGACGGGTTCCAGCTGTTGCGGTACCAGTAAAAGTAAGAGGGAACGGGGTTCGCCGAGGGCGAACTTCCATACGCGGCACCGGAGGGGAAGGCCTGGCCTGCGCCATTGCCGTTGCCGCCACCATACTGCCCCCAGGCAGCTTGTCCCATGGGAGCCGACGGGTTGTACCAGTCTCCCGCTGCGGCGGCGCTCCAGGCGGTGGCGAGCACACCCAGGAAAGCCACCAGGAGCACCCCCCACCAACGGATGCGCCGAGTTCTTGCCATTTCGTCGCTCTCCTTCCTGTAGGTGGATGCTACACCATAAATTATACAGACGTGCCTGGTGGCGGCACAAATCACAATATTTGTCAGAGCTGGCGTGCGCTGGGAAAGACCTGGCCGGACAGTGGACTTCTCTCCTACCTCTGCATAGTATGCAGCAGAATTCGGCAACCACGCGGTGCCCGGCATGTCCGGCATGTCCGGCACGCGAAAGGAGAGGATTCTGTGAAGCAGGCAAGACAGTGGCAGGTGGATCTGGCCGGCGAGGGAACGCTGGCCGGGGCCCAGGAAATCCACCGGGTGCGCCTGAACCCGGAGATCCAGGAATTCCGCTTTTCGCCGGAGGGTTGGGTGGCCCGGGGGGAGGTGGCGGTACAGATCACCTACCGCAACTGGGACGGTCAGTTGCTCACCGTCAGCCATCCGATTCCCTTCGAGTTGGACTTGCCGGCCGGGGAGATTCCCGCCACAGCGGAGCACCCCGGCCGCTGCCAGGTGGTGGACATGTGGGAAGACCATGAGCTGGATCCCCAAACCGGCACACTGAAGCAGGACCTGGCCCTGCTGGTGGAGTGGCAGGCGGAAAACGCGGAGAGCATCGCCGGTTTCGCCGGCGTCCCAGGAGCCGTCCCGGCCCGGGAAAAGCGCACTGTGCCCGCCCGGCCGGCGCCGGCATCGCAGACACCGGGCCCCGTTCCCCTTTATCGGGGAAGGCCGAATGATCAGGGAAGGCCGCAGCGGTCCTGTCCCCTGCCTCCCACCTCTCCGGATGAGTTCTTCCGCTGGCACCTGCAGGCCCTTCGCTACTCCCGTCCCTTTGGCGGCAGGGTCCTGTCCGGGCCCGCCAGCCAACCGGCACCTTCAGCCGTTCCGGAAGGAGGCGGGACCCCCTCACGGCCCGGAGCTTCCCCCGCAACCCGCTCCCGCGCGGGCTCCTCCCCGCCGGATACGGCGGCCGGGCGGGAAGGATGGTCCGAGAAGGCCCGCCGCGACGTGGTGGTCTGGCGCCCTTGGCCGCAAAACGATCACTCAGGGCGGTAGAGCCCCTGTTGGACGGCGATGATGGCCGCCTGCACCCGGTCGTAGATGCCGAGTTTGCGGTAGATGCTGGTGATATGGTTTTTCACGGTATGGCTGCTGACGTACAGTTGCTTGGCGATCTCCACGTTGGTGAACCCCTGAGCCAAAAGCCGCAGGATTTCCGTTTCCCGTTCCGTGAGGAGTTTTTCTACTGTTCCAGGCGGCAGGGAAAGATTGACCCGGCGGTCCCCTTTCCCCGTCGTGGCCCGTTTGGATCCGGAGCTGTCCATGCCAGGTCATAGCCTCCCGGAAATTGGTGCTGTATACTATGCTTGTCTGACCGGGGCGGTGACAGAAAGGCCGTCAAAACGGTGGGAAGAGAGGAAAAAGGGAGGTGCGCCGGCATGGTCATCGGCGCATGCCGCCTGGAACTACGGCTGGAAGAGCCGTTTTCTCTCAAGGACAAACGGCGCATTCTCAAAAGCCTTTTGGCCCGGCTGCAGTCCCGGCTGAACGTGGCCGCAGCGGAAGTGGGAAGCCAGGATGAGTGGCGGCGGGCGGAACTGGGGATCGTCACCGTGGCCAACGAGGCCGCCAGCGTCGACCGTACTCTGGCGGCCGCCGTCCGCCTGGTGGAGTCCGATGGCCGGGCCGTCTTGGCCGGCTACGAGACCTGGCTGGCCTGAGCGTCCCCGCCGGCCAGGCCCAATTCGGGCGCGATGGCCGTCATGGCCTGAATCACAAAGGCGATGTGGTCGTCCAGGTCCACTCCCAGCTCCCGGGCGCCGGTGAAGATGTCCTCGCGGTTGACGCCGCGGGCGAAAGCCTTATCCTTGAATTTCTTTTTCACCGAAGAGACGGCCACTTCCTGCAGATCCTTGTTGGGGCGGACCAGGGCCACAGCCGTGATAAAGCCCGTCAGCTCGTCAACGGCATACAGGGCCTTGGCCATGCGGGTGCGCCGCGGCACGCCCGTGTAGGTGGCGTGGCCCTGGATGGCTTCGATCATGCTCTGAGGATACCCTTTTTCCGCCAGGATCCGGGCGCCTTGCAGGGGATGATCCGGAGCGTTGGGCCAACGTTCATAGTCGAAATCGTGCAGCAGGCCGGTGATGCCCCAGAGATCTTCGTCCTCTCCGAAACGGCGGGCATAGGCCCGCATGGCTGCTTCCACGGCCAGGGCATGTTTGATGAGGCCGGGGTTTTGCGTGTACTCGGTCAGCAGTGCGTAGGCTTCGGCCCGGGTGGGCATGGATGTTGCGCTGCGCCGCCGCAAGATTCAGGTCCGGCCCGGAACCATGCCGCCGGGTGCGAACCGGCTCGGCCGGGCCAGTGGCCTGCTGGGCGGCGCTGCTTCCTCCTTTCATCCCTCAGGTTCATCCCTCAGGTTGTTCTTTGGGTTTTCGGGGTTTCCAGAAGATCTCCTGCCCGCCGCCTCGCTGATTGGCGGCCCGCGCCAGCACGAAGAGGAAGTCGGACAGCCGGTTCAAATAGGGGACCACCGTGGAATCCAGCCGGACCCCCGGCTCCAGGGACAAGCCCACGACCCTGCGCTCCGCCCGCCGGCATACGGTGCGGGCCAGATGAAACCAGGCGGCCAGCGGCGTTCCCCCCGGCAGAACGAAATGGCGCAACGGCGGCAGCCCAGCGCTGAACGCATCGATCCAGTGCTCCAGGGCGGCGACCCGGCCGGGATCCAGCACCGGCGGAGGTTGCGCCGGATGCTCCGGGCCGGAGTCGTGTGGAAAGGACAAATTCGCGCCCAGCACAAACAGGTCTGCCTGGATTTCCTGCAGGATTTCCTGCATGTCCCCGGGGGCCAGGGTGCGAAGCATGCCCAGGCAGGCGTTGAGCTCATCCACGGTTCCATAGGCTTCGACCCTGGGGTCCGCCTTACCGGTCCGGGCACCGCTGGCCAGGGCGGTGGTGCCGTCGTCGCCGCTGCGGGTGTAGATGCGGGCCAATCCGATCCCTTCCCTCGGCGCCCTCCCCTTGCCTTTCCCGCGTCCATGTGATCCGGGCAGCGGGGATGCGGGCGGGGGCGTTGTGGAGAGTATTTCCATATCCCCGGCGGTTTTCCTGTTGTCCCTGGCGCTCAGTCCAGCAACACGTAGGCGCCGGCGGCAATCAGGGCCACACCCGCCAGTTTGAGAGGGGCGAAGGGGATTTTCTCCGCGCCCAGGAGCCCCAGATGGTCGATGAGGGCGGCGGCCAGAAGCTGGGCGGTCACGATGGCGGTGGTGGCCTGGACCACACCGCTGCGCCGGATCCCGAAGGCTACGCAGAAGACGATGGCCACAGCCAGGGGGCCGCCCAGCCACATCCACCAGGGAACCCGCAGCCAAAGCGCCAGATTGCCGGCCACACCGCCGACGCCGGCGCGGCCGCCGGCAGCGGCCTGGCCCGCCGCCAGGGAGGCGCTCCCTTCCGGCCCGTTCAGAGGCAGGCCGCCGAGATGCACGGCCAACAAGGCCAGGGCTGCAGTCAGGGTGCCCAGGACCTGCACGGCCAGGGAGGTTTCCAACAGCCCAACGATGCGGCTGGCCCCGGAATTGAGGGCCCCCTGCACAGCCATCAGGACTCCGGAGAGAGCTGCCACCAGCACGGCTCCCCCATGGCCGAAAACGTTCACGATCCCGTCTCCTTTGCCTTGATACCCTTACAGCCTTCACCTGGGCCGGCGGCCCCGGGACGCCCACCTTACAGTCTGTCACTCGCCGGGCCCGCGCATGCTACCAGCAGGGAATGGGCATGCGGAGGCGAAAAAGGTGGGGAATCCGGAGGCCGGGGAGAACAGCCCGGGCGGGGGGCATGGTCATGGGCGAGCAGCCCTACGGTGCAGGTGAACAGATGCGGCGGGAGGGGAGAGAGGGGAGAGAGCCGGGCGGAGGCGGGTCCGGGGCCTTCCCAGGGTCGCCCGGGGGCTCTGTGGGCGAGCGCTTGCGCTCCCTGCGGGAATCCCGCGGCTATTCCCTGCGCCAGCTGGCGGAGCGGTCCAGGCTGTCCGCAGGTTATCTGAGCGAGGTGGAAAACGGGCATAAGACTCCCTCCTTGCGTACCCTGCGCCGGCTGGCTGCCGCGCTGGAGGCAGACATCGGCAGGATCCTGCCGGATCCGGAAACCGGCGCCCCCTGGCCGGTCCCAGCGCCGGGAGCCCGGTTGGGCACGGTGCCAGGGGCTGCGCCGGCGCCGGCAGCGCCATCCGGCTCTGCGGTGCCGCTGGGGGAGCGGCTGCGCCTCATCCGGGAACACCGGGGCCTTTCTTTGGAACAGGCAGCCCGGGCCGCCGGCGTATCGGCGCCGTTCCTGAGCCGGGTAGAGACCGGCAAGGCCAGCCCCGGCCCCGCTGTGCTGCGGCGCCTGGCCCAGGCCCTGCAGGTATCCATCCCTGTCTTGCTGCGCCGCGACCTTTCGGGGCTGGGAAGCAAGATCCGTACTTTACGCCAAAGCCTGGGGCTCAGCCGGGAGGAGTTGGGCCGGCGGGCCGGCCTCTCCAGTGGCTTCCTGGCCCGGCTGGAAGCCGACCAGTCCCAGGCTTCGTTGGAAACTCTGGAGCGCCTGGCCGCCGTCCTGGGGGTATCCACCTGCTATCTGGTGCTGGAAGATCCCGGCCTGGAGCAGATGCTGGCGGCCATGAGCCCCGAAGTGCGCCAGCTGCTGCTGGACCCGAATGTGCAGGCGGTACTGCGGCAGATCTGCGATATGGATGAAGCCCAGGTGCGGCTGGTCCTGCAGTTTACCCGCCTGCTGAAAGAAAGCGGCTTGCGGAGCCGTTAGGCTTTCGTGAGGCCGTCAGGCTTTTGAGCTTATCCGGGCCTGCTGGCCGCTTGGCCGGATCGGCCGGAGCGCTGCCGACCAGGGCCGGCCCCTGGGGGATGGCCGGAATCGCACCGGAAGAGATCGTGCAGGAGAAACCGTGCCAGCCGAGATGAGCGGTTGCCGGCCCCCCATCCGTCTTCCCGCCGGATGGGGACGCGCGTTCTTCGGATTCCGGCCTCAGGCTCGCTTTTTCCCTGCCGTTCGCTAATTGAACTTCAGAGAGAACATGCCCTACTATAGGATTTAAGAGAGAGAACAGCTTTTCCCGCCCCGCTTTGTGAAGAAACGAACGATGTGAGGTGATCCGAGGTGGATCGCGCATTACAATCGCGCCTGATGGAGCTTTTCGGAGACCGGGTCCGCTTTGACGAGAACGAGCTGCTGTTGTACTCCCACGATGTTGGCAGCCTGCCGGCGGCCGTGGAAGCCCTGATCCACAACATGCCCGATGCGGTGGTGCAGCCGGTCTCTGCCCTGGAGGTCGCGGAACTGGTGAAGCTGGGCCGGCATTACCGGGTGCCGCTGGTGCCGCGGGGGGCGGGGACCAGCGGCTATGGCGGGGCCATGCCTGCCCACGGGGGAATCGTGGTGAGTTTCCGCCGCATGGACAAGATCCTGGCCGTGGACCCCGGGCGGCAGACTGTGACCGTCGAGCCAGGCGTCATCTGGACCCGCCTGGAGAAGGCTCTGGCCCCTCACGGCCTCATGCTTCGCCTGTATCCCAGCAGTGCGCCTGGCTCCACGGTGGCCGGCTGGGTGGCAGAAGGGGGCTCCGGCATCGGCAGCTACCAGTACGGGTATATCGCCGACAATGTGGAGGCCGTGGAGGTCGTGACGCCGGAAGGGGAGATCCGCCGGTGGGAGGGTCCCGACCTACGGCTGGCCAGCCGGGCGGAGGGCATCACCGGCTTCATCGTCTCCGTGACCCTCAAAGTCTGCCGGCTGGAAAAGAAGGTCCCGGTGGCGGCGTACTTCGCGGACCTGGGCAGCCTGGTGCAGGTGCTGCAACAGGCGCGCCAGGAGCGCTGGCCTTTGTGGCACGCAGCGATCTCCACGGCCACCCTGGTCTCCCGCCGGGCTGACGGCCTGGCCGCGGCGGAGAGGCTGCAGGCGCAGGTAGCCGGCGGCGCCGGCCACGGCGGGCGCGGGCAGTCTGGGGAGGGTTCCGCAGAGGCTTCCAGACAGGGATCTGCCCACGGCAGCGGCCAAGAACACGGCCCCGGAAGGGCCGGAGGCCACACGCCGGGGGCGGTTCCGCCAGGGAACCACGTTCTCCTGCTGGTCTACACCCAAAGCCAACGGCCGGATCTGGATGGGAAGATCCAGGCCGCCATTGCAGCCCACGGCGGTACCCTTTTGCCCGAGGCTGTGGCCCGGCACGAGCTGGAGGAGAGCGTCTATCCCATGCGGCTGAAGGTTGCCGGACCGTCTTTGATTCCCAGCGAGGCGGTGGTGCCCATCGACAATCTGGCAGCCGTGGTCCAGGAAGGCGTGGATCACCTGAAGGACATCTCCATCGAGGCCACGCTGTTGGGCCCGGACCAGGCCACGCTGCTCTGCTTCATGCTGGGCGACCGCCGTACCCTCGCTTTTACGCCGGGCTTCGCCAAGTCCCTGGCCATGATGGAGATTGCCAAGCGCCACGGCGGCCGCGCCTATTCGGTGGGGCTGTATTTCACGGACGAAGCGGAGGCTGCCCTCGGCAAAGAGCATCTGCAGCTTCTGGCCGCCTACAAAGCCCGGCACGACCCGGACAACGTGTTCAACCCAGGCAAGATCCTGAAGGGCACCGGCAACCCGGCTCTGATCCGCGCTTCCATGCGCGTGGCCCGGGCCAGCGGCTCCCTGGTGGACCTGGCGGAGCGCCTGGCCAGCCATACGCCGCACATGAAACGTTCCCTGGCCGAGAGTGTGACCGCCGCCGCCTACGCCTGCGCCCAGTGCTCCTACTGCGAAGACGTCTGCACGGAGTATCAGGGGGTGGGCTGGGAGTCTGCTTCCCCCCGCGGCAAGTGGCTGTTTTTACAGCATTACCTGGAAGGGCGGGCCAAGTGGGACCAGAAGACGGTGGACAGCTTTCTGATGTGCACCACCTGCAAGCGCTGCAACGACGTCTGCCAGGTGAACCTGCCCATCCAGGAGCTTTGGGACCAGATGCGCACGCCGCTGGTGCAGGACTTCCACTACAGCACCTTCCCGGCCTTTGAGATGATGGGGTCCAGCATCGAGTCGGACCTGAACATCTGGGCCGGCCGCCGGCACGAGCGCGACGCCTGGGTTCCCGACGACGTGGCCATCCTGCCCGAGGCGGAGGTAGCTTACTGGGCCGGCTGCACGGCCTCCTTCGTCCAATCGGATATCGCCGAGAACGCCGTCCACATCCTGAAGGAGGGCGGCGTGCCCTTTACGTATCTGGGCCAGGATGAGGCCTGCTGCGGCATCCCCATGCTGATGGCCGGCAAGCCCCAGCAGTTCGAGCTGGCATTCCGCAACAACGTGGAACAGATGCACAAGCGGGGCGTTCAGGAGATCATCATCTCCTGCCCAGGGTGCTGGGTGGCCTGGACCCACTATTACCCCCAGTGGGCGCAGAAGTTGGGGTTGAAGTTCGATTTCCGCATCCGCCATTTGAGCGAAGTCACGGCGGCACTGGTGGAGGAAGGGCGGCTGCATTTCAAACAGCCCGTGCACAAAACCGTCACCTGGCATGATTCCTGCCACATTGGGCGCCACGGTGGGATCTATGACGCGCCGCGCAAGACCCTGCAGGCTATCCCCGGGCTGGAGCTGCGGGAAATGGCCAGCACCCGCGAGAATGCCTTGTGCTGCGGCAGCGTCCTGACCCGGGTGAAGGACCCGGAGGTCTCCAACCGGCTGGCCGGCATGCGCTTGCAGGAGGCCCAGGATACCGGCGCAGATGCCGTGGTCAGCACGTGCCCCTGCTGCGAGTTCCAGCTGCGGGTGGGGGCGGCGGAAACCCATCGGGATGTGCCGGTGGAGGATTTCGCCGGCCTGGTGGCCCAGGCGTTGGGCTATCCGGTCCGGAATACTACGGAGATCTCCCTGGAAATGTGGAGCGTGTTTGCCAAAGCCATCCGGGCCATGACCAGCGAAGGCGTCATTCAGATGATGGGCCAGATGCTGCCGGAGATCGTGGCAGCCATGCCGCCGGCCATGCAGCCGGCCGTGAAGGGGATGGCGGCCATGCCCGGTGTGATGCAAAAGCCCGCCCTGGCGGCCATGGAGAAGATGATGCCCCTGATGATGCCGGCGCTGTTCCCGGCCATGCTGCCCAAGCTCATGCCGAAGGTCCTGGAGCTGATGGAACAGGAGATTCCGAATATGCCGCCGTCCATGAAGGAGAAGCTGCCTGCCATGCTGCCCAAGGTCATGGCGGCCATCATGCCCGGCATGATGGCCGAGGTGGCCGCGGGCCTGGCGCCCAGGTTGACCCGCTACATCCGCGAGGCCATGTAGCCGGCAGCGCCTGCGGTGGTTGCTCCGCTGCTCCGCGGGGAGGGGGGCGCCTGGTGGGCTCCCTTCCCCCTTCGCCGGCGAAGGAGGATGCGCACGTGGGCACACCTTCGTTTTCAGCTGCTCAGGGCCCGTCCCATGCCGCCCGGTATTGTGCCCAGGTGCTGGAAGCCCTGTGCCAGGGCTGCGGCAACTGCGCCCGGGCCTGCCCCCGTCAAGCCATCGCCGTGGTGGCCAAAAAGGCCCGCGTGCAGTCCACCCTGTGCGACGGGTGCGAGACCTGCCTGGACCACTGCCTGAACGGCGCCCTCACTTTTGTGGCCTGCCCATAGTCCGCTGGGCGTCTATGGATGCCCTGCGTCCCCTTGCCCGCTTCCCCTGGTTTCCCGCTTGGCAGGCAGCTGCATTTCATGGTGGCCTGCCGGACGGTCCGGCTGCCGATCCGCTTGCGGGCGTTCCACCCGGCATTGCGGGCAGTACCCGTACACCTCAAAAGCGTGCCCTGTCACCTGGAATCCGTGTTCTTCCGCCTGCTGGACAGCCTGCGCGTCCAAAAGACAGTCCGGAAGGCATACCGTACGCCCGCACTTGAGACACACCAGGTGATGGTGGTGCCGGCGACGGGGTTGAAACTCAAAGCGCGCCGTTTCCCGGTTTTGCAGGTTGAGCTGGACCAGCAAGCCGCAGCGCGTAAGCAGCGACAGATTGCGGTAGACTGTATCCAGGCTCACATGGGGAAAGGAGCGCCGCACCTCCTGTAGGACCTGCTGGGCGCTGAGGGCGGTCTTGCTGCG
>JADBKO010000057.1 GCA_014896355.1 Bacillota bacterium
TCCGGGGCATGCGGCTGCTGGAGCGCTGGCTGTACCGGGTGGCGGAGAAGATCATCATTCTAGCTCCGGGGTCAGAAGGCTATCTTCTCAGCCGCGGCGTCCAGAAGGACCGGATCGCCTACATCCCGAACGGTGTACACCTGGGTAACTTCCAGGCTGGCGGCGACAGTCCCGCCGGGCAAGCCGCGTCTGGCGTGAATGACCTGCAGGTGCCACAGCGGGAGGCCGCGGCCAGCGGCGCGGGCAGGGCGGGCGAGGGGGAAACCTTTACTGTCATCTACACCGGGGCCCATGGGCCGGCAAACTCGCTGGAAACCGTCCTGGAGGCCGCACAGCTGCTGAAGGGCCAGCCCGGTATCCGTTTCATGCTGGTAGGGGACGGGCCCAGCAAGGCGGCTTTGGTCAAGAAGGCCCAGGAGCTGGGCCTGAAGAATGTTCTGTTTATGGACCCGGTGCCCAAAGAGCAGATTCCCTCGCTATTGGCGGGGGCAGATGCGGCGCTGATCACCCTGCGGGCGGCCCAGGCCTTCGCGTACGCCATCAGTCCCAACAAGCTGTTCGACTACATGGCTGCCGGGAAGCCGGTGCTTTGCGCAGTGCCGGGCGACATGGCCCGGTTGGTGGTGGAGAACCACGCCGGGCTGGCCGTGGAGCCCGAGGACCCCGGCGCTCTGGCTCAGGCGGTTACGCGGCTCAAGGAGATGCCCCCCGCAGAGCGCGCGGCCATGGGACAGTGTGGGCGGTCCCTGGTGGAGAGACGGTTTTCGCGGGAGCGTTTGGCAGGAGAGCTGATACGTGTGGTCGGATGAAGGTCGGCTGGAGAGATTCTCTGGAGAGACTCTCAAAAATCATGAGGCACGGCCTGCTGAGATCCGGCAGGAATCGCTTGATGCGACCCGGGAGGCTTGAAGAATGCAGGTTCATCTGTCCCGTCCCGACATTACGGATGCTGAGATTGCGCTGGTCAACGAGGTGGTTCATTCCCCAGTTTTGGCCCTTGGCCCCAAGATGGCCGAATTCGAGCAGGCCGTGGCCGATTATGTGGGCCGCAGGTACGCCATCGCCGTGAACAGCGGCACCAGCGGGCTGCATCTGTTGGTGCGGGCGTTCGGCATCGGCGAGGGGGATGAGGTCATCACCACGCCGTTTAGCTTCATCGCTTCCAGCAACTGCATGCTCTATGAGCGGGCCAAGCCGGTGTTCGTGGACATCGAGCCGGATACGGGGAATATCGACCCTAGCCTGATCGAGGCGGCTATCACGCCGCGCACCAAGGCCATCCTGCCGGTGGACGCCTTCGGCCAGCCGGCGCGTCTGGATGCCATCCGGGAGATCGCCCGGCGCCATGGCCTGGTGGTGATCGAGGATGCCTGCGAGGCCATCGGGTCTGAGTACAAAGGGAAAAAGGCCGGCAGCGGAGCCTTTTCGGACGGGGCGGTGTTCGCCTTCTATCCCAACAAGCAGATCACCACCGGCGAGGGCGGCATGATCGTCACCGATGACGAAGAGGTGGCCAAGCTGTGCCGCAGCATGCGCAACCAGGGGCGGGGCGAGGCGGGTGTCTGGCTCTCCCATGAGCGCCTGGGGTATAATTACCGCATGGACGAGCTGTCCGCCGCCTTAGGCGTGGCCCAGATGGGGCGCATCGAGGAGCTCATTGCTAAGCGCCAGCGGGTGGCGCAGATGTATGCGCGCAGGTTGGGCGGGCTGGCTCGGTCGGCCGGGGCGGCTGGATCGGCGCCGCGCCATCCCGGGCTGAGGTTGCCGTATGTGGCGCCCGAGGTCACGCGCATGAGCTGGTTTGTCTATGTCATCCGCGTCGGGGTGGACGAGCCCACGCCCGAGCGCCAGGAAGCCGTGCGCGACCACGTCATGCAGCGCTTCCAGGAGGCGGGGATTGGCTGCCGGCCCTACTTCACCCCCATTCACCTGCAGCCGTTCTACCGGCGGCTGTTCGGTTACAAGGAAGGGGATTTCCCCGTGACCGAGGCCGCGGGCCGCACCAGCATCGCCATTCCGTTCCACAACCACCTCACCGAGGCGGAAGTGGACTACGTGGCCACAGTGTTGGAGCAGGCACTGGCAGAGGCCTGAAGTTCCTGAAGTCCGCACCCGAGGTCTGACGAAGAAAGGTGGCAATCGGCGAAGCGTTTGTTTCTGGTTGGAGGTGATCGTCGCCCATGGTATAATGCATTTGCCAGTCGTTGGCAAGACTACCCTCAGCATAAGCTGTGCTGAGGTGTTAGGCGTGAATACCTGGTTTCCTGCGGTTTGCCTGTCAGTGCGGACTGTCTGGGGGGAGGGATACACGATGACCGACTTCTTTGAACACGTTCGAACCCCTCAATGGCGCGCGACGGTGCCGTTGGAAGAGCGGTTAGCGGCGGACAATGCGATCGTGGCGCAGGCGCTTTGGCATGTGTGGCGGGAACTCGCGAGAGAGGTCTACGCTTACGCCGCTTTCGCTGAGGAGAAACATTCTCCAGCCCTGGCCAGGGACGCCGAGTGGATGCATAGGTGGCTGGATGGCGAGGCGGCGGTCAAGCTGACAGAGCTTCAGGTTCGTCTGGAGGACTGGGCCCTCGGACCACATGAAGCCCTCGGCGCTGCCGAGGCCTTGAAGGGCCTCACTGACATGGTGAACGTTATTCGACAAAACGCCCGGCTGCACAATGAATCGTCTGCGACTGAGTGGCTTCAGGTCATGGAATGGATTCGCCAGATTCCGCATTCTGCGGCCGAAATCCTGACCCGTCGCGGGTTACCAAAGCCTGGCACCATTGAGTCGTTGCGGGTAAGGCTCACGGACTCTCAGGATAAGTACCTATTCCCGGTTTCTCCTCTTCCGCCCCTCGAAGGGCTTGATTTCACCGTGGCCGCGTGACAGGTTTCTGACCGGAAAGGGTGGGACAAGTATGGAAGCCCGCACCCCGGACTCTGCTGACATAGATCAGTACAGGCAACTCGTGGAGGGTGTTGAGCTTCAGGAGATTGTCCTACGGGAGGTGGAAGCCAAGAGAACCAGCGATCAGCCGGGCCCTTGGACCGCCGATGCGAAATTCGACGTCCATGGCGATCGATCACTCCCTGGCTGAGGATCTTTGCCGACTGCTCACGGTTTTCTACTCGTGTAACCAGGCAAGACTTGATGCCCGGCGGGGGAGACTCCTGGAATATGTTTTGTGGCACTGTACCCCCCAGCATCGAACTTGGGTAGTTCAGGACAAGCGATACCGTTGCTTCATCGAGAATGCCCAAGGCGCACGAATCGGCCAAACGGATCACGATTTCGACATCGGTGTCCTTGGTACGGATTTCTTTGAGGGGTATGAATGCAAGGCCAATGTCTCCAACTTCCTGAAGCCTGGGCGGGAGGAAGCGAGGGCTCAGACGTTGGGTTGCCCGAAAGGAGTTGGGTCGTTTCCCGCGAAGTAGGGTGGTAATCGGTAATCCAGCGAAGGGGGCTGCCGCACATCTACGGTGTTCGCGTTCCCCGGGGCTGAGTATCGAGGCCAGACCGCCCAGGGTCACCGGGCTGATGCGCCCATCGGTGGCGTCCGGCCGTTAACCGGGACACCGCGGCGCTGTTGGGCAAAGGGGCACAAGCCCGCCCGGCAAAAGGGTGTAAGCCCGAACACGTCGGCGCGAACGGCGGGCGGCAGGAAGCGGAGTTGGAGGATCACCGATTGACCGCGCGGGAAGGGCTTTTCAAGGCGGCGGGTATTGTCGCCGTGGTGTCTGTCATCAGCAAGTTCCTAGGGTTTGCCCGGGAGGCGTCCATGGCTGCCGTGTTCGGCGCGACCCATGCCACCGACGCCTACCTCATGGGGCAGACGATTCCCTCGCTCATTTTCGCGTCTGTGGGCGCGGCGCTGGGAACCACGTTTATCCCGGTGTTTTCGCAGGTGCGGCAGGAGCGGGGCCGTGAAGCCGCGTTCCGCATGGCCAGCTCAGTGATCAACGCCACGGTGCTGCTGTCCTTCCTGTTCATCGCCGTGGGTGAGCTGCTGGCCGGCCCTCTGACCCGGCTGGTGGCCCCCGGGTTTCGAGGGCCTGTCTATGCGCTGACCGTCGACATGACCCGCATCATGTTCCCCATGGTTCTGTTTCAAGCTTTGTCGGGCCTCATGGCAGGGATGCTGCAGACGGACGGGAACTTCACCGTCCCGGCGGTGGTGGGGCTGGCGTTCAATGTGGTGCTCATCACCGCCATTCTTGGCCTGGGGCCTGTGTTTGGGATTCAGGCGGTGGCTGTGGCCACCGTATTCTCCATTGCCGTGCAGGTGGTGCTGCAGGTGCCGGCCATGTGGCGGCTGGGATACCGCTGGCATCCGATCCTGGACCTGCGGGACCCGGGGTTGCGCCGCATCGGGGCGCTGGTAGGCCCGGTGCTGGTGGCCACGGCTGTAGGGCAGGCGGGGACCCTGGTGGACCGCATGCTGGCCTCGGGGTTGGCGGCTGGGAGCGTGGCGGCCCTGAATTACGCCAACCGCCTGATGGGCTTGGTGCCGGGGGTGATCGGCACGGCGATCACCACGGTGATGTATCCCACGCTGGCGAAATTGGCAGCCGAGAAGGACTGGAGCCGCTTTGGTAAAGCGTTTGCTGAAGCCGCGAAGATGATCAATTTCGTCATGATCCCGGTGGCGGTGGGCATGGCCGTGCTGCGGGTGCCGTTGGTGCGGCTGGTTTTCGAACGGGGCGCGTTCGACGCCCGGGCCACCGAGGCCACGGCGTGGGCGCTGCTGTTTTTCTGCCTGGGCGTGGCGGTCTTCACCTTGCGGGACATGATCAGCCGGGCGTTTTTCGCCTTCCAGGACACGAAAGCGCCCATGATCATCGGCATGGCCGGCGTCGGCATCAACATTGTGCTCAATCTGCTGCTGGTGGGGCCGCTGCAGCAGGGGGGCCTGGCCTTGGCCACCTCCCTGGCGGGCGTTTTCGGGGTGGGCGCGCTCCTGTGGATGCTGCGGGTGCGGGTGAAGGCAGTGAGCAGTGAGGCCCTGAGCGCCAATGCCGCGCCGGGCGGGAGTAAGCCAGCGGGCATCTGCGGCAAGGCCATTCTGAGTTCCCTGTGGCGCGTCATCGTGGCTTCGGCCCTTATGGGCGGCGCGGTATGGTTGGCCTACGGCTGGCTGGAGGCGCGGGTGCCCGGAGGAGGCGTCGTCGCCCAGGCGGTCCGGCTTTTTGGCGCCGTGGGCACGGGTGTAGTTGTGTACGCCGCCCTGGTGTGGGTGCTGGGCGTCCCTGAGGCGCGCACAGCCCTGGAGGTGGCCGTCCAAGCCTGGAACAAGGGCTGGACCAGAGTCCGCGGCTGGCGACGGGCCTGGGGGCGGGCGTAGATGTGCTGTCGCGGCAGCCGGGGCGTGAGTGCCACGGGAAAAGGCGTTCTGCAGCGAGACGTGATCCCCTGGCGGAGGCGCGGGCTGCAGATGAAGCGGTTGGCAAAACGGGGGTTGGACATCATCGGGGCGGGGGCCGGGATCGTACTGCTCTGGCCGCTGCTCCTGGCCATCGCCGTGGCTGTCCGGGTGGCCCTGGGCCGGCCTGTGCTTTTCCGCCAGGTGCGGCCAGGGCTGCACGGCAAGCCCTTCACCCTCTACAAATTCCGCACCATGCGGGACAGCCGCGATGCCGCCGGCAATCTGCTGCCCGACGAACAGCGCCTGACGCGCTTTGGACGCTTCCTGCGCAGCACCAGCCTGGACGAGCTGCCGGAGCTCTTCAACGTGCTGCGCGGCGACATGAGCCTGGTGGGCCCGCGCCCCCTGCTCATGGAGTATCTGGACCGCTACACCCCCGAGCAGGCGCGCCGCCACGAGGTCAAGCCCGGCATCACCGGCTGGGCCCAGATCCATGGCCGCAACGCCCTCAGCTGGGAGGACAAGTTCCGCCTGGACGTCTGGTACGTGGACCACTGGAGCCTCTGGCTGGACCTGAAGATCCTCTGTATCACCGTGCTCAAAGTTTTCCGGCGCGAAGGCATCAGCGCCGCCGGCAGCGCCACTATGCCGGAGTTTAGGCCGAGGTCCCACAGCATTCGGACGTAGCGGGGCCGGCACAGCAAAGCGGTTCGTCGCATTCCGGATGGGAGCGTCCAGCGCAAATGAGTAACGCCGACAACCGAAGTTTTGGTAATCAAGTTTTCCGGCGTGGGCCGCAACTGCTCATCGTTGGGGCAGGTGGCCATGCCAAGGTCATCGCCGACGCCGCGCTGGCGGCGGGCTTCAAGGTCGTCGGCTTCGTGGACGACGCTCAGCAAAGCGCCCCGCTGCCGGGGATGCGCGTCTTGGGCACCGTCGCGGATGTCCCTCAGCTGTTGCAGCGTGCACCCGGGACGCAGATTGTCATTGCCATCGGCGATAACGCTGCCCGGCGGCGGGTGGCGCAGGAAATCATCGGCCAGCTAGGCGGCCAGCCCTCCGCTCTCCGGGCGCGTGAGGCGTCTGAGGCGCGTGAGGCGCGTATCCAGGCCCGTGCGCCACATCCTCAGCTCAGGAACCTTACGAGCGACCCACAAGGTTCCTGTCCGAACGAGCCGACCTCACCCGAGGCACCTGGCCCGCTGTCCAGTCCTGCCACCTTGCATGCCGGCTCCCTTGCAGGTGCTTGCGTCCACCCTTGCGTCGGGCCTTCCACCAGCGCTTCCGCCGGCACCCGTGTCGGCACTTCTGTCGGCTCGCCTGACAGCCCTAGCGCCGCCACCTCTGTCGGCTCTTTTTCTCGCCTTCCCACCGGCTCTCGATTCGCGATCGTCATCCATCCAGCCGCCACAGTGTCGCCTTATGCCAGCATCGGGCCGGGGACCGTCGTCCTAGCCGGGGCGGTTGTCAACCCCGGGACCCATGTGGGTGAGCACGTCATTCTCAACACTGCATGCTCCGTGGACCACGACTGCTCCATTGGGCCCTACGCGCACCTGTCTCCCGGGGTGCACCTGGCCGGCGGCGTAGTCGTCGAGGCAGGAGCCCACCTTGGCGTCGGCGTTTCTGTCATTCCGCGCCGCCGTATCGGGGCCTGGTCCGTAGTGGGCGCCGGCGCCGCCGTGGTAGACGACATCCCGCCGGGCGTGGTGGCCTACGGCGTGCCCGCGCGAGTAGTGAGGAATAGCCAGGACGGGAGTGAATAGCACAGCGCGCGGAAGGAATCCACCCTCGGCAGGACATCAGATGACCGCTACCGAAATTTATCGAACATAGGATCGAAAGCCACTGCACCGGTCCAGCCGCGTTTGGCGCGGAGGGGTAAAAAGGTGTATGGGTTCCTCGGAGGGAAAGGCTGGGTATCGCGGAGGTGTGAGGGTGTGCCAGGGTCGCATCTGAGTGACACAGAAAAGAGGCTTCTCTCGTCATGGACGGACCAAAGCGGACAAGCCAGACCGTTTCCTACGCTTCGTGGGGTTGAAGTAGAGGGGGATGCAGGACTCCGAGGTATCAAGAGTCTTCAGATCAAGTTTGCCTACCCCCTCACAGTGCTGTGTGGCCGGAACGGCACAGGTAAGTCAACCATGTTGGCACTGTCGGTACTCGGGTTTCATGCCGACAAACCTGCCACCAAGTCTGCCGAGATGGGCGAACCTGGTTACTATACTTTCAGTGACTTTTTCTATAAGGGCCCGGGAGATCCTGAAACCACCGGTTTGCGTATTACCTGGCGGTACGGTAACGTATCCCATGGTGGGAAAACAGAGCTTACCATCCGGAAGCAATCCGAGAAATGGATGCACTACGAGCGTCGCCCGAAGCGTCCGGTGTACTACCTCGGCTTACACCGGTGCGTGCCGCCCATTGAACGGCCTGTTCTTCGCAAATACTTTAGCAGTCAGCGCAAGGCGGACGCCTCAGAGTCCTTGTCCCGGGAATACCTCAGAAAGCTGGGGTATATCCTTGGAAGACCCTATACGGACGCTGAAGTAATGATGACGTCCCGCTACTCGCTTCGGCAATGCAATGCAGGCGCCAGATATTCGGGTTTCAATATGGGTGCCGGTGAAGATATGCTTATCACGCTCCTTTATGTGCTTCAGAACTGTCCCGACGGTTCCCTGATTGTCGTGGAAGAGGTGGAGACGGGGCTTTTTCCTGAGGCCTTGATTCGCTTCACTGAGGTTCTTCAAGAAGTAATGCTGCACAAACGCCTCCAGGTGGTCATGTCCACCCATTCGTACTATCTGCTGGATCGCGTGCCAAGGGAAGCTCGGATCCTCCTAAAGAACGAAGGCGGTGAGCACCTGGCCATCTCCGCCCCGACGACTCGCTTAGCCATGGGCGACATGTCCGGCCGAAATGAGGTGGAGGTTCAGATATACTGTGAAGACGGCATCGCGAGTCTGCTCATAGAGCGAAGCCTTCCAGCGGGACTCCGAAGAAGAGTACGCGTTACCCCGGTCGGACCCAGCAGTTCATTGGCCCCGCAGGCGAAGTCCCACCTTTTGGCCGGCAACACACCAACCATCTTGCTCGTCTGGGATGGCGACGTCACGCCGGATCAGGCCCGGAAGTGGTTGGAAAAACAAAAGGACCCGCGCACACCCGACGTGACCTTGGATTCGGTGGTGAACTGGGCTTTCCTTCCCGGCTGTTGTCCGCCGGAACAGTGGTTGCTCGGTGTTCTCGATTCGTCTGACGGACACGCACGACTAGCCGAAGAATTCGGCATTAGCGAGAGTGAGGCTCGGCAACTACTTGCAGACCTAAGTGCTCGTCTTGAATGCCATGATTTAGGGTGGGCCATCTCCCAGAAGTGGGCCATGGGGGAAGACGAAGCCATCCGGCGCGTGGTACAGTGCGTCGCCATGCTTCCTAATGATCCATTGAGAAGTATTCGTGAGGCAGTTGAGCGAGTTCTCGAAGGTCAGAACGTTCGGCCCATGGCTTGACAGCGGCGATAGGAGGGGCTTGCGAAATTCGGGTTGAAGCAGGGATGGGTGGGGCTTTGCAGTGGCACGCAGGTGGGAGGCAGGGGCGTCATCGACGCTTGCAGGGGTTATCGTTGTGGGAGCCCTGGCGCGGCGGTAGATAACGTACCGCCCTAAATAGCGCTCGCCCTGGGCACACGCGATCAGGAAATGCTCAGCGCCGATGAGGATGACTTCCATCAGCCCTCAGACGGAACGCCTCGCCGAACTGGGATACGGATTCGCTGCAAGTTTGACTGCCTTACTTTGCGGGATCTCAGGAGTTTGTTGAGTACCTGACCTACAAGGACAGGAATGCATCGGCAGCGGCTTTCGCGCCGTCAGCGAGGCTTTTGCGCCGTCCGCGGGTGTCCGGTGGCCTGCGCCTGCCTGGGGGGCAGCGGCTGCCGGGCCGCCCGCGGCTACCCGGTTGTCCGCGGCCGCCGGACCGTCTACGGTCGCCACGCCGTTTGCGGCTGCCGGACCGCCCGCGACCACCGGGCCATCCGCGGCCGTCCGCCGGTCCGCGGATTCAGCACTGCCGCCATCACCAGGGGCGGTTTCACCCGAGCAGCTGCTGGCGTGGATGGAGGAATTCTTCGCGACCGACCGCGGCCACGTCTTTGACGCGCTGGCTGCACGCCTCGCCGGCCTCGGCGGGGTCCGGGCACGCGACGGCGCCGGCGTAAAGGCAGGTGACGCGAAGGTGGGGAGGGAGCAGGCAGGTAACGCCGAGGACCCGCTGGCCGTCCACACGCTGGCCTCCCAGATGATCAACTGCTACCGCGGCCACACCCCCCGGATCCATCTTTATCCCGATGCCGCGCGTTGCCTGGAGGCCCTTCGGGCGCGGCACATCCCCCTCGGCCTGATCACCGACGGCCTGGCATCCGTCCAGGAGAAAAAGGTGCGGGCGCTGGGCCTTGCGGACGTGTTCGATCTGATCATCTACACCGACCTTCTCGCCCCCAACCGGCTGCACTGGAAGCCTTCGCCCCGCGCCTTCGAGCTGGCCGCCCGGCACTTCGGCGTCCCGCCCTCCCAGTGCTGCTACGTGGGCGACAACCCCGCCAAGGACTTCACCGGCCCCGCCCAGCTCGGCATGCCCACAGTCTGGGTGGAGCGCCCGGAGGGGATCTACACGGGGTGCGCCCTGCCCGCGACGACAGGCGGGGACAAAGGTGGGTTAGGATCCTGGAAAACCCTGCCAGTGCCGGCTGCCGACGAATCTATCACGGTTGCGCCCGCGGCTGCGGCCGCGACCAGGGACGAAACCTGCGGCGTGTTTGGCGCAATTATAAGCGTCCCTGCGCCGACGTACCACCTGGCGGATCTCAGCCGCTTGCTGGAAACGTTAGGGCTGTAGGCAGCGGAGAAATAGCGCGCGGGTTCGCTGCAACACGCGCGACCGGCAAAGGGCCAACCCGGACGGCAGGACTCTTATCCGGCGAAGGATAATTCTTCCATCGGGAATGCTAGGTGCACGGCAAGCAGACGGATATAAGGCGTTGCAATAGCGGGGCAGGTAGGATACGATCATTATTGCAGCCATGTCCTGGCGGCCAACCTTCCGTGTCTGCGCGACCAGGACGGCAGTCGATTTCGGACCAGTGACTCAGTGTTACGGAGGTTCGTCATGACCGCGTTACGTCAGCGGCCCCCTGCTACGGTGGTATCCGTACCGCGCCTGGAATACTTGCGCGTGCGCAACTACCGCGCCCTGAGAGATGTCGAGTTTAAGAACTTGGCACCACTTACGGTTCTGCTGGGACCCAATGGAAGCGGCAAGTCAACCGTATTCGACGTCTTTGCGTTTTTGTCCGAGTGCTTCACTGTGGGACTGAGGCGCGCGTGGGATAAGCGCAACCGTTTTCGGGAGCTTCGGACCCGTGGGAGCGACGGAGATATCGTCATCGAGATCAAGTACCGAGAGAAACCCGGCGATCCCTTAATCACCTACCACCTCGCTATTGGCGAGGAGGCGACCGGGCCGGTCGTCACGGAGGAATGGCTCCAATGGCGCCGCAGGCCTAATGGCAGGCCGTTCCGGTTTCTGAATTTCCAACGCGGCACGGGTGAGGTCATTTCCGGCGATAATCCCGACGAGTTTGATGACCGGATTCCTGAAACATTGGAATCCCCTGAGATCCTTGCCGTGAACACCCTGGGACAGTTGGCCAGGCACCCACGGGTCAGCGCCCTACGGAGGTTCATCACCAGCTGGTATCTCTCTTATCTGTCCGCCGACAGCGCGCGAAGCGTGCCGGAAGCTGGACCACAGGAGCGGCTTTCGCAAACAGGTGATAATCTGCCAAACGTGATTCAATACCTGAGGGAACGTCATCCCTCCAGGTTCCAAGAGATTGTTAGTGCATTGGCCGAGCGCGTACCCAGGCTGGAAAAGGTCGATGCTGAGTTGTTGGCCGACGGGCGCCTGCTGCTTGAAATCAAGGACGCGCCCTTTGAACGTCCCATTCTTGCCAAGTTCGCCTCAGATGGAACCTTGAAGATGCTTTCATACCTGATTATACTCTACGACCCGACGCCTCCGCCTCTAATTGGTATAGAAGAGTCTGAAAACCACATTCATCCGCGGCTGTTGCCTGGACTGGCAGAAGAATGTAGAAGTGCCGCCGCCCGCAGCCAGCTCATGATAACCTCACACTCCCCATATCTGGTCGACGGCCTTCGTCCAGAGGAACTATGGGTTCTTTGGAGAGATAGAAACGGCTATACCCAAGCTCGCCGCGCCGATGAGATGAAGGGCGTTCGGGAATTCTTGGCCCAGGGTGCCAAGCTCGGCCAACTGTGGATGGAAGGCTTCTTCGAAGTGGGCGACCCCCTCGCGGCTACCGGTGCACCCATTCCTGTCGACGAAAGCCGCCCAGCAGTGACGGAGGGCTCCGATGCACATTGAATTCCTGGTTGAAGAGGAATCCGCTGAGGCCGCCTTGAACAGGCTCGTCCCAAAAATCATCGGAAACGCGGCAACCTACCGGATCCATACCTTCCGGGGAAAGCAGGATCTGTTGGCGAAGCTGCCCACCCGCCTCAGAGGTTACGCTTCGTGGCTTCCCCCAGACTGGCGAATCGTAGTGCTGATTGACGAAGACCGGGCGGACTGTAAGAAGCTGAAGGAGCAACTGGAAAAGGCGGCAGAGGAAGCCGGGCTGACCACGAAGAGCATGGCGCGAACCAGGAATCAGCCCCGCGTTTTCAACGTTGCTAATCGGATCGCGGTAGAGAAGCTGGAATCCTGGTTTTTCGGCGATGTCGAGGCAATAGTTCTGGCCTATCCCAGAGTGTCTGGGAGTTTCGCGCAGAAAGCAGCTTATCGTGATCCCGACGCTATTCGGGGAGGCACGGCGCAACGGCTGGAGAGAATTCTGCAACAGGCGGGCTATCATTCCGAGGGACTGGCGAAGATTGAGGCGGCGTGCCGGATTGCGGAACACACGGAGCCCCAACGGAATCGCTCTCACAGTTTCCAGGTTTTCAGACGGACGCTTCTCGACATCATCGGCGCGCAGACAAGCGGTCCTGATTCTGGTTTACGCCAATATGGAAAAGCCGGTCAAGCCCCTCCCGAGGGTCTAGCGTAGGCCCGGCGGCCTACACGTTGCCGGCGCAAGAACTGGCTGTTCGCCAACACGCGCCGTGGGGGCCCGCTCCGGCGCCATCATCTACAGCCTGGTGGAAAACCGCCAAGGAGAACGGGCTGAATCCCTTTCCCTATCTGACGTACCTGCTCGAACAGCTGCCCAACATCGACACTGCGAACCCGGCGATGCTGGACGCCCTTCTGCCCTGGCCCGCCCACGTGCCCGCCACCCGCCGGGTGCCTGCTCGATCCAACTGCTGATCCCCTTCATTCATACTCCTGTCTCACTTCCCTTCTACAACTCCGTCCCCACCCCAGGACGACGATGTGGTGCTGCGGCATCTGCTCTCCTTTGGGGTTGCACTTATCTGGTGCTTGACTCCATCGGGGAGCCAAGTTAAAATTCAGGTAACCAACTGCGCAGGAGCGTGAATAATCTCCCATTCGATGTGCACATGCGTAAAGTTTGTTAACATAATTCACGGACTTACGCGCGACCACCTGGAATGGAACCGCCGGGGCTCCTCCTGGAGTGGCCCACGACGGCCCGATATCGCCTGTAGTTCGCTGCTCAGTTGTCGCCCAATGGATCGGGAGGTTATGGCCCACAGCGAATCGCCCTGTCCGGCGGGTAGAAGGTAGGCTCTCGGGTAGAAGGTAGGCTTTATCGATGCCAACGAAGCTAGACAAAGAGGACGCCGCCATCATCCAGCTGTTGCAAGCCGACGCAAGGACCTCCAACCGCGAAATTGCACGGCTCACGGGCCTATCGGAGGGAACTGTCCGGTACCGTCTCAAAAGGCTTCTTGATCAGAAGGTGATCCGCCCCGTGGCGGTGGCGGACCCGGCCAAACTGGGTTTTGAGGTAAATGCCATTATAGGGTTGCACGTTCGCCCTTCGAACCTGGACGAAGTCTATCGAGCCCTGAATCAAATCTCCGCGATACGCTGGCTTGCCTTAACAACGGGAAGGTACGACATCATCGGCCAGGTGATCTTGCCGCGTACCGAAGATCTGGCGGCATTCCTCAAGACACAGCTATCCGCAATTCGCGGCCTGGAATCGGTAGAAACCTCCCTTGTGCTGGAAATCTCCAAGGCGGCCTATACCTGGGGCGTGATTCTGGACGGCGGCATGCCCAAGGACGGGGGAACCTGACGAAGGAGCAGGACAGAGGGGTCTGTCGGGGGAGCACAGACCGGAAGGTAGCAGACCGGAAGGTGACAGTGAATGGCTTCGTATGTTCTCAAGCGTCTTCTTTATCTCTTGCCAACCTTGTTTGGGGTCACGGTGGTGGCTTTTGTGATCACCCGCATCCTTCCCGGCGATCCCGCCCTGATGGTGGCTGGCCAGCAAGTCTCTCAAGCTACGTTGGAAAAGGTCCGCGCCTCCATGGGACTGGACAAGCCGCTGTTGACCCAGTATTTTTTTTATCTCAAGGCTCTGTTGCGAGGAGATCTGGGTTTCGCCTGGCATACGGGTCATCCGGTTCTCCGTGACCTGCTAACCTACTTTCCTGCCACAGTCGAACTGACCCTGACCAGTTTGCTCATCGCCTTGGTTCTTGGCATCCCTCTTGGCGTCGCGTCGGCCACCAAAAGCGGTGGGCTGCTTGACCACCTCTCGCGGGTCATAGCACTGGTGGGGGTCTCCATGCCCATTTTCTGGTTGGGACTCGTGCTGATTTCTGTCTTTTTTGTCACTTTACGATGGGTACCTGCGCCGATGGGGCGGTTGAGTTTCGCCGTGGGCCCGGTTCCCTCCTACACCGGTTCTGTGATTCTTGACTCTCTTCTCTCGCACAACTGGGCTGCTCTCAGGGATGGGCTAATGCATTTACTGTTACCTTCCATTGCCTTGAGCACTGGGACGTTGGCCATTGTAATGCGCATGACCCGCGCCAGCATGCTGGAGGAACTAGGCAAGGATTATGTGCGGACAGCCCGGGCGAAAGGGCAACGCGAAGCCCTTGTGCTCTACAAGCATACGCTAAAAAATGCGTTGATTCCTACTGTTACCGTCATAGGGTTGCAAATCGGGATGCTCCTGGGCGGGGCGGTCATCACAGAAACAATATTCGCCTGGCCGGGAATGGGGCGCTACGTGACGGAATCCATCATGGCTACCGACTATGCGCCCGTTCAGGGGTTTGCTCTGTTGAGTGCGTTTCTGTACGCCATCATCAACCTGGGTGTGGACATCCTCTATGGGTTCCTCGACCCGCGCATCCGGTACAGTTAGGCACAGTCAGAACGAGGCACACTTGGAAACGAGGCACAGTCAGGTATGAGGCGCGTTTGAGCACAACCCTCACCGGGTCGCCCGTTGATGGTGGATTTTTCGATTGTTGGAGAGAAATCTGGGAGGGATTCCTCCGTGTGCGCGTTGACATTCACCAGCGAAAGCGGTGATCCCCGTCCAGCTATCCGAGGCCCGGCCGGTCCAAAGCCAGTGAGCCCGGAGCATAGGGATCAGCTGGGCAGGTCGCGTGCCCTTCTCTGGAGGCTGTGGCGAAATCCGTTGGGATTTTTGGGCATGCTCGTCATTGTTGGCTGGGTAGCCGTGGCGGTCATGGCCCCGCTCCTCGCGCCTTACTCGCCCATCCTGCCGGACATGGCTCACCGCCTGGTCCCGCCAGAGCCCGCCCACCTGCTGGGAACCGACCAGTACGGGCGGGATATTTTGACCCGGATTTTGTACGGTTCGCGGCTGTCCCTGTCGGTTGGCCTGTTGTCGGTCGGCATTTCTTTCCTTTTGGGTGTGCCGCTGGGGGTTGCCGCGGGTTTCTTCGGCGGTGCCATAGGCCAGCTTATTATGCGAGCTATGGATGTCCTGTTGGCCTTCCCGTCCCTTGTCTTGGCCATGGCCTTAGCTGTATCGCTGGGACCCGGACTCACCAGCGCCATGATCGCGGTGGGAATCGTAGGTATTCCTGATTTTGCCAGGCTATCCTATGGACAGGTGCTATCCGTTCGGGAGCGGGAGTTTGTGGAGTCATCGCGGGCGGCGGGGGCCAGCAACCTGACCATCATATGGCGCGCCATTCTGCCCAACATCCTGTCTTCCTTGATCGTTCGGGCCACCCTGGGCCTGGGGTTTGCGGTTCTAACCGCGGCAAGTCTGAGCTTTCTTGGTTTAGGCGCCCAGCCCCCTTCCCCTGAGTTAGGCGCGATGATCTCGGGAGGAAGGGATTACATTATATCGGGCCAGTGGTGGTTGGCCACCTTTCCGGGTTTGGCGATCGCCACGATGGTCTTGGGCTTCAACCTGACAGGCGATGCGTTGCGGGACATCCTTGACCCTTTGGCTACCAGGCGGAAAGGATAAAGCCGCCCACCGTATGTCCGTGCCCGCAGTGTGCCGCATTGCCGCCGTGGGAGAGGGGGTGAAGAGAAGGGAGGCCAGAGAGGAGAAGGGAGGCCAGGGAGGGGTAGGGAGGCCGGGGAAGGAAGGGCTGGAGGTTGCGGCCGGACCCAACCACGGTCCGGCATAGGCGCGAGACGCAGTAGCGCGTAGCAGCGAGGCCAACGCGGTAAGGTTAAAAGGTTACGCAGGAGGGAGTAAGGAGAAAATGAGAAAATACACGATCGGAACTCTTTTGGCCGTACTTTTGCTCGTGGTGGCGCTAGGAGCAGGGACAACCGGAGCCTTGGCAGCCGGGACCATCACCATTGCCTACAGCGAAGGCGGCCACACGCTGGACCCGGTGATGGCCAATGACCTAACTTCAGACACAGTCATCCTGGCGGTCTACGATCAGTTAGTCACTTACGGCACGAGAAAGTTGCCGGATGGCCGCGTGGTGGGGGTCACCAACGATATCCGGCCCATGCTGGCCGAGCGGTGGACGGTCTCGCCCGACAAGAAGGTCTATACCTTCTACCTGCGGAAAAACGTCAAGTTCAGTAACGGCGATCCTGTCAACGCCGATGCCGTGCTTTTCACCCTCAACAGAATTGCGAACACCCCGGGCAATGGCAGCTTTCTCTTCCAGGTGGCTTCCATTGACCCCAAGCAGGTTAAGAAAATCGACGACTACACCGTCCAGATTGGCCTGACACGCCCGAACGCCATGTTCCTTCAGGTCCTGGCCATGTACACGTTCTCCATTTTGGACCCGGCAGTGGTAAAGGAACATGGCAACGAATGGTTAGCCTCCCACGCCGTGGGCTCCGGTCCCTTTAAGTTGGTGTCTTGGGACCCAGCCAATGGCGTCATTCTGGATGCCAACAAAGACTACTGGCAAGGGCCTCCCAAAGTGGACCGGGTGGTGATGCAGGTCATCCCGGAGTCCTCCAACCGCGTGGCCTTCCTGAAGGCTGGATCCGTAGACATGGCCGTGGAAGTGCCGCCCAAGGATGTCCGGGACTTGCGAGCGGCTCCCGGCGTGATCATCCGGTCTGACCCCAGTGTGCGAATTCTTTATTTTGCCATGAACTGCGGGGTCAAGCCGTTCGATAATCCCAAGGTACGGCAGGCGATATCCTACGCGATCCCCTATAAGCAGCTCATTAACGATGTCATGTACGGGCAGGCCCAGCAGCTGCGCAGCCCAGTGCCGGATGGAATGCCTGGGTATAACGGCTCCGCCTGGCATTATTCGTATGATCTCAAGAAGGCGAAGAAACTGCTGACCGAGGCCGGCTATCCCCATGGCTTCACCTTTGACTTTACCCTGGGCTCAGGCTTTGACGACTGGGAGCAAGACGCGGTGTTGATTCAAGCCTCCTTGGCGCAGATCGGTGTCAAGATGAATATCACCAGGATGGCACGTCCGCAGTTCCTGCAGCTGATGAGCCAGAAAAAGCTGACGGCCTTTATCTCCAAGTGGACCTCCTTTGTCAACGATCCCGGGTACCATCTCGGCTTCCTCCTGGATGGCAAAGGGCCGGCCAACTACATCAACTATGACAATCCCAAGGTGGACGCGCTGCTGGCCGAGGCGAGCAAGGAAACCGATACTGCCAGCCGCCTCAAACTGTACGAAGAAGCGCAGCCCTACATCGTCAGGGATGCTCCCTGGGCCTTTCTTTACCAGTATGCCCGGGTGGTTGGTATTCGCAAGGGTGTGTCGGGGTATATCTTCTATCCCGACGAGCTGATCCGGTTCTATCCTCTGTCCAAGTAGCCCGGCTCACGATGTGGCCAAAGGGGTTCGGGGGCTGCTTTGGGGGCAGCCCCCGAGCCTTCTGTTCTTAATCTAGAATAAGATAGTATGGTCGTCCCCCATTGCTGGTTCCGCACAATCCCCCGGGAAGATGGAGATGAGCTTGCTTTGGAAGGGCCGATAAATGCGAAAAACGCCATCGGGATACAAGAAGCTCTGCTGGATAAGATTACATCCCAGCGCCAAGAGCTGGTGGCGCTGTGCAGTGAACTCATCCAGGCTCCCAGTGAAAACCCTCCCGGTGATTGCTCGGCCGTAAATGACGTGCTCGCGCGGTTTTTGGATCGCTATGGGGTTCCGTACCACCGGCATACTTCGCCTGCCGGGCGGGAAAACCTGGTCGCTCAAAGCAAAGGGCAGCCGGCTGGAAAAGGCAGGGCCCTCATCCTGTGTGGCCATACCGACGTTGTACCGGTGGGTAATCCCTCTGAGTGGAGTTTTCCGCCTTTCGCTGGAGATGTGAAAGATGGATTTATCCGGGGCCGGGGTGCCAGTGACATGAAGGGAGGGTTGGCCGGTTTGGCGTTTGTGCTGGCCCTGCTGAATCAATTCAGAGATTGGCTACCTGCGACAGTAACGTTGGCAGCCGTAGCAGATGAGGAAACGGGCGGGGCGGAAGGTGCCGAATGGATTTTGCGGGAAGGGCTGGTACAAGGAGACGCATGTCTAATTGGTGAGCCTTCTTTGCCCGACTATCCGACTGTGGGGCAGAAAGGTTCCTGCTGGTTTGAGGTCCACATCCGGGGGAGTTCCGCGCATGGCAGCCTTTCGCCTTTGGCCGGACAAAGTGCCATTGTCCTTGGCTCCAAGGCGGTCCTCGCCCTGCAACGTCTGTGGGAAATGGAGGCTCCCGCTCTTCCCGGAATAGGCGAATTAATCAGACGTTCATCTCAACATATGGAACAAGAGCGCTACGCGGAGGTCTTTCGCCGTGTCACGGTAAACGTTGGAACGATAAACGGCGGCACCAAGGTTAACATGGTGCCTGATTCCTGTACGTTCCAGGTCGATACGCGGGTTCCGTTCGGACTCACACCAGAGGAGGTCTTGGCCAGGGCGCGGGAACTCCTGGAGAAGGAAGCCGGCCTTGCACCCGAACAGTTCGAGGTGCGTCCCATCGGATTTCAAAGTCGCCCTAATTATACTTCACCGGAAGAACCCGTGATCCAAAGCCTCCTCGCTGCGATTCGAAGTGTCCGGGGATCAACCCCCCACGGCGTGCTTCAGTGGGCGTCCAGTGATGCCAGGCATTTTCGCGCCCATGGCATTCCCACGGTACAATACGGCCCTGCGTGGCTTCCGTCCATCCACGGCCTGGATGAACGGGTACGAGTGGACGACGTGGTTGAAGCTGCGAAGGTCTATGCAATGTTTGTGGTGAATTTTGTCTGTTCCCTTAACTGACGGGAACACTGGCCGGAGGGCCGTTTTTACAAGCACACGGTGGTTGTGGGGGAGTGGAACGGATGGCTTGGCGGCAGGTTTTGGACGCGTTTGACGTTCTCGATAGTCCGCAGGTGGCAGGAGAAGAGGTGGCGTTGCTCCTTAAACGGTACGGGGTGGATGACGTAACGGTTACCTCTGTCGAGGGTGAAAAAGGTTCCACGGACTTCGTGAAGGCGGTCATCCCCGGGAGCGCCGGCCGCACGGCGGGGGGGCCGGCACCTACTCTCGGTATTGTCGGGCGCCTCGGGGGGTTGGGTGCCCGCCCGGAACGCATCGGGTTTGTTTCCGACGGCGATGGCGCCCTGGCGGCTATTGCTTGCGCGCTGAAGCTTGGCGCAATGCGGCAAAAGGGCGACGTTTTGCCAGGTGATACGATCGTGGCGACCCATATTTGTCCCAGGGCTCCCACGGAACCCCACGAACCGGTACCCTTTATGGGCTCGCCGGTGGCGATGAACGTGATGAATCAATACGAGGTGGATGCAAACATGGATGCGATCCTTTCCATCGATACCACGAAAGGGAATCGCATTATCAACACGCGGGGGTTCGCCATCTCGCCCACCGTAAAAGAAGGATACATTCTTCGCGTCAGTGAAGACCTGCTAGACCTCATGCAGGTGGTGACCGGGCGACTACCGGCGGTCTTTCCCCTCAGCCTCCAGGACATTACGCCGTACGGCAACGGGGTTTTTCATCTAAACAGTATTATGCAGCCGGCAACCGCCACCTCCGCACCCGTAGTGGGGGTCGCGATCACAACGGAGGTTCCCGTACCCGGCTCGGCAACCGGTGCCAGTCACATGGAGGATGTGGAGAGTGTGGTTCGTTTCTGCCTGGAGGTTGCCAAAGCCTATGGAGCCGGGAAATGCCGTTTTTATGACCATGAGGAGTACACTCGCCTAGTCAATCTTTACGGCGAGCTATCGCGCTTTCAAAGGCTAGGCGGATCGTGAGAGGTCAAGGGGGACGACCGGCATCGTGGGAAGGAAAATCGGGGCCGTTACCATCGGCCAAGCGCCCCGCGTGGACGTAACTCCAGAAATTCAGGCCCTCTTAGGAGCCGAAACGGCGATCATAGAAAGCGGTGCACTGGACGGCCTGGATGCCAGCGACATCGCCAGGCTGGCGCCCCAGCCGGGGGATGAAGTTCTGGTCACGCGGCTGCTGGACGGCACGGCGGTGAAGTTGGCCGAGCGCCATGTCATCCCCCGGCTGCAAGCGCAGATCGACCGCCTCAGTGCCCAGGGAGTGGATGCGATCGCCCTTTTGTGTACTGGCAGGTTTCCTGCGTTGCATTCCTCACGCCTGCTGATCAAGCCCCAGGTGCTCCTGTATCATTTCGTGGCAGGAATTGCCGAAGGACGCAAACTGGGGATCGTGGTTCCGGCTGCGGAACAGGTCGAGCCAGCCAGGAGGCGTTGGTACGGCCTGGGTTCGGCGCTGCAGGTGGAAGCCGGGTCGCCCTATGGAGACCTCACAGAGCTGTGGCAAGCAGCGGCAAACCTGAAACGTTGGGGAGCAGAATTGGCCGTGCTGGACTGCATGGGGTTCAGCCAGGCGATGAAAAGGGAAGCAAGGGCCATTCTCGGGGCACCGGTCATTCTTCCCCGTACAGTCCTGGCCCGGGCGCTGGCCGAGCTGTTGGCCTCCTAAACCAGGGCGCCGTGGGGGGGGCGGCGGTTCGGGGCCGCCTCCACCCCCGCCAGCCGGCGCCTGTACTGTCCAACTCCCTTGCTGTCCAACTCCCTTGCTGTCTGGTCCCTTTGCTGGCCGGCATCTTTGCTGGCCAGTATCTTTGCTGTCCACTCCCTTTGCGAGCCGGCTCCTATGGCCTCTTTCCCCTCGTGGCAATCCATGCCACGGCTCCGGCCGCGTCCACAGGATCGACGACGGGGATCCCCAGCAGGGGCCGCAAACGGTCTGCCATGCGAACGGTTGCATAACCCGTACAGGCCAACACGATGACATCAGCACCCTTTTCCTTCACCAAGCGCCGGGCCGCTTCGGCAGCCGCCTCCTGGCTGGACGGCGCCAGAAGGTCTGTGGTATCCCGCACCCCCGCCGGCCTGGCTTCTCCAACCAGATGGTCGCCCAGAACTGAACGCACGGCGTCCGGGGTTGATTCGACCAGGTTGAGCACGCCGACCCGCTCTCCCAGGGTGAGAGCAACCCCGGCGGCGGCAGAACCGGCCCCTATGACGGGTATTTTGAGCAGGCGGCGGGCCTCCGGGAGAGCAGGATCCGCCGCGCAACTGATGATGATGGCTTCAGCACCCCCTGCCTCCAGGCGCGCCGCCAGTTCCAGCACCTTGGGTGTCGCTACCCGCTCGCTTTGCTCGTCGTAAATTCCCCGCGGCTGGTCCAGGATGCACACACTCTTGACGGTGAGGCCGTATCGGGCTGTAATTTGTTTGCCATGGGCATCCCGTATGGAAGGATCTTCCGTCGTAAGCACGCGAATCAGGCCAATCATACGTGTCCTCCTCAGGTCCTTCTGTCCTTCTCGTTCGCGGACCGGGGTGGGTGGGCGGGCCGGCGGCGGTCTGTGGGACCCTGGGCTCCGGTGGCCGCCGCCCGCCGTCTGGCGGCCCTTTGCGGGCGCTCTTAGCGGCATCCTTCGCCTCGTCCCGGCCGCCGGTGCTGTTGCAGAAGGGCGATACTTTCCTTCCGGTTGGGACCGTAGGACCAGACGTCGTGCCGATTGAGATCTCTTATCAAGGGAAGAAAATTATACGGATGAGCTAGAACGAGCTAGGTAAAACGCTACCCAGGCGACGCATGCAGAAAAGCTACCGCTCGGCACCGGCATTTTCCTGCTGTCACACCCGTAGCTTGACCGCTGCTATGATGTGCTCCGCCAGTCGTAGCGCACGCTCGGCATCTTCCTCTTCAAAGGCTTCCGCCGGGATGCCTCCAGGAAGGCTATCGGGGTACCGCGTGGGGATGTAATACTTGTCCAGGACGGCACCTTGGCTGACGAGGGGTTCGAAGTCTGGCGCGAGACTCGCCGCATCCCGGCACAATTCCGCCACGGAGTGGCCCCAGACGTCCTCCGCACCCAGGGCGTACAGGAGCCCTTTCACGGCCTTTTCGGCAGCCTGTTGTGCCAGAAAGCAGGCGAGGTTGTACCGCCGGCCGCTGAGCACAAAGCGGGCATCATCCAAGTCCTTCTCCGCCTGGCGTAGCCACCGCCGGGCTTCTTCGCGAGGGTCAGGCTTCATAGACGACAACCCCTTCCGCTTGCACTGTCCGGAAAAAGGAGCTGCTGGCAGCCAGCTGCTGCCACTCGTCCGGTGTATAGACCAAGAGATCCACGGGGGTGCCCGGCGGCAACAGCCGGAGCAGGTCTTCGCCCCGGCGGACAAAGGGTTCCGTGGACTCGCGGATCACGATCAAATCCAGGTCGCTTCGGGGGCCCACGTCGCCACGGGCCAGGGAGCCAAACAGGATGACCTTGCGGACGTCTGTCTTGGCGACTGCGGCGGTAAAGGCGCGCAGAGCCGACTCCAGCTCGGTCTTGCGGCTATCCGATTTTCGCAGGCGATACCCCACGGCCGGCACCTCCGCGTCATCAGGCCGT
>JADBKO010000058.1 GCA_014896355.1 Bacillota bacterium
TTTATTCGCCGTCAATGACATTGTACACGAAAATATGTTCGATGTCAAAGGGGATCGGTGGTTCGGGTGAGGCAGACCGTCCCGTTGGCCGGATATTGGCTGGATAATAGATGGGTGAAGGCACGGATTTTTCACGCCCTGGAAGCACAAGCTTGTGGAAGGATTTCCCGCCGGGCGGGGCGAATTACGCGATTATTGGCTGAGGGCCGCCCCGATCCGGCCGCAAAGCGGGCCAGGCTGGGCCAAAAGGCCGGCCTGATCAGGGGCAGAGCGGGGATCAAAGCGGGAATGTTATGCGCGGGCAGCCCCAGTACTGGCGCTACGTGGCAGCGGCCACTTCGTTTGGATTCACGGCCTTGGCCAGCATCTTGCTGGGCCTGTGGGCAGGCCGCTGGCTGGATGAACGGCTGGGCACGCAGCCTTTCTTGATGATTTGCGGCGTGCTGCTGGGCGTAGGTCTGAGCTTTTACAACTTGTTCACGGCGATGGACCTGTTACGATCCCGGCGGGGTCCCGGCGGCAACGGTCCCGATGCGTGAAGCGTCCGTGAGCCTACCACCGCCGAAGCGGCACAGGCCGACACGACATAAGCCCGGGCAGCCCAATAAGGGACGGCACAGACAAGAAGCACAGGCAGAAACGGCGCGGGCAGGAAAGGCAAGAGCAGACATGCCGCTGCGATTTCCCTCGAAGCCGTCGAGCCAGGCCAGGCCGCAGGTTCCCACGGCGGCCCCTGACGCAGCTGGCCACGGCGTGTGGCTCTGGTTGTGCTCCCGTTGGACGCAGCCCTCCGTCCTGATCCCCCTTCTGGGGGTGGCGGAGTCTGTGGTGGCACTGGTTGTCTTTCGCACCGCCGCCGGGGCTCTGGGGATCCTGGCAGGCGCCGCGCTGGCCGTTTTATACGACCTTTTGTTACGCGGTTCCGTAGGGATGGTCACCCGTCCCGGCCCCAAGTCGCGATGGCGCCTGGCAAGGCTATGGGCTGCCACAGCCGTGCGATTCCTGCTGGCCGGCGCCGTTTTCCTGGCTGTGTTTCACCTGGGTGGCGCCGGGGCGATCTTGGCGGCTTTGCTGGGCTGGTCCAATTTGTTGATTGCCTACGTTCTCCATATGGTCTATGGAGAAGAGAACTAAAGGAGCCTTGCACATGGCGGAGAAAATGCGCGAACTGGCCGGTCTGATGCACCACCTGACGCCCTATCCGGTCTTCCGGATCGGCCCCGTCACCATCGATTCCACGGTGGTGAACACCTGGATCGCCATGGCCATTCTGTTCGCCCTGGTGTACTGGCTGTCCCGGGGGCTGTCGACGCGGCCCGGGCGGCGCCAGGCTCTGCTGGAGGCCATCGTCGGTTTCGTGGCCAACATGGCGGAATCGGACCTGGGCGATGCGGGGCGTCGCTACATCCCCTGGGTGGGCACGCTGCTTCTGTTCATCCTGGTCATGAACCTGTCCTGGTTCATCCCCAACATGATCCCGCCCACCACGGATCTGAGCACCACCGCGGCACTGGCAGTCACAACCATCCTTTTCGTCCACATCGAGGGGATCCGGCGCGGCGGCTGGAAATACGTCAAGCGTTATTTCCAGCCCATGTTCATCATGTTCCCGCTGAACATCATGGAGGAGCTGGTGAAGCCCGTATCCCTCGCCGTCCGACTTTACGGCAACATGTTCGGCGGCAAACTGGTGGTGCTGGCCCTGGGCATTCTGGTCCCCCTTTTGGTACCCGTGCCCATCATGCTGCTGGAAGTGTTGCTGGGCAGCATCCAGGCTTACATTTTTGCCATTCTGACCGTGGCCTACTTGGACATGATGTTTCGCGGGCACTGAATGTGCTGGCAGCGCGTGCCTGCGCCGGTGTCCTGCCGACGGCGGCGGAACCCTGGACGCCGGCAAGGCCCAATCCTGCCGGGGACGAGCTCACGGGCACGCTGTGAGGATAGGAAGCCCCGCTGAATAGCCGGGGAAACAGGAGAGGAGGGACACGCTGTGACAGACGGAAGCGGACTCACTGCATTGGCTGCAGGCTTATCCATCGGGCTGCCCGCATTTGGCGTGGCGATCGGACAGGGCTTGGCTGCCTTCGCGGCCCTGAACGGCATCGCCCGGCAGCCAGAGGTCCGTGGCGATTTGAGAGCCAACATGATCTTTGCCATGGCCTTCACGGAGGCCCTGGCCATCTACGGCTTGGTCATCGCCATCCTCCTTTATGTCAAGGTCTGAGACGGCCCAGGCTAGGAGGAACGAGGGATGCATTTCAGTTTCGTGACGTTCCTGCTCCAGGTCGTCAATCTGCTGGTGGTCTTCTATTTCTTGAAGCTGGTGCTGTACAAGCCGTTGCTCAAGCTCATGGAGGACCGCCAGAAACAGGTGGACCAGCAGCTGGATCATGCGGCCTCCACCATGCGGCAGGCAGAGGAGATGATGGCCCAATACCAGGAGCAGCTGGCCAAAGCCAAGGCGGACGCCCAGGCCATCATCGACCAAGCCACGCGGCTGGGCAACCAGATGAAGGAGCAGACCGTGGCCGAGGCGCGCCAGGAAGCCGAGAAACTCTTGGCGCGGGCCCGGGAACAGATTGAGAAAGACAAGAACCAGGCTTCCCAGGAACTTCGCAACCAGGCGGCCAACTGGGCCCTGCTTATCGCCCAGCGGGTGCTGGGCCGCGAGGTCACGGATCAGGATCAGGACCGGCTTATTGACAACGTCACCGGCCAGCTGGACCGGCTGCACTAGGGGCGCTTGACTGGACCCCTGTGTGGTCGGCCGGGAGTAGGCTGGGCTCCAGGCTGAGCTTTCGCCCTGGCCTCCGCCCCACGCCGCCGCTGGACGAACCTGGAAGATCCGGAGAAAAAAGTAACCCGGGCCTCGCATAGTTCTGCAGGGTCCGGGTTACGTTATGTAGCGAGGACGGCAACGTTAAAAGCGATTAAAGCTTGGCTGCCGGGCCAGTCAGTAGCATACATACGCACAGTATGGAATGCTACAAATCCGGACAGGATTTGCTTTAATCCCTTACCTCTTGTCGTCCTCCCTTTGTCCCTTGGCTCCTATGCCGGACTCACGATTCCGCCTGCTTGGCTTCGGCACTGCCGCCATAGGGCGCAACCACCACGGTCTCGGTGAGTACGTCGGAATAGGTGTAGGACAGCCTCTTCACGCTATTGCGATCCCGGAGCCGGATGACGAACAGATTGGGATACGTCTGCTCCAGCACGCCGTGGGCCGTGAGAACCTTCTTCCGGCCCTTGTTGGCCCGCAACGTGACCTCGCGGCCGACATACGCATCCAGCCCCTGCTTGATCTCAGCCAGCAGCTTGTTCCGGGGAACGGCTGCGCGGGCCATGTTGTCACCACCTTGACAGATCCCTGCTTGTCTAAGCATAGCAAAAAGAGTGCCATCTGTCAAGCGATATTGTTTAATTATACGGCAGGGAAACACCTGCCGTCAATGCCCAAATGGCGGCGGTCGTCTGCGGACCTCTACCCGTGGATCGCCAGGCCCGACACGCCTTCGGCAGCCTCCATGATCGCTTCCGCCAAGGTGGGGTGGGCGTGGATGGTGCCGGCCAGTTCTTCGGCGGTGAGCCCTTTTTCGATGGCCAGGGTGATCTCCGCCAGGAGGTCCGAAGCGTGCGGCCCCACAATCTGCGCTCCGATCAACCTGCCTGTATCCGCTTCTGCCACCAGGTTCACCCAGCCTTCGCTCTCGCGCATGCCCAAGGCCTTGCCATTGGCCAGGAAGGGAAACCGGCTGGATTTGACGGCCTTCCCTGCCGCCTTGGCCTCGGCCTCGCTTTGCCCCACGCTGGCTGCTTCCGGCCGGGTGAACACGGCGCTGGGCACAGCGCGGTAGCTCATGGGCGCAGGTTCTGTGGCAGCCGCAGCCTTTAGCGGGCGCTGGAGTGCGATCTGGTGCGCAATCTGGTGGGCGGCCACGATCCCCTGGCGCGAGGCCACGTGTGCCAGTTTCAGCGGACAGTCCGTGGCGTCGCCCACCGCGTAAATGTGCGGCACAGAGGTTTGCATCCGCTCGTTGACCTGGATTTCCCCGCGGCTGTTCACAGCCACTCCGGCCGCGGTCAACCCCAGCTCCGCCGTGGCGGCCTGGCGGCCTACGGAAACCAGCACGCAGTCGGCCTGAATCGGGGTGGTCTTGCCCGCCCACTCCACCGTGACGGTGACTGCCGCCGCCGGTACCGCTGCGGCCGCTCCGGCCACTCCCGCAGCTCCTGCCGTTCCCGGCGCTCCGGCCGCGGCCGCTGCTTCAGCCGGCGCCTGCCCCATAGGCGTTCCGGCTGGCCCCGGACCGGCCACGCGCACGTCCGTCACCCTGGCGCCGGTCAGGGCTTGAATTCCGCGGCGCCGGAAAAGCCGTTCCATCTCGCGCCCCACGGCCTCATCCAGCATGGGCAGCAGGCGGGGCATCATCTCCACCACGGTGACCTGGGAGCCCAGGTCCGCCATGATGCTGGCGAACTCACAGCCGATGACCCCGCCTCCGACGATGACCAGGCGCGCCGGCGGAGTCTCCCACCGCAGGGCCTCCTCGCTGGTGACCACGTAGCGCCCGTCGTAGGGTAGAAAACGGGGCACTGCGGGCCGCGACCCGGTGGCCAGGAGAATGTAGGTGGTGCGCAGATTGCGGGTCTCCCCGCTCTGCCCGTCTGCCACCGCCACGATGTGCGGATCCGCCAGATGGCCCCGGCCCTTGACGAGCGTCACGCCATGCTTCTTGAACAGAAAATGGATGCCCTTCACCAGGCGGCTCACCGTGGCGTCCTGATGCCGCCTCAGGGCAGCCCAGTCCACGGTGACGCCCTCTGCCCCGGCTCGGATCCCCATCTCCGCCCCTTGCCGAATGTGCGCCGCCAGCTCAGCGGCAGAAGCCCAAGTCTTCGTAGGAATGCATCCCCGGTTCAGGCAGGTGCCTCCCAGCTCATCCTGTTCCACGACGGCCACGCGCAGGCCCAGTTGCGCCGCCCGGATGGCTGCCACGTATCCGCCGGGGCCGCCTCCTACGACCACCAGATCCCATTCTTCCGGTTCCAAACCCATTTCTGATCGATCTCCTTCCACCTAGGACATCCACCTAGGACATCCGCTCAGGACATCCGCGCCAGCCGGGAGAGCGGCTCAAGAAAATGGCTCAGGCCTTCCCTGCCCCGTCCTGCTTCGCCGCCTCTGCCTGGGCCTGTTCTCCGGCGCGCTCCCGCGCCTCCGCCTCCTGGCATTGGCGGCAAAGGCCGTAGAACATCAGCTGATGATTGGTGATGTGGAAATGGTATTCCGCCCGGATTTCCTCCTCCAGGCGGTCCAGAAGGTCATGGCCGACTTCCGTCACCCTGCCGCAGCGCGTGCAGACCAGGTGATGATGATGATGCCGCTCGGCCGAGCACAGCTCGTAGCGGATGGAACCGTCGCCGAAGTCCATGCCATAGACGATGCCGGTATCCGCCAGGAGCTCCAAGGTCCTGTAGACCGTAGCCAAGCCCAGGTCCGGGTGGGTCTTGCGGACCAGCTTGTAGATCTCCTCGGCGTTCAGGTGTTGCTCGGGATTGTCCAGGAATACCTGCAGCACGGCGCGTCGCTGCGGCGTCAGGCGCCGGGTGTTGGCAGCCAGCATGCCCTGGTAATCCAGACCCGTCTTCCGGCTTTCAGGCCGCTTCCCGCTGCCGCCTTGTTTCGCACTCCCACCCTTTGCGTCCCCGCCCTTGGCAGATCCATTCCTTGTATCGCCGCCCTGTGGCATCAGTCCGCCTCCAGTCCCCGCTCCACGATGGTCCGCCCGTCCCGCACGTACACCCGGGGCAAACGAGGGGACAGAATGGACAGCACCTCGTAGCTGATCGTTCCCAGCTTTTCGGCCACTTCGTCGGCAGAGATGGACTCGCCCCCCTGCCGGCCGATGAGCACCACCTCATCGCCTACGGACGCTTCCAGGTCATCGGGAATGGCCACCATGAACTGATCCATGCAGATCCGCCCCACGGCCGGCACCCGTCTTCCCCCCAGCAACACTTCCGTCTGGCCGCTCAGCAGGCGGGAATACCCGTCTGCGTACCCCAGCGGTACCACCCCGACCCGCTGGGCGGTGCGGGTGTACCACAGCTGTCCGTAGCTGACCCCGCTGTGGGGCGGCAGGGTCTTGAGGCTGTTCAGGCGAGCCTTCAGAGAGAGGGCCGGCTGCAGAGCCACCTGCCCGCGGTCCACCGCGGAGGAAGGATACAGACCATACAGGATGATCCCCGGCCGGACGCCATCCAGGGCCGCCTCAGGCATATCCAAGATGGCGGCGCTGTTGGCCAGGTGGCAGAAGGGCACGGGGATGCCCGCCTCCTCCAGGCTCTGCGCCACCTCCTGGAAACGCGACAGTTGCTGGTAAGCAAACGATTTGTCGGCTTCGTCCGCCGTGGCCAGATGGCTGTAGAGGCCGGCGATCTCCAGGCGCGGGAGCCGCCGCAGCTCCCGGGCAAAACCCACCACCTGCTCCGGCAAAATCCCCAGGCGGCCCATGCCGGTGTCCACCTTGATGTGCACCTTGGCGGTCTTCTGCTGGCTCACGGCGGCCTGCGAAAGGGCCTCCGCCAGGCTGCGGTCCGCCACGCCGCAACTCACATTGTGGGCCACCACCAAAGCGGCCTGGGAAGCCGGGGGCGTGCCCAGGATATGGATGGGGGCTGCGATCCCGGCGCGGCGCAGGGCGATGGCCTCCTCCACTGTGGCCACGGCCAGGCGTGTGGCACCGGCAGCCAGGCAGGCCAGGGCCACCGGAACCGCCCCGTGGCCGTAGGCGTTGGCTTTCACCACCGCCATGATCTCCGGGTCGCGGCCGCCGCGCCCCCGCCCCCTCAGATGCCGGGCGATGGCCGCCACATTGTGCTGGATGGCGTCCAGATCCACCTCCACCCAGGCGGGGCGCAAGTGGTTGGGGAGCACAACCTCGCGAAAAAGGGCCACTCAAGGCACCACCCTGATCCCGCCGGCTCTCACGCCCGGTGGGGTGATGAATTGCCGGACGAAAGCAGCTGCTCCAGGGCTGCCGGCAGACAGTCCAGCAGCCGGGTGGCAGATACAGGCCGGGGAGCACGCGGCCGTTGCTGGAACTGCGGAAATTGCGGAGAGCCGCCTGCGAACCGCGGCTGGGTGCCCGCAGGCCCGGGTCCTGGGACCGACCCGGAGGCAGGCTCCAGGCCTGCGGCCAGATCCCCGGCCAGCCCGTGCAAGAACACCGCCAGAACCGCTGCCTGCACCGCGGGCACGCGCTGGGCCAGGAAAGCTCCGACCATGCCCGTGAGAGCGTCGCCCATGCCTCCGCTGGCCATGCCCGGATTGCCGGTGGAATTGATGAAGAGGTCCCCCGCCGGGCTGGCGATCAAAGTCCGGGCCCCTTTGAGAACCACCACGGCTTGCCAGCGCTGAGCCAGACTCAGCGCTGCCGCCGGACGGTCTGCCTCTATGGCCGCCACGGTGGACCCCAGCAGCCGGGCGGCTTCGCCCGGGTGGGGAGTCAAAATCAAGCGCCGCCAGCCCCAGGCAGCAAGCAGAGGCTGGAATCGCCGCGGATCCCGGGCCAGCAGATTGAGGGCATCAGCGTCCAGCACGGCCCGGATCTCCGGCCGGGAGGCTGCCTGCTCCAAAAGGAGCGCCAGAAACGAAGCGGTCTCTGCCGCCGTCCCCAGGCCGGGCCCCACAGCCAAGGCCTGAAAGCGGCCCTGTTGGACCTCCGGCGCAATCTGCTCCCAGGCAGCCGGACCCAGGGTCCCGGCGTGGCGCCCAGAATCTGGGGACTCCGGCGAACCCGCGCTGTAGCTGGACTCCGGCAGGCCCCAGGCCATGACCTCCGGCCCCCGGCTCCACACGGCGCTTTCCAAGCCCGCAGGCAAGGCTGCCGTGACCAAACCCGTCCCGGCCTGAACCGCCGCCCAGGAGGCGGTGGCCACAGCCCCCGCCAATCGTGGCGAGCCGCCCACCACCAGAAGATGGCCAAACGTACCCTTGTGGGCCGCGGGGGGGCGTTGTGGGATCCAGGGGCGCACCAGCTCCGCATCCACCCACTCTGCCCAGCCGTCTGCGCCGCCTGCCTGGGGATTGGAACCCCCTGCTTCCTGACTGGCTCCGCCCGCCTCGGGGTTGGGGACGCCGCCGGGCGCCGACCCGGCGCCGCCCAACTGCGAACCAGCACCGGCGGACGGCGAGCCCGTACCGCCCGACTCCGGCAGGCCGATATCCGCCACCACCACGTGGCCTGCGGCCTCGGCGCCGGGGTGGATCAGCAGCCCCACCTTGGCACAGCCGAAGGTCACGGTGCAATCTGCCCACAAGGCCCGCCTGCCCTGGCCCGTGGCACCGTCAATGCCGCTGGGGATGTCCACGGCCAGCACCTTGGGGGCCCCGGCACTGCGGCGCGCCCCATTGATCCGGTCAAAGAGCGCCGCATAAAAAGCCGGCAGTTCCCCGTGAAACCCGGTTCCGAACACCGCATCGATCACCAGGTCGGCGCCTTCGGCAGCCCGGGCCACGCGCTCCAGCCAGTCCCCGTCCGGCACTCCGGCCCCGCCGGCCCCAACCCCGGCCGCGGCCGTGCCTGCCGCGTCCGGCACCAGCATAATCCGCACGCTCCCGCCGGCCCCCTGCAGGCCCCCCGCCTGGCCCTGAAGCCGCGGCGCCCTCTGCGCCCGGGCCTCCGCAACATGCTGCAGGATCTGGTAGTTTCTGTGCGCATCGGCAGGCAGGTGCTCCGGCAGACAAAAAAGAAACACTTCCACTTGGCAGCAGGGCCCGCTTCCTGCCAGATACCGGGCGGCCACCAGGCCGTCGCCGCCGTTGTTCCCGCCCCCTGCCAGCACGGCCACCCGGCTTCCCGGGGGAACCATCTGGAGCGCCTGCTCCGCCACGGCCTTGCCTGCAGCCTCCATGAGCAGGGCCCCCGGAATTCCGTAAACCTCCATGGCCAGTTTATCCAAGCGCCGCATCTGGGCAGGAAAGGCCACTCTCAACCGGCTCCACCTCGTCCCTAAACCTCATCTTCGGAAAGTGCCACGGCCAAAGCCTGGGCCACCGCGTAGCGCCGCGCGTGGGAGATGCTGAGAAGGATCCGGTCCACGCCCCGGCGTTGCGCCGCTTCCCGGCCCCTGTCCGTGAGCTGGACCTCCGGTGCGCCGGAGGGGGCCGGTAAAATCATGACATCCAGCCAGGTGAACTCGCCAGCTGTGCCGCCCAATGCCTTGATAACGGCCTCTTTGGCGGCAAAACGCCCTGCCAGGCGCGACATGCGCTCACGGATATTCTGCGCCTGCCAGCAATAATCGATCTCCGGCTCCTGAAAAACGCGCGCCAGTTTTCGCTTGTGGCGGTTCGCCACTTGCCGGATGCGCGCAATCTCCACGATGTCGATCCCCAAGCCTACGACCTTCACGGTTGCCCCCCCGCTCCGGAATAGGCCAAGCCCCTCGCAGCGCCCCGCACCGCGGCCACTTACACTCTCCCGCAGCCGCTCACACCCAGTGGCGGCGGCCCTGAGCATCGCTGGGCACGCGGCTGGCCCGCCGGTAGAACCCTTGTCCCACCAGATCCAACCCGTATTCCCGGTAGCGCAGGATGGGCTCCGTTCCCCCGACGAACAGGATCCCCTGTTCCGCCAGAGCCCCTACCAGCCGGCGATACAGAGAATGCTTGGCATCCTCTGTAAAGTATATCACGACGTTGCGGCAGAGAATGAGGTCAAATCCACTTTCGTACGGGTCCTGCAAGAGGTCGTGGCGGCGGAATTCCACCGCCCGCCGCAGGTCCTCCACCACCTGAAACCGCCCCTGCCCGCCGGAGACGAAAAACCGCTGCATCCGCTGGGAGCTGATGTTTTTCATCTCGAATTCCACGAACACACCAGCTCTGGCCCGCTCCAGTACCTGAACATCCACGTCCGTGGCGAGGATCCGCGCCTGGCGCAGCAGGCCCATCTCCGCCAGGATCATGGCCACCGAGTACGGCTCCGCCCCGTCGGCGCACCCGGCGCTCCAGATCTTCAGCGGCTCCCCGCGGCGGGCGGCATTGCGGGCGAGCTCGGGCAGGATCTTCTCCCGCAGGTCGTCGTAGCGCTCCGGGTTGCGGAAGAACTCGGTGACGTTGATGGTGAGCCGGCGCAAAAACTCTTCGTAGCGCCCCCGGTCCTTGTCCAGCAATTCGAAATAGATCCGGTAGTCCTCAATCCCCAGCGACTGCATGAGCGAATTGATGCGCCGCTGCATCTGCTGGCGTTTGTAGGCGCGCAGATCAATACCACTCTTCGCATAGACGTGTTGGGCAAAAGTTTCGAAATCCCACGCCGCCGCAGGCACCGGTGATCCTGCAGAATCCTGCCCTGCCCAGGGGATCCTGCAGGCGCGGGCCTTCGCCTCCCTGGCCTCCATGCTCGCTTCGAACCTCCGTATGGTGCCGGCGGCAGCTTCCTTGCGGCCGCCTTCCTTGGCCTAGGAATACAAGATCTTCCTTCCGAATTCCTCCTGGCATCCTCCTGGCAGGCGGGGATAAAGGGAAAGCCGGGCAGCCTTCTCTGCCCGGCTTTTTGGCCGCTTGCTCCTGTGCTGTACTCCTGTTACTCCACCGTCACCGACTTGGCCAGATTGCGCGGCTTATCCACGTCGCATCCCCGCGCCACCGCAGCGTAGTAGGCCAAAAGCTGCAGCGGCACCACTGCCACGGCCGGCGCCACCAGGTCCAGGGTTTCCGGGATGGGCAGGAACGCGTCGGCCTCCTGCCCGGCCAGTTCCTGGGATTCCGGCGCCACCACGATGACATAGGCGCCGCGGGCCTTCACCTCACGGATGTTGCTGACCATCTTCTCGGCCAGCCGCGGCTGGGTCACCAGGGCCACCACCGGCGTCCCCTCCTCGACGAGGGCCAGGGTGCCGTGCTTCAGCTCGCCGGCGGCATAGGCCTCGGCGTGGATGTAGGAGATCTCCTTCAGCTTCAGGGCGCCTTCCATGGCCAGGGCGTGGTCCAGGCCGCGGCCCAGGAAGAAGATGTGCTCCTTGTGGCGGATCTGCTGGGCCAAGGCTTGCACCTGCGGTTCCAGAGCCAGCGCCTGCTCCACGGCGCGTGGCAGCTCCCGGATGGCCTTGGCTACCGCCAGCCCCTGGGCAGGCTCCAGGCGCCCCAGCCGCTCCGCCATCCAGAGGGCCAAAAGGTCCAGGGTCACCAGCTGCGTCACGTACGCCTTCGTGGAAGCCACGGCGATTTCCGGGCCCGCCCAGGTGTAGATGAGGTCATCCGCCTCGCGGGCCACGGAACTGCCCACCACATTGGTGATGGCCAGAATCCGGCTGCCGCGCCGGCGTGCCTCGCGCAGGCCCGCCAGGGTATCGGCAGTCTCACCGGACTGGCTGATGACCACTCCCAGGGTATGCTCATCCACCATGGGGTCGCGGTAACGGAACTCCGAGGCCACCTCCACCTGCACGGGGATGCGCGCCAGCTGCTCGATGACATGCTTGCCCACCCAGCCGGCATGGGCTGCGGTGCCACAGGCGATCACCTGGACGCTGTGCACGTCCGCCAGCTCCCCGGCGCCCATGTGCACGCCTTCCAGCCGCACCAGCCGCTGGTGACCGTTGGTTGCGCCCTGGGCCACCTGCACGGGGATGCTGGCGAGGCGCCCCGTCAGGGTGTCCCGGATGGCCCGCGGCTGCTCGTGGATTTCCTTCAACATGAAATGCGGGTAGCCCGCCTTCTCGGCCATGGCCGCATCCCACTGCACGTGCATGGGCTCCCGGGACCGCGGATGCCCGTCCAAATCCGTCAGGGACACGGCCCCCGCCTGCAGCACCGCCACGTCGCCGTCGTCCATCACCAGCACGTCCCGGGTGTAATCCAGCACGGCCGGGATATCGGAAGCCAAAAGGTTCTCCCCCTGCCCCAGGCCGATGATGAGCGGGCTGTCCTGGCGGGCAGCCACGATGGTGCCGGGATGGTTTTCGTGCATGACGGCCACGGCGTACGAGCCGCGCACATCCTGCAGGGCGCGGCGCACGGCGGCGGCCAGGTCGCCCTCGTAGTAGTCCTCGATCAGGTGCGGGATCACTTCCGTATCGGTCTCGGAGCGGAACGAATGCCCCTCGGCCTCCAGGCGCTCCCGCAGTTCCTGGTAGTTCTCGATGATTCCGTTGTGGACCACGGCGATCTTGCCCTGGCAATCTGTGTGGGGATGGGCGTTGACGTCATTGGGACGCCCGTGGGTGGCCCAGCGCGTGTGTCCAATGCCGGTGTTGCCGGGCAGGGGCTCCAGCTCCAGAGCCGCGGCCAGGCGGTCCAGGCGGCCGGCGGTTTTGACCACGGCTAGATCGGCGTTGTTCTTGTCGATCACGACACCGGCAGAATCATAACCACGGTATTCCAGGCGCCGCAATCCGCCCATCAACACCGGGGCGGCTTGCCGCGGGCCCACGTATCCGACGATGCCACACATATGAAAAAACCCACTCCTTCTGCTGCGGCAGCCTGGGCGAAGGCTGGGCGTCCCCGGTGCGAAATCCGGGGGCGCAGGATCCAGGTACCCCTGCCGGCGCCGGCGCGGGAGGGCCTCGAGACGAACCCGCGGGTCGCCGAGGCGCGGGCCGAGTGGAGCGGAGGCTGGGCGGCCGCGGCCGGCTGGTCCTCCGCCCCAGCGGCACCGGAGCCGTGGTGCAGGTGATGGGCCGAGGACGGGAGGGCGCCGAGGCGCGGGCCGCCGCGGCTGGCCCGCGTGGTGGCGAACTCGGGGAGGTGATGCGGCGGGCGCGGGCCCCCAGCTCACGCTCCACCACCTGCGCCAGGTGCATGACCGCCTGGCGGACCACCTCTTCCTCAGGCCCCTCGCCCATGATCCGGACCAGAGGCTCCGTTCCGGACGGGCGCACCACCACGCGGCCGCGGCCCTGCAGCAAAGCCTCCGCCTGGGCCAGGGCCGTCTGCACCGCCGGATGGGTGGAGACTTCATCTTTGCGCCGCGCCCGCACGTTTACCATGATTTGCGGATAGCGCCGCATGACCTTCGCAGCCTCGGCCAGGCTCAGGCCCTTGGCCTGCAGAACCTGAAGCAGCTTCACGGCGGTTAGGACGCCGTCGCCCGTGGTGTTGTGGCGCAGGAAGATGATGTGGCCAGACTGCTCGCCACCCAGCACCAGGCCCTCCTTGAGCATGGCTTCCAGGACGTAGCGGTCGCCGGCCTTGGTGACCACCACGTCGCCACCGGCCTCGCGCAGGCAGTCCCGCAGGCCCAGATTGCTGTACAGGGTGACGGCGATCTTGCCGCCCGCCAGGCACCCCTGCTCCAGCATGTGGCGGGCGCAGATTGCCATGATGGCATCCCCATCCACCTGTTCGCCGTTCTCGTCTACAGCGATGAGGCGGTCCGCATCGCCGTCATGGGCCAGACCCAGGCTGGCCCGGTGCTTGCGCACCGCTTCCTGGAGCATCTCCGGATGCGTGGACCCGCAGCCCACATTGATGCGGGCGCCGTCGGGTTCGGCGTTCAAGGCGATCACTTCCGCACCCAGGCGGCGGAACACCTCCGGAGCCACTTGATAGGCGGCGCCGAACCCTGCGTCGATGACGATCCGCCAGCCGCGGAAAGGCGGCTGTGGCGCCTGGGCTACGGAGACCAGGAAACGGATATACCGCTCCGCCGCGTCCTCCAAGGGTATGGTGCGCCCCACGTCGGCCCCGGCCGGCCGGGGCAGGCCGTCCGGCTGTCCGGCGGGCTTGCCTATGCCGGGCAGGAGGCTTTCGATTTCGTCCTCCAGCGCGTCGGGCAGCTTGAAGCCGTCGCGGGAAAAGAACTTGATGCCGTTATCCGCCACCGGGTTGTGCGAAGCCGAGATGACCACGCCCGCATCTGCCCCGTACTCCCGGGTGAGGTGGGCGATGGCAGGCGTCGGAATAATGCCGGCTAACAGCACATCCACACCCATGGAGGCAAACCCTGCAGCCATGGCGGATTCCAGCATGGGCCCGGAAAGCCGCGTGTCGCGCCCGATGAGCACCCGGGCCCGGCCGTTGCCCGGGGCGGCGCTTTGCACCCCGCCCTGGGCTGCACCACGGGCCTGCTGATGCTCGCGAATGAGCACTGCTGAAGCAGCCCGCGCCAAATGGAGGGCCAACTCCGGCGTGAGTTCCCGGTTGGCCACCCCGCGGACTCCATCTGTTCCAAATAAGCGGCTCAAAATTGCAGCCTCCTCCGTCTTCCAAGGCGCCACGACGGCCCTCTTCAATGTATCCAGGTGCGAACCCGCCGGTGCCTGGCCCCAATGATCACTGGCAATGGAGGTCCCGCCCGGCCTGCGCTCCACGCTGCCGCGCGTACGGGTGATCCCCTGCTCCGCCGGCTGCGGCCCCCTGAGCCCGGCTTTGTGCCCTGCCGAACGGCCACCAGCCACGGCCTGTCCCCGCAGAGAGCAGCAGGCTCCGCAGGCGGCTGCGCAGCTCGCCAGGCCGTAGCGGGCGAATCAGGTCCTCGCCATGCGCCAGCGAGACGATGCCCGTTTCCTCCGAAACCGCCACCACTGCGGCGTCGGTGGCCTCGGCCAGCCCCACAGCCGCCCGGTGCCGCGTGCCAAGCCCTTCCAGGGCCGGGCGAGGTTCCGCCAATGGCAACACACAACGGGCGGCCACGATCCGGCCTTCCCGGATCATCACCGCCCCGTCATGCAGGGGCGAGCCAGGCATGAACAGATTGAGCAGCAGCTCACGGCTGGGCAAGGCGTCCAGGGCCGTACCGGCGGTGGTGTAGTCCTGCAGGCCGGTGGCGCCTTCAAAGGCGATCAATGCACCCACGCGCTTCTGGGACAGCTCCGCCACAGCCGCCACTACGGCTTCGATGGCCTGGGCCGTTGCGGCGTCCGTATCGGCCGAACGCGCCATGGCCGGCATGCCCCGCCGCAGCCCCAGAAAGCTCTGGCCGCTCCCCAGCTCCTCCAGGACCCGGCGCAACTCCGGATAAAAGATGATCGGCAGGGCCACCAGGATGCCCGTGGTCAGCCTGTCCAGCAGCCAGCCAATAATCTGCAGGTGCAGCAGCCGCGCCACTGCGGTGGCCACGAAGACGACCAGCAGCCCCTTGACCAGGGAAAGAGCCCGGAAGCGGCGGAAGTACAGATAAACGCGCCAGAGGACCAACGCCAAAATGACAAGATCGGCGATTTCCCAGGGGCCAAAACTCCGGATGTCCGGAAGATCCATCTGCGCCGGTCACCCCATTCCTGCGCCGGTTTCAATGGCGATTCCCGCCAGGCCGGTCAGCCAGCCCGCTCCACGCGGTTGCGCAGACGCCCCACGCCTTCCACCACCACTTCCACCACATCTCCGGGCTGCATGGGGCCCACGCCGGAGGGAGTGCCCGTGGTCACCACGTCACCGGGCAGCAGGGTCATGACCTGGCTGATGAAGCTCACCAGCTTATCCACATTGAAGATGAAGTGATGGGTGTTGGACTGCTGGCGCAGCCTGCCGTTCAAATACAATGCCACATCGGCATGGTCGGGATCCACCTCGTCGGTGATGCACGGGCCGATGGGAGCAAAAGTGTCAAAGGATTTGGCCCGGGTCCACTGCCCGTCGGCGCGCTGCAGGTCGCGGGCAGTCACGTCGTTCAGGCAGGTGTAGCCCAGGATGTGGCTGCGGACCGCCGCCGGCTCCACGCAGCGGATGCGGTCTTTGATGACCACGGCCAACTCCGCCTCATAGTCCACCTGGCTGGACATGGCCGGATAAAGGATGGGCTCCTCGGGCCCGATCACCGCGGTGGAGGGCTTGAGGAACAGCATGGGTACAGCCGGCAGGTCGTCTCCCATCTCGCGGGCGTGGTCCGCGTAATTCAATCCCACGGCCACAATCTTGCTGGGCTGGCAGGGCGCCAGCAGGCGGACCTGCCCGACAGGAACTGTTTCGCCTGTGGGCCTCAGTCCAACCCAGGGATCCCCGCTGCAGACGTCGATCATGCCCTCGGTCTGCCAGGTATTCCAGGCAGCCGGGGCGGGAGACCCCAGCTGGACAAGCCCCCAACCGGTCCGCTCTCCCTGCTGGTACCGGACGATGCGCACGTAAACCCGCCTCCCCAAGCAGCAAGGGCCGGACTCTCCGCGGCAAGCTCCACAGCGCCCTGGACCCCGCAGCGCAGGATTTTCGCGCCGAACTCCATTATAGCATACCGGAGCATGCCGGTGGGGCAAGACACGGCAAGGCCATCCCATCGCACAGGCGCACCAGAAACGGCTGCACCCGTTCAATACAGCAACTCCCGGGGAAAGCTCCCCGGGAGTTGCCTGTGCTCGGGCTGCCGGCTGTGGCAGCCCTGGCCCGCTTCTTGGTACTCGCTCAGAAGCTCACCGAAGCGGCCATCTTCGCGATCAGCCCGGTATTGGCCTTCGCGTTCGCATCGCTATACAGACCCGTGCCGCTGAAGGTGCCCTGGCCCAAAGACCAGGTCAAGGACGCGCTGCTGGACAAGGCGTACTTCAACGAGCCGACCACCGTCAGGGCGCTGAAGTCGGGATTGGCGGGAACCTTGTAGTCCTTGTCGAGAGCCTTGCCGGTGTAGCTGGTGATGGTGCCGGTGGCCGACCATTTGTCGTTCAGTTTCGCGTATACTTTGCCCGTGAGGGTGGTCAGAGCCGAATAGTTGGTCGCAAACCATACATCGTTGCCGGTCACGGGCTCGGTGACGTCAAGGTCGGGCGCACCGCCCTGGCCATCCTGGTCAGCCGTATAGGCAGCCGAGCCGTACACCGCCACGCCGGGGACGCCCGGAACAGCCGCTGCAGCCGCCACAGAGGCACTGATGCCCGGGTTCTTGTTGGAGCTCGTGCCCGCCAGGGCCGCCGAGCTGTAGGAACCGGAGGCCGTGACTGCCCAGGTCTTCACCGCGGTGACATCGGTGGAGTCATCCGGGTCGCCCTTGAGGGTCAGGCTTGCTCCGGCGCCGGCGGTCTGCACACCGGCAGTCGACTCGTAGTTACCGTTCAGGGATAGACCCTCAATGCCAGGAACATTGAGGGATGCCTTCACACCGTAGCTGGGCTGGACGGAAGTGGTCTGGTTCAAGACCGTCTTAGCCTCGCCCGTGATAGTGGCCGGGCCCGCCGCGACGGTGACATAGCCGTCCACCGCGGTGTCAGAGCCCACGGCCTTGTCGGCGTAGAACGGAACCTTCGCGGCGCCGCCCACGGTCGCAGGGCCGAACGTGGTGCTGACGAAGGTGGTCGCTGCCTGAGTACCGTCTCCAGCCGTTTCCAGGTTCTGGGTCAGGTTGAGGTTGGTCAAGTTCTTAAAGGCGTCCTGGCTGGTCATGCGCAACTGCAAAACCTCCGACGCGCTAGCATCGGTGGTGGCCAGGAAGCCAACAGGAGTGGCAACGCTGTCCAAAACGGTGCCGTCGGTGCTGCCCAGGAAGGTGTACGTGAAGTAATCGCCATACAGATTCAGCTTGGCATTGTAGAAATACCACGCCGCGGTAGTGTCCGTGTTGGCGCTTAGAGCCAACGCGCCCACGAAGTCGTACACCTTGTCCTGGCTGGCGTTCAGGTTCAGCGTCAGACTCGGAAGGCTCTGAATGGGCTGCCAGTTGCCGACCTGCCCCATGCCCGCATCCTGCCGGAGGGTGAACGAGGTGCTGACGCTGCCCGTCAGGCTGGCGGCGGCGAACGAGGTGGCGGAAAACGCCAGGACGATCAGAGCCGCCAAAACGATAGCCTTTTTCATTCTTTTCCCAATCCTCCTTGCCAAAACTTGTGGGTTGACCCAATGACTGTACCGGGTAATCCCCGCGCGAGGCCACCCAAACGGATGCTCCCGGCAAGTGGCCGAGTTTCCTTGCCAGAAGCCGCATCTGCTGTCCCGGGTTCTGCCCTTGTCCTGCTTGTCTTCCTCAGGCAGATCCCGTGCAGCCCCCCTTTCTGCCTGCCCGGCAGAAGACAAGCCCGCGGCAAGGTTTCTGCTGTCACCGGGCGCGCGATTCGCAGGGTACGCCTCGATCACGCTAAGTCGATTCTACGCAGACTGGGATTTTCCTCCTGGATTAGTGGAGGATGGAGCAAGAATTGTTACCAGGTAACAAATTGCGGAGGCCAGGGGGAGGCGGGCGTCACCGTCCCCCCGCGGTGGCCGCTCTCTTCTGGCGTTGCGGGTGCGCATCGGTCTCCTTGGCGGCCACTGAATCCTCCTCCACCGAATCCCCCTCAATCAGGTTCCTGCCTGTGGGGTTCAGATCGGGGTGGTGGCCAGCGGCCACCTCTCCCTCCACTTCGGCTCCCCAACTGTCCGCCGCCGCGCTCCGCAGCAGCTCCAAATAAAGGCCCACATACATGGCCGCCGACCAGGTCAAGGGCACCACCCACGCCGGCTGGCCGGTGCTGCGCTCCGCCTGCTCCGGCAAAAGCCCCAGATGGTTGGCCCGCCCGGCAGCCCACTGCAGCAGCTCCACCGCCTGCTCCGCATCCCCTCGCGCCAGGGCGTACTGCCCCAGCCACAGCGTGCAAAGCACCCATGGATTGCCTCCCCGGTAGGCATCCCCCTCATAGCGCCCCAAACCGCCCACCGGCTCCTTCCAGAGCCTCTGCCGGATGGCAGCGGCCGTGGCGACCATGCGGGGATCGCCGGGATCCACCACCCCAAAGGGCACCGCCAGCCCCAGCAGACTGGCGTCTACAGCGCTGTCTTCCATCACGGCAAAGCGCCGGTACCCCAGCGGCAGAATCTCCGCCCGCGCCGCCAGAGATTGGCTTTGCGCCCAGCGATAGCCTTCCTCGGAGACCAGATTGCGGGTGGCCCGCAAAAACCGGCCCTTCTCGGCGCTGTAGAGGTGGGTGAAGATGGCTTCCCGCATGGCATGGGCGCGGGCCCGCCAACGGCTGGCCAGCTCCGCGGCCTGCGGGTCCTCCCCGCCCATGGCCGCGGCTAAATCGGCAGCCGCCCGCAGACCGCCGACCACCGCTGCCGATGAGTAGCTCAGTTCTCCGATGCGCTCCTCCCACAGATCCACGCTGGGGCGGGGCAGGCCGGTCTCCGGGTCGGTGAAATCCACCAAAAAGGCGGCGGCTTTGCGGACGGCCGGCCACACGCGGCGCAAAAACGCCCGGTCGCCCGTCAGGCGCCAATGGTGGCCCATGCCGAACAGAATGCTGCCGGTCTCGTCAATCTGGATCAGCCCCCAAGAGGGCGCCGGCGACCCATCCACCCAGTAGCGGTGAAGCCAGGACCCATCCGGCTCCTGGGCGCGCACCGCCCAGTCATAGAAGGCCGCCGCCTCGCGCGTGAAGCCGGCCTCGTCCAGGGCGGTGGTCACATATGCAGCATCGCGACCCCAGCAGTAGCCGTACCCGCCTGAGGTGCGCCGCTCGGGATCGAATTCGGGAGCCGCAATAATGCCACCCTCGCGCTCGTCGCTCATGAGCTTCATGGTGATGAGGGAGCGGATGAACACCTTGCGCGTCGGTGCCGCCTCCAACGCCTGGGCAATCTGGCCCGAGCGGGTCGAGCGGAGCGGGCAGCTTGAGCGGTTCAGGCAGCTTGAGCGGCTCGGGCGGAGCGGGCGGCTCGAGCGGGCAGACGCAGTCAAAGCCGACACCCGCTCCAGGGCCGGACGCAGCCAGTCCTCCCAATACGCCGCCGTCTCGTCGCGCAACGCCTCCCACCCGGTGGACCGCGCCTGCTGCCATTGCGCCAAGGCCGTGGCACGCTCGGTGGCGAAGGATAAATAGATGGTTAGCTCCGCGCTGGCGCCCGCCGCCAGGGTTCCCAGATCCCACAGTGCCGCTGCGTCGGTCGCCCCCATCTCGATGACATGGCCGTCCAGATCGCCGTCGGCTGCGTCGGCCAAGGACCGATCCCCCCATTCACGCCGGCCGCAGGTGAAGCGATCGTACCCCCATTCGCTGCCCAGCACCGCCGCAGTGTGGCGGCGATAACTGATCAGCACGCCCTGCTCCGGCACGGCGTAGGTGGTGTTATAAAGGGGGCTTTCCTCCAGGTCCAGGGCCAGGTAATACAGAAACCGTACCGGCTGCGGCTGGGCAGAGCAGTTGACCAGCCGGTAATGGCGGACCACCAGGTCCCTGGCTGGCGGGATGAAATGCCAGGCTTCCACGTGAACGGGGCAGTCCGGCCTGCGTGCCCAGGTTTTCAGGATGGCGGTGTGGCCCTCGTAGGCGGAACCCCGTTCCCACGGCCCTTCCGCCAGCCAGAGTGGAGGCCGGCCGCTGCCGGGAAGAAAAAGCCCTGCCATGGTGCGCTGCAGCTGCTGGGCATAGTCGATGCGGGGCCAGAAAATGTGGACCAATTCGCCCACGGCATCCACTGTAGCCAGCAGGCGCGAGTTTCCCAGGACCGCATCCAGAAGGAGTGGTTTCTCCACCATCACTGGTCTCCTCCGCCGGTGTGCAACCGGTTTCATTGCCTAGGTAAAGGGAATTCGGCATGACGGGGCCATTCCCTCCCCGTCTCCTCTCCCGCCTGCAGCCAAATCCCGGCAGCT
>JADBKO010000059.1 GCA_014896355.1 Bacillota bacterium
AGGTAGGGCTGACCATCGGCGGCCGGCGGGCGGGCGCGGCCGACCAGCCCGGCCCGGGCGAAGGGATCATCGCCGCCCGCGCCTGTCCTGGGCGAGGCCCCGCCTCCGGGATCCCAAGAAGCGGATGAAGACGCCTTGTCCGTTGGGCTTTCGGCGGGGTCTGCAGCTCCGGGCGCGCCCCCTCAGGCCGCATCCAGCGCCGGGGGCTGGCAATTGGTCGCCGTGGCGGTGCCTCGCCAGGTCGTGGACGCCCTTTTGGAAGTGGCGCTGGACGCGGGCCTGGATCCTGTGGCCATCGATATCCTGCCCCTGGCCCATGCACGGTTGGCCCTGAACAGCCGGTTTGACACGGGTTTACGGCTGCATCCGGCCATGCCTTTGGGCACACCGGAGGTAGTGAATGCTCCGGATGCAGCGAACGGACGGGAAGGAGCCAGCGCACCGGACGCTGCTGGCGCGCGCCACGCCGAACGAACAGGGATTGGGATCGCACTAGACGCCCCGCCGGCTGCCGCTTCGCAGGAAGGCAGCCGCCTGGACCGGGGCATGCCCGCGGCCTACGGCCCTGCATCCAACCCCGCCTCTTACCTCCGCCAGCGCAATGTCTGCCTGGTGGACCTGGGGGCCAGTGGGACCGCCGTCAGCATCTATCGTCATGGCTGGCTCAGCGTGTACAGGCATCTGCCCCAGGGAGGAGCAGCCCTGACCGCGCAGATTGCCCGTTCCCTGAACGTGGATGTGGCCAGAGCCGAGGCGTTGAAGATGGATCCTCCCGACCGTCACGAGCTTCTTCATGCCGCCGCGCCGCTGCTGGAGGATCTGGTGGCCGAACTCCGGCGCTCCATCAACTACTACCGCGCCCAATACCGGTGGACAGAGGTGGATCTCATGCTCTTGTTCGGTGGCGGGGCGCTGATGCCGGGCCTGGATTCGTACCTGGCCCGCGAGACGGGCATTCCCACGCAAGTGTACTCGAGCCCCCTGTTCCCGGTGAATGCAGCCGGGGCCGCGGGGCTGGCTCTGTGGGTACCCGCTGACGCTCCCGAAACCGCCAGCGGGGCAGCCGCGCCCGGGGCATCCGTCCCGGACGGTACGGCGGTTGCAGCCGGGGGCGGCGTGGCGCCCAGCTACGCCGGCCACGGGCAGCCAGGGGCGGGAAATTCTGGCGCATAGACCGGCGTGGCGGCTTTGGGCGGTGATTGGACATGAAGCTGACCAAGTGGATACCCGGCGTGCGCCGGCGGCAAGCCAACACGGAACGGGGCGGCTCGAAGGGTCCTTCGGAGGCCGCGGCCTCTACCGTGGCTGCTTTGGCCCCAGCTTCCGGCGTTGCCGCAGCGCCCGGGACGGCCGCCCCTGCAACCGGCGGCGCGCCGGAGGGATGGGTGCCGTTTCAGGAAGCATCCCTATACGCAGACCCGTCCGAGACGCCGGGAGTGAACCTGATCCCTTCTTCCTATCGCGCCGGCGCCCGGACCGTGAAGGACCTGACCTGGGCCTTGATCGTCGCTCTGGTGCTGGTGGCCGCGGCGGTGGCAGTGCGGCTTTTCCTTTCCGTGCAGAGCGCCTCCCTGCAGCCTGCCCTGCAGGCCACGCCGGCGTGGAGCGAGGATCTGGCCGTAGCCACCAACAAGCTGCACCGGTTGGATGCCCGCCTCAAGGCTCTGCAGAGCGAGCAGAGCGCCACCGCCAGCTGGGCCGCCCCTGGGCCCAAAGAATCGCTGCTCTCCATCACCCAGGAGCTGCAGCGCCTCCTCCCGGATGGTGTGTGGGTGCGTTCGTTGGAGATTTCTGACGGGCAGGTGCGGCTGGAAGGCTCGGCGTTGGGATGGCAGGCGCTGGGCCTGACCATGAACCGCCTGCAGCTTTCCGGCTTTTGGCAGGATGCCCGCCTGGAAAGCTGCATGCCGTCCGCCGCGGATACAGCAAGCCAGCCAGATAGCCAGTCTCCGGCGGGCGGGGCCGCCGGGGCCGGTTCCGCGCGGCGCCATCTGGCTTCGGAACAGGTTGTGGACTTCGTGCTCGTGCGAGGGGGACAACATCCGTGATGACATCGCCGCAGGTCATGCCGCTTCAGGTGAAGCCAGCAAGGACGCCGTCTTTCCTGCGGCCACCAGCTTTGCATGGTGTGGTGAGAGCAGGTCTGTTGGTCGTTCTGGCTGCAGGCCTGTATCTCCTAGCCGTGCAGCCAGCGTGGACGCAGTACTCCCAGCACTGGACCCGCCTGCTGACCCTGCGACAGGAGCAGAATCTGTATCTGAAGACCCTGCAGGCATTGGAGCGCAAGAGCGGGCAGGTGCTGGGGGTATACGACGCAGTGACCGCCGAACGCCACAGGCTGGCCCTGGGGAACATCCTGCCCGAGTTTGTGGCAACGGTGGGTGCGCTGGCTGACAGCCACGGCGTGGTGGTGCGGGCGATGAAGCCTGCGCCCGGCAACATGGCGGCTGCTGCGGCGTGGCCCTCAGCGGCGGGGCTTTTCGGCGCGGGGCCCGGCCATAGCGGCGAGACCGGTGCGGGCACAGCTGCAGGCACAGCTGTCGGCACAGCCACCGGCACAGCCGCCAAAGGTGCGGCCTCCGGGCCTGGCCGGACCGGTGCGCCGCTGCCTCCGGAGTATTCGGCAATGCCCGTGACCCTTGAACTGCAGGGAACCTGGCCTGCGGTCCTGAGCATGCTGTTGGCGCTGGCGCGCAGCGGCCAGCCGGTCAGCTGGGACAAGCTCTCTGTGAAAGCTCTGGACGAAGCGACCCCAGGCGGAGGTGCGGGCGCAGGCGGCGGCCCGGAAACCGGTAGCCCGGAAACCGGTAGCCCGGGGGCCGGCAGCCCGGGCGTCGGCGGCAGCTCCGGCGCGGTGGAAGGCCGTGAGGGCGCAGGCTTGCCGGCCGGCACAGGAGGGCACCCGGGATGGGTGGATGTGCAGCTGGACCTGCGGCTGCTGGTCTACGGGGCCACCAGGGGTCTCCAGCCCTGATCTCGCGGGGATTCGATGTTTTCCCAAGATTTGGGAGGAATTGTCTGCTTAGGATAGAAAGTTTGGTCCGGTGAGGCGGGCGGATCCGGGGTGAGCAGTCACGAACTTCAGTAATCCCTTGGCGGTACACGCGATCAAAAGGGCGGCGGTTTTTGTCATTTTTGGTGCGCTGTTGCTGTCCACCCTTGTGAGCGCTGCCTACAGCGAGTTTCGCCGGCAGTATGACGCCCGGGTGCGGTTTGAACCGGCCCGGTCAGCCGCTCTGGATGACGCGATCCGCTCCCGGGCGGCCCGGGCCACGGCCGAGGAATCCTACGCCGAGGCTGTGCTGGGTGGGGGAATGGGCGTCGCCGGAACAGTGGACGCTGGGCCGGAGCCAGGGTCCGCGCCGCCGCTGGCCGTTCTGCCCGAATCGCAGGCCCGGCTTTTCGCGGTACCTTCTGCGGCCCGTGCCCGGACGGCCAGCAGCACAGGGCAGGGTTCTACCGGGGGACCGGTGGGTCCCGGGGTGGGGGTACGTGGCCGTGCTGTGGGCCCATCGCAGGGAGAGTCACTGGCAGGCGGCGCTGGAGGCGCCCCGGCGACGCCAAGCCTGGCCTATTCGCCGCAGGTTGCGCCAGGCGGCACGGCAGGCGGTTCAGCAGGCAGGGCGGGGACACAGGGCGCGGCGCAGCCAGCCAAGCAACTCTCCGGTTCCGCCGGCGGCGGATCAAGCCCCGTTGAGCCCGCCGCTACAGGACAGCCTGAGACGGAGTCCGCCGGCTCCGCCCAGCCTCGGCAGGCCGGCAGCCCTGCGGCTTCCCAGGCCGAGAACCGGCCGCCGGCCGTGGCAGAGCAGGCCGGCCGGGCGGGAGGCGAAGCCGGTAAGGCCGGCGGCGGGCAGGGAGCAGGTTCCGCCGTGGCTGCAGAGGCGCCCAAGGCTCCTCCGGTCCCGGCCTGCCTGTTGCGGTTGCGCGGGTTGGCCTCGTCCGGGCACAGCTGGGTGGCGATCCTGGTGGCTCCGGACGGTAAGAGCGACGTTTACGGCACCGGCGATGTGGTGGATGGTTGGAAGATTCTCAGCATCGGCGCTGAGGGCGTGAAGGTGGTCAAGGACTCGCACGTGGTCCAGCTGCCATGGGAGGCCGGGATGTAGGGTCCGGCCGCCGCAACGGCCCCGGTGCGGCAGCAAGGCTGTGCGGTAGTCAGGCCTGGAAAGAGCCGCGGACGTGTCGGGCGGGAGCCTAGGGGCCACGCACGCCACAGGCATACGGCCCCGTGGGCGATCAGGATGAGCGGGAGGGCAACAGGATGCGCAAGCGGGGGAGTCGGCTGCTGTTTAGGGCAGGACGCGGCCGGGAAGTGGGAAACAGCCCCGGCTACCAAAGGCAGGAACCAGGGCGGTGGCCGGGGTGGAGGTCCCGTGCCGGCAGCAAGGACGGGCGAGCCGTGGCGCCGGTGGGAACTGGGTTCCGGCCGTCACGGCAGGCGGCGGCCCGGCAGGGATTTGCGTGCTTGCTCCTTGCCTTGGCTTTCCTTTCTTTATCTGCTTTATCTGCGCCGGCTTGGGCCGGGCCGGGCCCAGATCCCGCAGCCCCGGCGCCTGCCACAGCGGCGCCTGCACCTGCAACCACAGCCGCACCGGCAGACGTGCCTGAAGCTGCACCCGAAGCCGCGCCTGCGCCTGCACCCGCACAGGCCGCCTCCCCCGCAGCGGAAGCCGGAACACCTCCCCCGGTTGCCGCCTCGCAGGCCGCTGCTTCCCCGGGCACCGGCTCTTCCGCGGCCACGCCCGCAGCGTCTTCCCCCGCCGTCACCCTGGGTGTTCCCGTGGCCAACTGGCCGGATCAGCCCATCACTTTGCACGTGAAGGATGCGGATCTGCGCGATGTCCTGAAGTCCCTCACCCGCCTGGTGGGGCTCAATCTGGCCCTGGACCCCGCTGTCGGCGGCCGGGTCACGCTGGATTTCGCCGGAGTCCCCCTTTCCCAGGTGCTGGATGTCCTCACCCGCACCAACGGACTGGATTACCAGTTGTTAGGCAGCAACGTGCTGTTGGTGGCGCCGGCGGAACGCCTCAAAGCCGGGTTCGCCGCCCCCGCATCCCGCAAGGTATTTGTTTTGCAGCATTCCAGCGTGGACGCAGTGCAGCCCGTGGTCAGCAGCACCTTCCCGGACATCAAGATCCTGGCCGACAAGGGCAACAACATTCTGGTAGCCACCGGCTCCGCCAGCGACCTGCAACAGCTGGAGGCCCTCATCTCCCAGCTGGACCGGCCGCTTCCGCAGGTCCTCTTCGACGTCCGCGTGGAGGAGATCTCCGAAGACGCCAGCCGGGACCTGGGCCTAGATTGGCAGTTCAGCCTGGATATGCCCCAGGACGCCACCGGCGCCATCACCGCCGTGAAGCTGAATTTCGCCCAACAGCTGTACGCCTTGGAGCAAAAGGGCTCCGCCCGCCTGTTGGCACGCCCCAGCATCGCGGTGGTCAGCGGCCAGACCGGCAAGATCATGATCGGAGACCGCGTTCCGGTGGTGGTCACCAGCGTACAGCAGGGGATCCCCACCACCACGGTTCAATACATTGATGCCGGCATCCAGCTGGAGATCACCCCCCAAGCCGCCGGCGACGGCCTTGTCACCGCCACGATCAAGCCCCAGGTCAGCAGCATCACCAACTGGACCGCCCAGGGTATGCCTCAAATCCGCACCCGTGAGGCCAGCACCACCTTGCGTCTGAAGGACGGCGACACCGTGGCCATCGGCGGCCTCATCCAGCAGGAGGATGTGAAGGGCAACAACAGCCCGCCCATCCTGGGACAACTGCCGGTGCTGGAGTGGATCTTCGGGCACCAGAAAACCACCAGCCGCAAGTCCGAAATCGTGATTTTCCTGACGCCGCATGTGGTGACGGGAGACACAGGCCTGCCCCCGGAGTGGTCGGCTCTGCGCATGTGGAACGGCGCGCCTTCCGCAGGCGAGCCCGGAACGCAGGCAGGCCCCCAAGGGAAGCCGTAACGGCTTGACCTCCTGCCAGAATTTAGCACGGCGCCGACAGCATAGGCGGCTGGCTGCCAACTGAGACTAAAGCTGTAACCAGACCTGTCACTCTCAGCCAAAGGTGGTTGGCTTATGTCTGCAACAGGGCAGCCGGACCGCTGGCAGCCGCGCCTGATCGGGCGCGCCTTGGCATTCCTCCAATCTGTGGCCACGCCGTACCGGAGGATCATCGTCATCTTCCTGCTGGCGAGCCTCACCCTCATGGTGTTCTTCCCGTTTCTGGAACAACGGTATACCCAGGCCCAGGGCCCCCGTCCCACGCTTTATTGGGGCATGAGCGGCCCTAACGTTTGGCTGGTGCAGCAGCGCCTGTCCTGGTGGGGGTATTACAACGGCCCGCTGGACGGCTGGTACGGCCCCGCCACGTGGGCGGCTGTCCGCCGGTTTCAATGGCTGAACGGGCTGGCGGTGGACGGCGTTGTGGGGCCGGAAACCTACGCGGCCCTGGGCCTTGGATGGGTGACGCCTGCGGCCCAGGCCGCAGCGGCCAGCGGCTATGTGAGCAACGACGTCTGGCTGCTGGCCGAGCTGATCATGGGCGAAGCGGCCGGCGAGCCCTTCATCGGCAAAGTGGCAGTGGCCGCCGTGGTTCTGAACCGGACCCGCAACCCCCGCTTCCCGAATACCATCGCAGGCGTAATTTTCGAGCCGGGCGCCTTTGAGTCGGCATCCAACGGCCAGATGTGGGCGCTGCCACCCACTCCCGACGCAATCCGCGCTGCGGAACTCGCTCTGGCAGGGTGGGATCCCACCTACGGCGCGCTCTATTTCTGGAATCCCACCAAGCCGGTGAGCGGATGGATTTGGACCCGGCCCATTAACATGCAGGTGGGCGCCCATGTGTTCGCCCGCTAGCCGTGGATCCACGGATGCGCCGCGGGTCCATGGATGCACGGATGCAATGGACGTTCGCCCATCAGGGGCGTTCGCCTGTCAGTTCCCACTTCAATGTTTGCGTGCGAGCGAGGAGGTCGATGACCCATGACGGATGACGATCGTACCGTAAAAGACGGTGGCGCCCTGGCAGGAGACCCGGGCAGCCCCGCAGGGCAGGCCGGCGAAACCGGCCCGGCGGCCCCCAACGCGGGAGCATCCGCTGCACCCAGCGGCGAGGCAGGGCGGCGCTCCGGCCGCCGGGATCGCCGCACCCTCGGCGACCGGCTCATGATGCTGATCCTGGGGCTGCTGGCTGGAGGGGGGCTGCTCTGGGGCTATACGCAATACCTGAGCAGCCACCAGGCCACGTTGCTGCTGGAAAACGGGTATCAGCGGGCCTTTCAGGAGCTGCTGACCCATGTGGAGACCACCTCCGCTCTCACCGGCAAGGCGCTGGTGGCCGTGGGCCCGCGGCAGACCGCCAGCCTCTACGGGGATATCTGGCGCTCCGCCTATGCTGCACAGCTGGCCGCCGCCCAGCTCCCCTTGGACATGAGGGTGCAAGGCCGCCTGAGCGAGTTTCTCAACCAGCTAGGTGATTACGCCTCGGTGCTGTACCGGAGAGCTGCAGGCGGCAGCCCAGTGACAGCCAAGGACTGGCAGCAGATGCAACGCCTGTACGGCCAAGCCCGCTCTCTTACAGCGGAGCTGGCCAGCCTGAACACCGCCATGATGGGCGGCCGCTTCCGTTGGCTGGATCTAGCGGGCCGCTACGCCTGGGGCGGGACCCGCCCTGTAGGCATGGGAGCAGCCCCCGAGCCGGGTCCCAGCACCCCGGCAGCCCGCATGGTGAGCGACGGCTTCTCGCGGCTCAACAAACAGCTGGAAGGGTTTCCGAAACCCGCCTATGACGGCCCGTTCTCCGACACCGTGCTGAACCGTAAGCCGCGCGGCCTGACAGGCAGGGATGTTTCATCCAAAGAAGCATTGCAGGCGGCCCAAGCCTTCACGAAAGGGGTTTTGCCGAGCACGGCGCGCCTCACCGTGACCGGGCAAGGCAATGGCGTCATCCCCGTCTATTTCGTGACGGCCGTAGGGGCCTTCAGCACCGCCGGACGGTCGGCCACGGCGCCATCGGCGGCGCCTGCAGCGCCGGGAGCCCCGGCCACAGCCCCGACCCAGGGCCGCGGGCCGGCTGCCCCCACGGGCCGTAGCCCAGCCATCGCCAACCGGGCGGCGCCCGCCACGGATGCAGTGCCCGCCCCTGGGGCTCCGGGAACCGCGCCCGCCCCGGGCATGGCGGCGCCCAATACCGCCGCGCCGGTGACCGCGCCCACCACGGATGTGGCCAGCAATATCTTCGTGAGCCGCCGCGGCGGGAAAGTCGTGTCCATGGTATCGCCCCGGCCCGTGGCCGCGGCCCGCATTTCACTGGCGGATGCGGAGAACCGGGCGGCCGGCTTCGTGCGCAGCCACGGGTATCCCAACATGGTCCCGACCTATACCTTGCGGCGGGGCAACACCGCCATCGTCACCTTTGCCGATCAGGACCGGGGTGTCATCGTTTACCCGGACCAGGTCAAGGCCCAGGTGGCCCTGGACAACGGGGATATTCTGGGCCTGGATGCGGCGACCTACTGGATGAACCACCATGTGCGCAGCGCTGCTGCCCTGGTTCCGCGCATCAGCCAGGATGAGGCCCGGCATTCGTTGAATCCCCAGCTCCAGGCCGGCCCCGGCAAACTGGCCCTGATCCCCACAGACGACGGGCGGGAGGTCCTGTGCTGGGAATTCAGGGGCCGCCTGGGCGGCACCGAATACCTGGTTTACATCAACGCGGATAACGGGGATGAAGAGAAAATCCTGGAAGTGGTGCGCTCCCGGGATGGCACCATGACCATGTGACCGGTAATGGCGGGGTACAGCGGCGATGACCCGGCTCGGCGGCCACCGCGGGACCGACGTGTGGTGAGCATGCGGCAAGAGTGCGGCAAGAAGAATCAGGCCGGGCGGGCTATTCAGGTTGTCCGCCCGGCCTTTGGCATTTTGACGTTCAGTTCTCCGGCTTAGTGCCGCGGGCCGTGCGCTCCCTGGTTTTCCAGGGCCAGGTGGGAGGGCTGGCCGGCCTGTTCTCCGTGTGCGTACTCCTGAGCCGCCTCCTGCGATTGCGCCTGGTTCACCGCTGCCTGCGCCCCCGCAGCACCCAGGGCGGACTCCCGCTTGCGGCGGCATCCGCTGCAGAGACCGTAAAACTCCAGGCGATGGGAATGGACCTCGAACCCGGTCTTGGCCTCCAGCTCATGCTCCAGGGCACAACTCACAGGCAGGTCCACATCGAAGACCCGGCCGCACTCCTCACACCGGAAGTGGTAATGGTTGGCGGCATTCCCGTCGTAGCGGCTAAATGTGCTGCCATAGTTGAGCTCCAGGATCTCGCCCTGCTCCTTCAGCAGCTTCAGGTTGCGGTAGACCGTCCCCAGGCTGATGTCCGGGATTTGGTGGCGGACCTGTTCGTAGATCCAGTCGGCTGTAGGATGGCTCTTGGTGCTGCGCAGGGTCTCCAGGATTGCCTTGCGCTGCCGCGTCATGCGGGTGGCGTGTTCAGAAAACATGGCTCCTCACTCCTGCTCCTGCCCGCGCGTCGCGGGCTGGCCTAGTTTGCGCCTCCCTTTCGTGAAGTCGCGTGATAGGCGCCGAACGAGGCAGAATTCTGATTTGGATAATCGTAATTATTATTCCTTATCATCAATTATAGATGCATCGGTCGGGCTCGTCAAGGAATTGTCGTACCCATGGATGCGGAAGGAGATTCCTGGGCTGCCACGAATTCCCTCGTTACAGGATCCCAGCAACATCATCAGCCCAAGGCATTCATCCGAGCCACCCGCCTACAGCAGACGGCGACGCTGCCACGGCGGCCTGGCCGAGGCGCTGCCGGGCCCAGACGTCCGGCCCGCCGAGGGTGCAGCAGGAAACCGCTGCGCCTCCCGTGTTTGGAAAGGATGAGCCGGAAGGCTTCAGCCCCGCTGTGCCCAAGCTGTGCCCCAACGGGATGGCACGGTCCCGCCCCGGGGCTGCCCGCCTCGGACTGGCCTGAAGCCCGGATGGAATGCCCCCGCAGACTGGAGGGTCTGGTCCGATGAAAAGCAGCCCTGCGAGCAGTGTGGCGGAGTCCCGGCGTCCTACGGCATCCCGCCGGCCAAAGGCAGGCATCTGTGCTCTGACGTGCCAGCAGCGGTCCCGATTCGGCATCCGTGCTCTGGCTGTGGCGTTGGCCGTCGTATGCGGCCTGGTGCTGGGGACATGGCCAGGCCCGGCTCCCCTTGGGGGTTTTTCCGGGCGGGCGGACCTGCCGGTGCGCCCAGGGACCGTTCAGGCGGCGCCTCACGATCCTCATTCCATTGTGGTGGCTTCCACCACCAGCACACAGGATTCGGGGATTTTTGATGTTATCCTGCCTGTTTTTGAGAAAAACACCGGTATCCGGGTCAAGGTGGTGGCTGTCGGCACCGGACAGGCCATCGAGCTGGCCGAGCGGGGCGACGCAGACGTGATTTTCGTCCACGCCCGGGCCAGCGAAGAGGAGTTCGTGGCCAAGGGTTTCGGCGTGCGGCGCTACCCGGTGATGTACAACGATTTCGTGATTGTGGGCCCGGCGGCGGACCCGGCGGGTATCGGCGGCGGGAAGGACGCGGTGGCGGCGTTCCGGCAGATTGCAGCCAAGCAGGCGCTGTTCGTCTCCCGGGGGGATAATTCCGGCACCCATATAAAGGAGAAGGAGATCTGGAAGGCGGCAGGCCTGGTTCCCAAGGGCGGTTGGTATAAGGAAGCGGGCACTGGCATGGGCAATACCCTCCGTATGGCGGACGAGATGGGCGCCTACACCCTGGCGGACCGCAGCACCTATCTGCACCTGCAGAGTCATCTGCGCCTGAAAATCCTGGTGCAGGGGGACCGGATCCTCTTCAACCCGTACGGCGTGACGGCCGTGAATCCCCGCAAATTCCCGGACGTCAATTACGCGGGCGCCCAGAAGTTCATCCAGTTTTTGACCTCTCCGGAAGGCCAGAAGCTCATCGGCGAATACGGCCGCGAGCAGTTTGGTCAACCCCTGTTCTTCCCGGCGGCGGGCTCGGACCTGTGAGGCGCCCATGCGGGACATTGTGGAAGGATTCCGCCAAGCCTGGGGGCTCATCGCAGGCGGAGATGCCGAGTTCTGGGGCATTGTGCTGTTGTCGCTGCAGGTATCGGGACTGTCGGTGGCCATCGGCGCCGCGGTGGGCGTGCCGGCCGGCGCCCTCCTGGCCCTGGGGCGTTTCCGGGGGCGCCAGCTCCTGCTCAACGCGGTCTACACCCTGATGGGCCTGCCGCCGGTGGTGGCAGGGCTCGTCATCTACCTTCTGTTCTCGCACAGCGGGCCTCTGGGATTCCTGCATTGGCTGTTCACCCCGGCGGCCATGGTGGTGGCGCAGACCTGCCTAGCCGCTCCCATCATCACGGGGCTGACGGCGGTGGCCGTGGGCAGCCTGGATGACAACGTGCGGCTGACGGCGTTGGGGTTGGGGGCCAGCCGCTGGCAGGTGCTGGTGGCCATGATCTCCGAGGCCCGCTACGCCATCGTGGGAGCTTTGGTCAGCGGGCTGGGGCGGGCCATGGCCGAAGTGGGCGCGGTGATGATGGTGGGGGGCAACATCCGCTGGGAGACCCGCGTGATGACCACCGCCATCGTTCTGCAGACCGGCCAGGGCAACTACAGCATGGCCATCGCCCTGGGGCTGGTGCTGCTGGGGGTGGCGTTCGTTCTGAACACCGGCATGCTGGTCCTACAGCGGGCGGGCGAAGGGGTCCGGCGGGTATGAGTGCACTGGCGGGTGTGAGGGCAGGAGACGCAGGACCCGTGGACACCGGTGCGGTGCAACGGGACCCGGCGGAAGCCGGTGGCGGGCAGCCGCCCCTGCTCGAGGCCTCGGGGCTGAAGATGGTCTATGGCGGCAGGACCGTTCTGGCTGTCCAGCGCCTGGCGGTGCGTCCCCGTGAGTTCATCGCCGTCGTGGGGCCCAGCGGCGCCGGTAAGAGCACTCTGCTGCGCCTGTTGGCCCTGGTGGAGAAGCCGGCTGCAGGCGAGCTGTGGCTTTTTGGCCGGAAGGTGTGGGGCGGCGGCGCCCGGGCCGGCGAAAAGGAGCTCCTGCAGCTGCGGCGCCGTCTGGCCTTGGTTTTGCAGACACCTGTGCCTTTCCGGACCAGCGTGTGGGGCAATCTGGCCCGCGTGCTGGGCTGGCATGGCCAGGCCCCCGGCGCGCCGGAGTCCCGGCGCCGGATCCGGCAGGCCCTGCAGGCGGTGGGGCTGGCGGACAAAGCACAGCAGGCAGCGGCCTCGCTTTCGGGAGGCGAAGCGCAGCGTCTGGCCGTGGCCCGGGCGTTGGTCCTGCAGCCGCAGCTGGCGCTCTTGGACGAGCCCACGGCCAACCTGGACCCCGGCAACGTGGCTTTGGTGGAGGCGGGGGTCCGCAGCCTGTGGCTGGGGCTGGGGCGCGGGCGGGGGCAGGGCCTTGATCCGCACCCGGGCGGAGAGCAGGAGCTGCGCCCGAACCCATGCGGGGACCCGGGTGGTGCCACCGTGATCATGGTGACCCACAATCTATTCCAGGCCCGGCGGCTGGCGACCCGGGTCTTGTTTTTCTGGGATGGGCAGCTGGTGGAGGACCAGCCTGTGGACCAGTTTTTCACCGCCGCGCGCGATCCCCGCACCCAGGCCTTTCTGCAGGGAAAGGCTGTGTTTTGAGCGAACAGATCCGCAGCAGCCGGGAGGGAAAAGCTTTGACGGAGCGGAATCAGAGGGGAGAGCAGGCGGGCGGGGCTGCACTGCCACAACCGCAACCGCCGGCGCATGTGGGCGCTCCGCCGG
>JADBKO010000006.1 GCA_014896355.1 Bacillota bacterium
TTGCCGAATTCCCCGAACACCGTCAGGTCCTTGCGCACCTGGGCCGGGGTCAGGCCCGTGCGCTCCCCCAGCTCCTGCGAGGAAATGTGGGTCCGGCCCTTCTCATCCAGCTCGTCCAAAACGCGCAAATAAAGGGGCAGGCGGCGTACCACCACGTCCGGAATACGCGGCCGTCGCATGGGCATTCCTCCTCTAGCGTCCCCGCTCCAAGACATACCGGGCCACCTGGGCCAGATGCTCCCGGGCTGGGCTGGGCGGCAACTTCTCCAGCTGGGCCAGCGCCGCGTCCACGTAGCGGCCGGCCAACTGCCGGCTGTAGTCCAGGGACCCTTCCTCCCGCACCCAGGAGATGATCGTCTGTAGATGCTCCGCCGACAGGTCCTGCTCCTGGATCCAGCGGCGCAAAGACTCCCTTCGGTGCGGCTTGGCGCTGCGCAAGGCATGCAACACCGGCAAGGTCAGATTGCCCTCCCGTAGGTCTTCGGCCACAGGTTTGCCGATGGCATCGGGGTCGGCCACGTAATCGAAAAGGTCATCCACGATCTGAAACGCGATGCCCATCTGGAGCCCATAGGTGGACAGGGCCTCCATTTGTTCCTGGCCCGCACCGCCTGCCAGAGCCCCCAGTTCGCAGCAGGTGGAAAAAAACAGCGCCGTCTTGCGTTCGATGCGGGCCAGATACTGCTTCTCCGTGACCTCCACATCAAACGCATGGGTCAGCTGCATGATCTCTCCTTCGCCCATGCCGCTGATCATCTGCAGGACCCGGCGCAGGTAACGGAAATCCTGCAGGCCCACCAAAAGGTGAAAGGCCCGGGCGAAAATAAAATCCCCGGCCAGAACCGCCACCTTGTTTCCCCACAAGGCGTGCAGTGTGGGCTGGCCGCGCCGAAGGGGGGAGCGGTCCACCACGTCGTCGTGAACCAGGGTGGCTGTGTGCACCAGCTCGGCGCAGACAGCCACCGTCAGCGCCGGCTCCAGGGCCGGGCTGAAGCACTGGCCTGACAAGAACACCAGCAGCGGGCGGATGCGTTTGCCCATAGACCGCCGCACCGGGTCGAACACCTGCTGCACCAAGGGATCCTGGGAGGAGATGATCTCCGCCATGCGGGCATCCAAGGCCGCAAACTCCCGGGACAGGCCGGACATAATCTTTTCCATGACTTCCCGTCCACCTACCTGGTGATTCCGGATCGGCCTGGCCTCCTGCATGCCGTAATCCTCCTCCGCACCTCCGGCCGGCGGTACACTGGCCTAGTATTCAGCGGGCAGTTGCGCCAGTTCCGCCGCCGTGAACACCGGGCCGTCCACACAAACGTATTTTCCGCCGATGTTGCAGCGGCCGCATTTCCCCACCCCACATTTCATCTTCATCTCCAGGGTGGTGATGACCCGCTCCGGCGGAAAGCCCAACTTGCTCAAGGCCTGCAGCACGAACTTGATCATGACGGGCGGACCGCAGGTGATGACCGTAGTGCCTTCGGGCGCCGGGGCCAATTCTTCGAGATAGGCCGGGACGAAGCCCACATGCCCCTCCCAGGAGGCGTCCCCCTTGTCCACCGTGAGGTGCAGGCTCACGTGCGGGAGCGCAGCCCAGGTGTGAAACAGCTCCTCTTTGAACACCAGGTCTTCCGGCGAGCGCGCCCCGTAGATGATCGAGACCGGGCCAAATCGGTCCTTCTCATCTATGACATAATTGATGAGCGAACGCAAGGGGGCCAGTCCGATGCCGCCCCCCACAAACAGGAGTTTCCTCCCCTCCATGAGCGGCAAAGGGAAGTGGTTCCCGTAGGGCCCCCGCACGCCGATCTGATCCCCGGGCTCCAACTCGTGCAAAGCCGAGGTAAATATGCCGACCTTTTTGACGGCGAATTCCAAGAACCCCCTCCGCGTCGGCGAAGAGGTGATGGAGATCATGGCCTCGCCGCTGCCCGGCAGCGACAGCATACAACACTGGCCAGGAAGGTAGGCGAAGTCCTCTGTCACCCCGGGATCCTCGAACACCACCTGGAATGTTTTGACGTCGGGCGTTTCTTCGGTCACCCGCCGGATGGTCGCCACCTGCGGCACCAGAACCGAAGGCTCCGCCACGGCTGCGGAGGCGCCCCCAGCCATCATTTCAGACATTCGCCCATTCCCCGCCTTTCACCCGCAGGATGACCTCGGTAATATCCAGATGCACCGGGCATTGCTCCACGCAACGGCCACATCCCACACAGGCAACGGCGCCATAGCGATCCACAAAATACAGGAGTTTGTGCAGAAACCGCTGGCGTATCCGCTCCTTTTTGGTGGGACGGGGATTGTGGCCGCCGGCCATCAGTGTAAAATCCCTGAAGCTGCAGGAATCCCAGCACTTGAACCGCAGTCCCTCTTGGCCTCGCTGCCAATCTGCGATGTCAAAACAGTGGCAGGTGGGGCACACGAAGGTGCAAATCCCGCAGCCCAGGCAACGGGCGGAGAGCTCCTCCCACATGGAGTCGTCAAAACGTTGGCGAAGCCGGTCCGTGACTCCCTCCATATCCAACTCTAAAGGGTGGGCATTCGCCATCCCTGCCGCCGTCTCCTGCCAGGCCTCCACCTGACCCGCCTGGGCGCGTGCCAGGTAATCCATGCCAGATTCCAGCCAAGACTGCCCTCGTTGGGTCTGTGCCCATACCAGGTACTGCATTTCGGAGCCCGGCTCTCTTTGGTGCGGGGCCTGTTCGGAACCCTGTGCCGGGCGACTCTCGCGGGGCAGCGGCGCAAACATCACGTCCGCCTCTGGCGCCGTTGTGGGGTCCACCCCTACGCTCTGGCAAAAACAGGTGGGGCGGGGATGATCGCAGGCCCAGGCCACCAGGAGGGTTGCGGCCCGGCGGGCCTGGTACTGGCTGTCCGCGAACGGCCCGCCGAACACCTTGTCCAGCAGGGCCAGACTACGGGCATCACAAGGGCGTATCCCGAAAAGTACCCGCTCCCGGACAGCCTCCGCCACAGGTTCGATGTTCAGCTTGCCCTCCTCCCGCCGGAAGCGGAAGAGCGGGTCTGTCTGTGGGAAAAAGGCTCCTTTGGCGGGCAGCAGGGGATTGGCGCCGTCCCAGCCGATGGCCAGGCCCGCCTCCAGGGGCAGGAAAGCCCATACACCGGAGCGGGCTGCAGGAACCAACACTTCCTGCTTCTGCGTCAGACCCCGCAGCCAGGCTTCCGCCCGAGGCCTGTCTATGACCCAGTATTGCGTCATGGCAACTTGCTCCTTCGCATTCGGCTTCCGGAAGCCGGGCTCCGCAGCGGTGCCGGCAGGCCGGCTGCTGCCTGGGCCCGATCGACCCGGGCCTAGTCAAACTCGTCGGGATCGTTGAGGCGGAAGCGGGTCAACGCCCATTCCGCTTTCTCCAGCCCGGCCGCAGCCCCTTCCGCGGCCCCGGCCGCAGCCTTGCCTTCCTGCGGTGCCGGCATCTCCACGGGGCCAAACAACTCTTCCAAATCATGGGACAGTTTGCGGTATAACACCGTCAAGGGTAACCCCACGGGGCACGCTTCCTCGCACTGGCCGCAGCCCACGCACCGCCCAGCCACGTGCATGGCCCGCGTCAGGTGGAAGAACTGATTTTCCGCCAGGTTCACAGCCTTCCCCAGCCAACGGGTCTGGGCGTCGTCCAGCACACACTCCCGGCAATCACACACCGGGCAGACGTTGCGGCAGGCAAAACAACGCAGGCAGCGGCTGAATGCCTCCTCCCAGAAGCGGCCGCGTTCCTCCACGCTCATGGCCTCCAAAGCCGCCACGTCGCCGTAGAGCTGATCGGGGCTGGGATGCCGTTCCGGTGCCGGTTCGCTGAGCCAGACATCGGGCTCCAGCGCCGCAGGAACGTTGGGCTGCCGGCAGCGGACACATTGCGGGCGCAGCCCCGCGGAGCGGGACACGGGCTTGCCGTTGAGCTCGAAGCCGTCCGCCCCGGGCTCCGCTGCCGCGGCCACCTGGGCCAAAGCCGCGTCCCAGGCGCCGTCCGGCAGGCCTGCCGCGTCGGCCACCCGGCCGGCGTCCAGCATGCCGGGGCAGCCAACGGCCAAGACCACCAGGCGTTGCCGGGGAAACTGCTGGTCCCCGATGATGCGCGCCAGCGCCGCCCCGTCGCAACCCTTGGCCACCACCGCGATTTTCCCGTCCCCAACCCGGTAATCTAACACGTACTTTGCCAGATTGGCACCGCAGAAGGCGTTCCATACCAACCGGTCCGCGTCTTCCGCTCTGCGGATGAAGGCCGGCCGCGGCTGGCCCGGAAAGCGGCCATCCTCAAAGCCGATGACCACTCCCACCTGGCCGGACTGCAGCAGGTCCCTGGCCGTCTGCCGCAGCTTTTCCGTGACTGCGTTGACTGTCACTGCACATCCCTCGCATCCCGCAGCATACGGTTCGGACCCAGCCGCCGCACTTCTTGCGTGATCTCCGTCATCACCTGGGCGAACTTGGGGCCTTCAGAGCCAGAGATCCAGCGGGCGTGGAAACGCCCCGGCTCCACGCCGATGAACTCCAGCAGCCGGCGGAAAAGGAGAAAACGGCGCCGGGTGAAGTAGTTGCCGGTGGAGTAGTGGCAGTCCCCCGGGTGGCACCCGGCCACCAACACGCCATCCGCGCCGCTCTGAAACGCCTTGACGATAAAAAGCGGATTCACACGGCCGGAACAGGGGACCCGGATCACCCGCACATTCGGGGGGTACCCCAGCCGGCTGGTCCCTGCCAGATCTGCACCGGCATAACTGCACCAGTTGCAGCAAAAAGCCACGATCAGAGGCTCCCACGCCTGGGGCGCAGGGGCGCCTGCAGCCGCAGGCTGGCTCGCCTGGTGCGCCTGCCGGCGGGCCTCCGCGGGCCCCAGCACCTCTTCCGCTTCGGCCGTCTGGGATCCGGCCGCCGCAGCCCTTATAGACACAGCGCTTCCACCTCCGCCAAAATCTGTTGGTGGGTGTATCCCTTCAAATCGATGCAGCCTGTGCGGCAGGCCGCGGTGCAAGCGCCGCAGCCCTGGCACAAACCCTCGTTGACGCTGGCCACCTGCCGGGAGATGGCCTTGCCGCCCACCCTCTCTTGGATGGTTTCCGGCCGGATGGCATGATAGGGGCAGACCGGCTCACAGAGCATGCAGCCGGCGCAGCACGCCGGATCCACCTGGGCGGTCATGGGATTCGTGGCCATCTGATCCTTGGAGAACAGGGCCACCACCTTGGCTGCAGCGGCGCTGGCTTGAGCCACCGTTTCCGGAATGTCCTTGGGCCCCTGGCATACCCCCGCCAGGAACACCCCCGCCGTGTTGGTCTCCACCGGCGCCAGCTTGGGATGGGCCTCGGTGAAGAAATGATGGCCATCGTAGGAGAACCCCACGCTGCGGGCCACCTCCGCCGCGTCGTGGCGGGCCACCACCGCATTGGCCAGCACCACCAGATCCGCCTCAATCTCCACCGGCTTGCCCAGCAGTGTATCCTCGCCCCGCACCACCAGCTTGTCGCCCCGCGGGTAGACCTTGGAGACCCGGCCCCGGATGTAGGTGGCGCCGAATTCCTCCGTGGCCCGCTTGTAAAACTCCTCATAGCCCTTGCCGGCGGTGCGGACGTCCATGTAAAAAACGTAGGGGTGGGCGCCGGGCACATGCTCCGCCAGCAAAATGGCATGCTTGGCCGTATACATGCAGCAGATCTTGGAGCAGTAAGACACGCCCTTGGCCTCGTCCCGGGAGCCCACACATTGAATGAACACCACGTTCTTGGGCTCCTTGTGGTCGGAAGGGCGGACAATGTGGCCGCCCGTGGGCCCCGAGGAATTGACCAGCCGCTCGAAATGCAGGCCGGTGATCACGTCCGGATAGCGGCCATAACCATATTCGCTGTAAAGCGCCGGATCGAACAGGTCATACCCGGTGGCCACCACAATGGCGCCCACGTGCAGGGTCACCCGCTGGTCCTGCTGCTCGTAATCGATGGCGCCCCGTGGGCAGAAATGGGCGCAGACCCCACATTTGCCTGTTTTGAATTTCAAGCAATGTTCCCGGTCAATAACCGGCTTGTTCGGCACCGCTTGGGGAAATGGGCGATAGATTGCGGTGCGCCTCCCTAAACTCATCTCGAACTCACTGGGGATTTTCTTGGCCGGGCACTTTTCCATGCAAAGCCCGCAGCCCGTACACTTGCTGTGATCCACATAGGCCGCTTTGCGCCGCACGGTCACCGTAAAATTACCGATATACCCCTCCACCTTCTCCACTTCGGAGTACGTCAGGAGGGTCACCTTGTCGTGGCGGGACACGTCCACCATCTTGGGGGTCAAAATACAGGCCGAACAATCCAGGGTGGGGAAAGTCTTGTCCAGCTGGGCCATGCGGCCGCCGATGGACGGCTCCCGCTCCACCAGCACCGTTTCGTAACCGGATTCGGCGATGTCCAGCGCCGCCTGGATGCCGGCGATGCCTCCGCCGATGACCAGAGCCCGCTTCTCCACCGGGATGTGGCCCTGGTGCAGGGGATGGTTGCGGGCCACCTTGGCCACGGCAGCGCGTACCAAGTCGATGGCCTTCCGGGTGGTGGCCTCCTCCCGCGGATGCACCCAGGAGCAGTGTTCCCGCAGATTGGCGACCTCCAGGAGGTAGGGATTGAGGCCCGCAGATTCCACGGTCTTGCGGAAGGTTTTCTCGTGCATGCGCGGGCTGCAGCTGCCGATGACCACCCCGGTCAGATGTTGCTCCCGGATGGCGTCCTTGATCATCTGCTGCCCGGGCTCGGAACAGGTGTATTTATAATCCGTGGCGTACACCACGCCGGGCATGGACCGGGCCGCTTCCGCCACCTTCTCCACGTCCACGGTGCCGGCGATGTTGGAGCCGCACCAACAGATAAATACGCCGATTCGCTTCATTGCCATCGCTCCCCCATTGCCCCGTCATCCCCGGCCCGTACACGGTTCCCTGGCACCGGGGGCACCGCCTGAACCCGCGCTCCGGCGGCCCACACCAGCCTGTCCCCTCCGCGCCTCCTTACACCGCCTGGGACCAGCCGTGCTGGGCCAAAAGCTGCGTTCCGTCGATGCTGTGCTTGCCGATGCCCAGTTCGGCGGCGCTGTGGCCAAAAGCAATGCCCAAAAGCTCCGTGAAATAGTACACCGGCAGCGGCGTCGCCCCGGGAGCCGTCTCCTGCCGCATATCCAGATTGCTGTGGCAGAGCGGACAGGCGGTAACAATGGCTTCCGCCCCGGCAGCCTGGGCCCCGTCCACCAACTGCGCCACCAGGCGGGTAACCACCTCTGTGTGATCCGTCAAGGCGAAGCTGGCGCCACAGCATTCCGTCTTGAACGGCCATTCTACCGGCTCGGCGCCGGCTGCGGCCAGAATGCGGTCCAACCCCTGTGGGTTCTCCGGATCGTCGGGCTGCAGAATACCCGCTGGGCGCACCAGGAGGCAGCCGTAATACGCCGCCACCTTGAGGCCCCGCAAAGGGCGCCGGGTGCGCTGGCGCACCGCTTCCTCGCCCACGGAAGCCACCAGGTCCACCAGGGAGCGTACCGCCGCCCTTCCGGTGTAAGGCCGGCCCAGCAGCTCCTCGACCTCCTGGCGCAGCTTCGGATCGTGGGCCAGCTCGTGGCGGGTCACCTGCAGGCGGTTGTAACAAGCGGCGCAGGGAGCCGTCACATCCAGGCCCAGGTCATCCGCCAGCGCTAAATTGCGGGCAGGCAAAGCCAAGGCCAACACATGGTCGGTGACGTGGGCGGAACTGGCACCGCAGCAGGTCCAGTCCGGCAACTCTTGCAGTTCGATGTCCAGGTCCTGACACACCCGCCGGCCAGACAAATCATACTCGATGCCGGTGCTATGCAACGAGCAACCTGGATAATAGGCGATTTTCACGGCTTACGGGCCTCCCACCGGGCGAAGATCTGTTGTACTTCGGCGGCGCCACTGGTTTTCTCCGGCAAAACCCTGATCTTGCCCTTGAGGAACAGAGCCGGGGCCTTGGCGGCATCCTTGAAGAGCTGGCCGCTGCGCAGGTTATAGCCCAGGACCAGCCGTAGCTCGTCCAAGCGGCCACCGCGGCGCACACCGGCCAGGAACAGGCGGTGGAAAAGATAAACCCGCCGTTCCTTCACCCGGCCGCGACGCACGGCAATCTGGCGCAACGCATCCATGATGCGGGGCAAATCCACTTCACGGGGGCAGCGGGCTACACAGGTCATGCAGGAGGCACAAAGCCAGATGGTGGAGTTGTTCAGGGCCTCCTCCTGCAAGCCCAACTGAAGGAAGCGTAAGATCTGCCGGGGTGCCACATCCATATCTGCGGCCATGGGACAGCCGGCCGTGCACTTGCCGCACTGGTAACAGCTGGCCACCTTCTGGCCACTCAGCCGCTCCACTTCTCGCACAAACCCGGCGCCGTTCGCCCAAGCGCGGGTCAGTTCCGTCGCGGCGCTCACACCCATCCCCCACTTCGTCGGAACATTCGGCGCTACTGTGCACAGTTTCACAAATTCAAGCAAAAAATAAGAGGCCTTGCTGTTCCCTGCTATAGGTTACCACGAAAACAGAACCGGTGCAACCGCCGGAAGGCGGCCGGCTGGCAAAAGCACGGGACCCGGCCGGGGCACCGCGCCCCGGCCGCCAGTACGCGCTGGCCTGCCAGGCGGCGGCCATTCCGGGCCGGGGCCGGTGGCCGCCGCTCAGCGCGTTGCGACTGCCGCCGGCTCCCTGTCCTGCCCTAACGCCACCTGGACGGCACCGATCACCCCTGCGTCGCCGCCCAGAGCCGCAGGCACTACTTCCACTGCGCTGGCCACCGCAGCCAGCGCCCTCTGGCTCAACACCTGGCGCACGCGCGCGAAGAGCGGCTCCCCCATCTTGGCCACGCCGCCGCCGATGATGATCATCTCGGGGTCCAGCAGATTGGCGACATTGGCCACGCCCAGCCCCAGGTAATAACCGGTCCGCTCCACCAGCTCGCGGCAACCTTCGTCCCCCTGCTGCGCCGCCTGGGCTACAGTTTCGGCGTTGACCTTCTCCGGGTCCTGCTCCACCAGCTGCGCCAAAATCGGCGTCCGGCCGGCGATCATCATGCTGCGCCCATCCCGGGCCATGGCGGTGCCGGAAGCCACGGCCTCCAGGCAGCCTCGGTTGCCACAGCCGCATACAGGCCCGCCGGGTTCAATGGTCATGTGGCCGATCTCTCCGGCAAAGTCGTGGGCGCCCCGGTAGATCCGGCCGTCGATGATGATGCCCCCGCCGATGCCGGTACTCACCGTGATGTACACCACATGGCGGCGGCCCTGGCCGGCTCCCAGCCGGGCCTCGCCCAGGCCGGCGGCATTGGCGTCATTTTCCAGGAAGACCGGGACGTGAAATTCCTGCTGCAGGATGTCCGTCACCGGCACATTGCGGAACGGGAGATTGGGCGCGAACACCACCACGCCGCGGCGGGTGTCCAGGGGGCCGGGGGAGCCGACGCCGATGCCGATCAACTGGGCCGGGCTGGCGTCCACGTCCTCCAAGAGCTGGCGGATGCCCGCCTTGATGCGATCCATGACCGCCTCGGCGCCGTCCTCCCCGCCCGTTGGAAAGGTATGTTTGGACAGAATGTGGCCTTCCGCGTCGGCGATGGCGCTGGCCACCTTGGTCCCTCCCAGATCCACGCCGATGGCAAAGCGCTGTTTCGCGGGTGTGATCATGGCTGCCGATCCTCCCCCCGGCGGACTCAGACTGTGGCCAACTGGCTCTTCAGGAAATCGATGACCCGTACCGGGAAGGGATCGATTCCATACATGATGGCCAGATAATAGGTGGTGAAGTCACCCACGTAAACCAGGGACAGCAGCCGTGCCAAAGGCGAGGTGCCCACGGACCAGACCTCGTTGATCCCGGCCACATGCGGACGCATGATCTGAGCCGTCACGTCCATGCGTTTGCTGATTTTAACGGAATCTTCCCGGTCCCGCAGAAGCACGACCTGCACCTCTTGCGTCAGACGCTCCGGCGCCTCCCAGCCCACGGTCTCATTGTGGTTCAGCTCCGGGAAAGCGTTCCAGAAGCCCAGGGCTTTGGCGTTTTCATTCAGCTGGGTTTTCCAGCGCATGGCCGCCACGCCGCGCCATTTCTCACCCCCGTACACCAGGGGGATCTTGCCGAAAAACAGCTCCGCCAGCTGCTTGGCCCGGTTCTGAGCCGTCGGCACCGCGGGCCCCAGTTCGTTGCGCTGGTCCTGCAGGACCTGGATGGCCTCGTCCACCCAGTTGCTGTGATCAGCCACCAGGCCCATGCGCCCCATCATCACAAAAAGTGGCACCATGGAATAGCCCAAAGCTGCCCGGGGCGGCAACCCCGCCGGGATGAGGCACAGAGGAACGCCGTCCCGTTTGGCCCGCTCCGCCAGCTTTCCGCCGGTGGTGATGGCCACCACTTGCGCCCCCCGCTGGCGGGCTGCATCATATCCGGAGAGGGTTTCTTCCGTATTGCCGGAGTAGCTGGACGCCACCACCAGCGTATCCTGGTTCACCCAGGCAGGCAGGTCATAATCCCGGTTCACCTGCATGGGAACCTTCAGCTCACCCTCCAGCAGGGAGCGGACCAGATCCCCGCCGATGGCGGACCCACCCATCCCCAGCACCACGGCGTTGCGGGGCTTGAACTGGGCAGGCCAAGCCACCTTCTCTGCAATCTCCCGCGCCTCCTGGCACTGCTCCGGCAGCCGGAAGATCAACTCTCCCATTCCCTGGGGATCTCCGGCCCGCAAAGTCTCCATATTATCCAACTTGCTCAACGCCAGTTCCTTCCTTTCACTGGGATGCGCCACCGCCTCCCGTAATTTCGCGGCACGTCCTAGTTTTCCTCCCTGGCTACAGGCACAAAACAACGGCCGGGGAAAACCCCCAGCCGTTGCTGCCCCTGGTTGATCCGCAACCGGCTGCGCCGGCCGCCCGGGCTTTGTGGGCCCGGGCGGCCGGCGCTGGCCTTACCGGCGTCTCAGAACGTCATCTTCAGGCCGGCGCTGGCGCTGGCCGTCCCATTCGCATAGTTCAGGCCGAAGTCCATGCCGTTGGGGGCGGTGTAGTCCGCGCCGATGCTGTAGCTGGTGACGCGCTGAGTGTTGAACTGCAGGTCGCCGCTGAACTTGATGTTGGGCAGCTGCGGGATCACGTTGAGGGTGGTGTCCGCAGACAGCTCGTTCGTCAGCGCCTGGTTCTCATAGGTGCCCGTGTACTTGCCGTTGATGGCCAGGCCCGCCACGTTCACCGTGGTGCCGAGAGAGCCCACGATCTTGTGGAGTTCCAGACTCTGATCATAGGAGGCCGTCACCGGCAAGCCCATGATCTGCGTCTCGGCGCCCAGGCTGAAGCCCAGGTCCGTGGCGGGGCGGGTGTCATCGGTGGCCGCGTAGTACGGTTTGAAGTCCTTCGAGCCCTGGCCCCGCACACCAGCGGTCAGCTTCACATTGGGAAGGGTGGTCACGGTAGCGTCCAGACGGGCGCCCCAGTGATCCGCCGGAGCTGCCTGGAAGTTCTCATCGCCGGCCACCAGGCCCTTGAGTTCCACACCCGGCAGCACGGTGGCGGTGGCGCCTGCATCCCAAGCATACTTCCCGGCATTGTTGATAACAGTGCCGTTCAGGCCAATGCCTGCCACGTTGGCCTTGGCAGCCACGCCCATCACGCGGGCGGTGGTGGAAGGCCAGGTGTAGAACAGGTCAGCCGATACGGGGCCAACGGGGACGCCTTCCACCATGACCGCCTTCTGGGTGCCCAGAGCGGCCACCAGAGGATCCTTGCTGATCTCCACGTCGCCGATGCTGGTGGTCAGGACCGGCCCACCCATCCAGAAGGAGCCCACGGTCTGCAGATACGCCTGGTCAATACGGAGGCCACCCATGATCGGTTGGCCGTTCGCATCGTTTTTCTGACCGTTGTTGGGCTCCGTCACCGGGGTCAGGCCGGCGAAGTTCGTGCCGTCCGGCAAACCGTCGCCGTTGGCGTCGTCCATGCCGATGGTCCACGGAGAAAGCTTCAGGACCGCCTTGACCTGCTGGTTGGCAATCTCGGTGCCCAGGCCCAGGCTGAGCCAGCCCAGGCTGTTGTACTTGGCAGGCTGCTGGCCAGCGTTGAGCTGCTGGCTGACGCTGAACTGGGTGCCCATTTCGCCGCTGATGGTCACGTTGGACGCTGCCAAAGCAGCGCCGCTCAGTGCCAGGACGAGGGCCGCAGATAGCGCGATTGCCCACTTCTTCATACTGTGAATGTCCCCCTTAGTTGTTGCGATGCGTTGTGCATTGTTGAACCGTGTTTGCTATGAAGAGATGTTGCGAATAATCGCTTCGTGCAGTGCTGCCTCTGGGGAACCGGGTAGTTTCCAGGTTGCCTGCCCTTTTCCCCTGTTGCGTCTCTTGCTGCGATGTATTACCACTCCCGCAGTCTCCGGGGTCTGCTGGGGGAGGCACCTCCTTCCGCACCCCGCTGCAGGATGTGATAACCGAGATGGGCCTGCTGCAACCGAGTGCTGCCAACGAGCTATTCCGCTGTCAAGGTACAGCCCGGCTGCGCCGGCTGGCAACGGCGGAAAAGGCGGCGTAGGGGCGGTCTCCAGATCTTTTCCTGGAAATCAATGTCACGTAACTTGTAACATGACCGCTCCAACGTGGCCCTTGCCGCCGTTGTTCGCTGCTATATTTCTCGGCGCTTTGTGTCATTCCTGCCGGGGTTGTGTTACAACTTCTACCAAACCAGGAAATCAGGAGGGTATAGATTGGAACAGAAGGTTATCTGTAGCTTGAAATGGAAGGTTATGGGACCCGGACTAAATTTCGTGGTCCGCCTCACCTCCGCCGCAGGCGGAATCGAGGCCCGCTCCCCCCGGTGGCGCCCAGCAGCTTCTCGACGCAGCCGCCGGGGCCTCAGCCCAGGATGTACTTTTCCACTGCCTCCGCCACCCCGTCGTGGTCATGATCCCCCGTGACCCGGCCTACGGCCTCCTGAACCGCCGCCGGCGCGTTCCCCATGGCCACGCCGAGGCCGGCGTAGCGCAACATCTCCATATCGTTGTAGCTGTCGCCCAGGGCCATGACCTGTTCGGGCTGCAGCCCCAGGGTCCCTGCCAGCCACGCCAGGGCCTCCCCTTTGTCTACGCCCGCGCTCATCATTTCCACAAAACGGGACTTGGACCCCGTCACGTGGGCGGCGCCACCGGCGACCTCCTGGAAAAAGCGCCGCCAGAACGGCGCCTTCCCTTCCGGCACCACGCACAAGAGCTTATCCGGGTCCTGGCCCCGGGCCTTCAGGCAGGCAGCCACGTCCCCCACGACCTGGGCCTTGACGCCGGCCACCCGCTCATAGTAGCGGACCGCCTCGCCCTCCTCCGCCACCAGAAGATCGTCATGGATGTAGGCATGAATGTCGATGGAGCGCCGCTGAGCCTCACGCACCAGCTTCAGCGCCAAAGGCAGGGGCAGGGGCCGGCGCCGCAGAATCCTGCCGTCCCCCACCCCGCGTACCGTGGCCCCGTTATAGCAGATCATGGGCCCGTCCAGACCCAGCAACCGGGCGAACGGCAGCGCGGAGATGAACATGCGGCCGGTGGCCAAAACCACCTGCACCCCCCGCTCCCGGGCCCGCCGTAAAGCCTGCTGGGACCGGGGGGAAATCCGCAGATCCGACGTCAGTAGTGTATCATCCAAATCTACAGCCAAAAGGCGGATGGGCTGTTCCCATCCGCCTGGAATGCGTTCCATCCCGGCCTGCCATGACTGCACGTTACGTATTCCTCCATGCGGCGGTCCGTCCCCGCCCAGCAGATCCCGTCCCCCGCCAGCGGGCTGTACCCCGGTAGCCGCCGCGCTTTGTCAACGCCCTTGCCGGCTAGCGTTCCTGGTCCCGGACCAGGGACGTCAGCACCGCACTGATGATGGACAACAAAATGGATCCCCAGAACGCGGCCCAAAACCCCAGCACCTCGAAGCCCGGGGTTACCGCATCCACCATCAGGAGGATCAAGGCATTGAGCACAAACGTGAACAGCCCCAGGGTTAGAACATTGAGGGGCAGCGTCAAAAGCCGTAGCACCGGCCGGATCAAGGCATTGACGATGCCTAGGATAGCCGCTGCCACCAGTGCTGCTCCAAAGCCTTCAATGCGGATGCCGTGGACAATCTGCGCCACCAACAAAAGTCCAAGAGCATTCGTCACCCAGCGGAAAATCAGCCCAGGTACCATCCTTGCTCCCCCGCTTCCTCGGGCAGGCTCTGGCCGGCCGGACGATCTCTCCAGCCAAACCGTTGACGGCCCCGGGAAACACGGCGCCGGCTCAGGCCGGGCCGTCCCCTTCGGGCACCACCAACCACCAAAGGACATAAAGCAGAATACCGACTCCGAAATGAAAAGTCAAGATGCTGAGCCCCGCCCAGGCCAACCGGATCCAGGTGGGGTCCACGCCTACATATTCGCCCAACCCGCCACAAACCCCTGCCAGCATGCGGTTCCGCCGGCTCCGGTAGAGGCGCCCTCGCATGTGCCTCTCCCCCTTCTGCCCTACGGCCGGTTTCATTGTACGTGAAGGTCCCGCGGGGCGTCAAACGGGGCCGGCGCCACCCCTCCGCGCCACGACCCCGTGTTCTATCTTTGTGTGCTGAACGGCGCCCTCCCGGGCCTGGGCCCGGCAACCGGGGACTCCAGGGCCCCCCGGCCTGCCGTTCGCGCGGGTCACTCCACATAGATTTCGACCTTGGCCCCTTCCGCATCCACGTCCACGATCTTGCCCTCAGCCCCCTCCTGGATGGCTTTCAGGATATCGTCCAAATCCAGATTCTGCTCTTCCAGATTCTTCATGACCCCCTTAGGGATGAACTTGAAGGCCATGCGGGCCAGGGAGAGCGGAATGTTGACATTCACGCGGCTGTTTTCTCCGTCGTCCACCCGGATGCGAAGAAAATGGGCACGGGCATTGCTCTGGGCCGCCGGACGCTCCGCCGCGGGGGGTTCCAGCGTATCCAAAAGCCGCGCAGCCTCTTCCACCGAAACCTTGCCGTCTTTCAGCATCTCCAGAATCTGGCGACGTTCTTCTTCCATCGTGGGTCGCCTCCCTTGCGCTTTGTTCTCTCTCCTGAGGCCCTCGCATTGCGTTGGCCTCGGCCTCAGTGCTCCAGATTGTTCCCCGCCTCACTCCCCAACGCTCACAGAGAGATCCCCGCTGGTGGTGCGGGCCGTGATCGTCAGCCCGCCACCAGCGCCCACCTGGCCCCGCCGGCGGCGCGAAGTGGCCTCCTCCACCTGGCCGTCCTGCGGAACCCACAGATCCCCCGAGGCGGTACTCAGGTCGTAGGTGAAGGATGCGCCTACAGGCACGTGGATCCGGATGTCACCGCTGGTGGTGCTGGCGCTGATCTGGCCGGATTCCGCCCGCTCCAGGCGCAGCGTGATATCGCCGCTGCTGTCGCTGGCGGAGAGTACCTGCTGGGCCGCGCCTTCAACCCGGATGTCCCCGCTGACGGATCGCAGGTGTGCCTCCCGGCACTGCACTTGCCGCAGCCCCAAATCCCCGCTGAGGGTATATACGTCCAACTTTTGCCCGCGCACGTTTTCCACCGTGACGTCACCGGACTTGCACTCCAGAAGCAGATCTGTTTCGAAAGGGACATATACTTCCCAGTCACAGTCGCCGCGGATATGGTCCGGAGGATCCCCGGACCGGCCTGGATAGAGGGCCAACTCCATGGTGGACTGGTTTCCGGGCTGCGGGACAGCGGCGATCTGCCACTCCTCCGGTGCCGGCCCCAGCCAGCTCACGAACATGCCGCCACTACGGGCCGTCACCTCTGCGTACGGTTTGTCCCAGCCCTGCACCCGGATATCGCCGCCCAGGGTGGAAATCCGCAGAGTTTTGCCGGCCATGTCCGGCAAAGTCTTATGCCAGGCGCCGCGGCCCCGGACCACCGTCCAGCTCCAGGCGGCGCCGGCGGCAGGGGCCCCAGGCCCGCTCCCGGACACCCCGTCCTGTTGGTCCATGGCGGGTTCCCTGCCGGATTTCAAGCCCGCCAGCGTTTCCTGGACCGCTTGCTCCACGATCTCGCCTATGCGGACGCCGATATCCGGAGTGAGCCGTTCCAGGCGCGAAAGGTCCTTGAGGCGCCGCAGCCCCCGCAGACTGGCGCGTAGCCCTCGCAGGCTGGCGCGCAGCTCCGCTGCCCGATCCAAAGGCTCCCGCGGGGACGCTTGCGGCGAAGACGGCGCGGCCGGCGCGGCCTCCGGCGGCTCGGCCAATGCGGCCTCCGGCGCCTGTACCGGTGGCTCCTCCGGTGGCGAGCCTTCCAGTGCGGCCAGCAGCTGTTCGGCTTCCTCGGGCGTCAGCCGCCCTTCCGCCACCATCTTGAGAATCAGAAGCCGTTCCTCATTCATCCTCCCCCAGCCTCCCTTCTAGTGTTTCAGCTGCTTGAGGGCCTGTTCCGTATCGATCTCTCCGCGGCTCAAAGCCTCCAAAATGGCTTTGCGCCGCGCAGCTTGTGCTTCAGCGTCCTTGGCCTCGCTCTCCCGCTCCACCCGGTAACCTAAAGCCTCGATCACCTGGTCCAGGCGGCTGCGCACAGTAGGATAAGACATTCCCAGGACCCGCTCCACCTCTTTGATGTTCCCGCGGGAGGTCAGAAACACTTCCACAAAGCGCTGCTGCTCCCGATTGAGCTGGCAGAACCGGCAAGGCCGAAACTGCCCTTCAATGGCTGTCCCACACTGTGTGCATCGCAGGCGCGTCACTTCCAGCGGCCCGTCACAAACGGGGCAGCGCCCCGGCGCCCCATACCGCGCCATGGTTCAACCTCCTCTCAAAGGGGGCCTCCTCGAACGCCCCCTTTCTCTTGAAAGGCCCGGCCGGTCATGCTGCTCCTGGATTTCAGGCTGGGGCTCCCCTCCAAACCCCGTCCGCCCATGTTCCCTCCAGGTGGCCCCGCGGGCCGCCTGTCCGAGGCGGCAGCCCGCCGGCCCGGAGAGGGACAAGCCATGTCTACTTAACATTCATGCGGCAGCAGTGAATACGTTTGCCCCTTCGCCTTGATGATAGCTCAGGGGCATCAATAATGTCAATATGGATGTTAATATTTTTAAGCCGAGGCCCAAATCTGTTTCAGGTGCGGGACAAATCAGCGGCACAAACGGGCTGGCGAACCGGCACCTTCTAGCGGGTGCTGTCGGACGGCACCCCTGCGGCAGAAGCCTCTGCCGCCGTCGCCGCGTCCGGTGGCGGAGCACCAGCGGCCTCCGGCCCCGCGGCACCGGGGCGACGGGCTGAGGCTGCGCCGCCCTCCGCAGGGTATTCCTTCACACAGCGCTCCCAGAGGGCCTCCGCCAGTTTGCGGCTCATGCCCGGCACGGCCGCCAGCTCCTCAATGCTGGCCTGAGCCATGCGCCGCACGGAGCCGAAGCGCCTGAGGAGCTCTTTCTTGCGCTTGGGCCCGATGCCCGGCACGTCGTCCAGGAAGGACTTCACAGCCCGCTTCCCCCGCAGCCTGCGGTGATAGGTGATGGCGAAACGGTGGGCTTCGTCCCGCACCTGCTGGAGGAGATAAAGAGCCGGTGAATGGGGGGAAAGCCGCAGGGGCTGCGGCCGGTCCGGCAGGTAGATCTCCTCGAACTGTTTGGCCAGGCCCAGGACGGGCACGCGCACTCCTGCTTCCGCCATGCCGGCGAGGGCTGCGTTGAGCTGCCCGCGTCCGCCGTCGATGAGGACCAGGTCCGGGAAGCGGGCGAAACGCGGGCGCCGCCGGGAAGCCCATGCTTCCGGCAGCTGCGGCGCAAGCCCCGGCTCAGGGCCGGACTCCGCTGCGCCCTCCCTCGGCCCCTGAGGCGCGGGGGTGTCGTCTGGCCCCGCCAGGCGGCCCTGTTCCTGCAGGAGGGCCCGTTCCTCCAGGCCATGCTGAAACCGGCGGCGCACCACCTCTTGCATGGAGGCGAAGTCATTGGGACCCTCCACGGTCTTGATGCGGAAGCGCCGGTATTCCGCAGGCTGTGGATGCCCCCCTTCCAGCACCACCATGGAGGCTACGCTTTCCGCCCCCTGGGTATTGGAGATATCGAAGGCCTCGATGCGCACAGGCAGGCGCTCCAGCCCCAGTTCCCGCTGCAGCTCCGCCAGGCCTTCGCGGATACGCTGGGCCTCCAGGTCCCGCTGGGCAGCGATCTCCTTCAGGGTGAGGCGGGCGTTCTCCGCCACCATGGCCATGAGATCTGCCTTTTCCCCCCGCTGGGGCACATGGAGATGCACGGCCCCGCCGCGGCGCCGGGCCAGCCATTCCTCCACCACCGCCGGAGATTCCACCGGATACTGAAGCAGGATCTGGGGCGGCACGAACGTGGCGTCCCGGTAGTACTGTTGCACGAAGCCGCTCATGATCTCCTCAGGCGGCGTGCCATTGGCTTCCTCCACCAGGAAATGCTCGCGGCCCACGATCTTGCCGCCCCGCACAAAAAACACCTGCACGCAGGCCAGGTCCAGGCCCGTGTCCACCGCCAGCGCCACGGCATCCCGGTCCGCCAGATCATGCGTGACGATCTTCTGCTTCTCCACCACCTGCTGCAGGGCCTGGATGCGGTCTCGCAACACCGCCGCCCGCTCGAACTGCAGATCGGCCGCTGCCTGCTCCATCTCCCGGCGCAACTCGGCGATGATCTGATCCTGGCGCCCCTCCAGGAACAGAACGACCTGGCGGATCATCTCCCCGTAGCTTTGGCGGTCGATGAGGCCGGCGCACGGCCCGGGACAGCGATGAATGTGGTACTCCAGGCACGGCCGCAGACGCGTGTTTTCGTCGATGGGCAGGCGGCAGGTGCGGACGGGAAAATACTTGCGCAGAAGGGTGATGGTCTCCCGCACGGCGCCAGCGTGGGGGAAGGGGCCAAAATAACGGGCTCCGTCCGGCTTGGCCCGCCGCACGATGGAAAGCCGCGGGAACGGCTCCTCCAGCGACACCCGCAGGTATGGGTAGTGTTTGTCATCCTTGAGCCGCACGTTGAAGCGGGGGGAGTACTCCTTGATCAGGTTGGACTCCAGGATCAAGGCTTCCACTTCGGAATCCGTGACGATGTAGTCGATACTGGCGATGTGGGCGACCATCCGCCGCGTGCGGGGTGGATGGGCGCGGCTGGACTGGAAATAGCTGCGGACCCGGTTGCGCAAAGACATGGCTTTGCCCACGTAGATGACCTCGCCGGCGGCGTTTTTCATCAGATAAACGCCCGGCCGCGTGGGCAGGCGGGACAACTCCTCGCGCAAGGCCTGCAGCCGCCCGGGGTCCCGGGCCAGTTCCGGCACGAGCTCGGCGGGGAATTCCTCCGAGAACTCCTCGTCATCCACCGCCTGCTGCGGGGACAAGGCTTCCTCCTGCCCGCAGGGCGGCTGCTCCGCCCGTTCCCGCTGCTCCCGGGACTCCGGATCCCGCGGTACCCGCTTTCCCATCCCTCGTATCCCCCGCAATTTCAGCCCCTGCTGGGTTCAAATGCGCCCCGCCGCAGCGCCCGCCTCCGCCCGGCCCGGCAAGGGCATCCCCAACAGGGGCGCCAGGTATTGGCCGGTATACGAAGCCGGGTAGGCGGCCACCTCCTCCGGGGTGCCGGTACAGACCACGCGGCCCCCCTGCTCGCCCCCTTCGGGCCCCAGGTCGATGATGTAGTCCGCGGTCTTGATCACATCCAAATTGTGCTCGATGACCACCACCGTGTCTCCCGCGTCCACCAGGCGGTGCAACACTTCCAGCAGCTTCTGGATGTCCGCCAGGTGCAGGCCGGTGGTCGGCTCATCGAGAATGTACAAGGTACGGCCGTCGCTGCGCCGGGAAAGCTCCGCGGCCAGCTTCACCCGCTGTGCCTCTCCGCCTGAAAGCTCCGTGGCCGGCTGGCCCAGCTTCATGTAACCCAGCCCTACATCATACAATGTCTGCAGCTTCCGTTCAATGCGCGGCAGGGCGGAAAAGAAATCCAGGGCTTCCTCGATGCGCATGTCCAGCACGTCCGCGATGCTCTTGCCCCGGTAGCGGATTTCCAGGGTCTCCCGGCTGTAGCGGCGGCCCTGGCACACTTCACAAGGCACATACACGTCGGGGAGGAAGTGCATCTCGATCTTGATGATGCCATCGCCCTTGCAGGCCTCGCAGCGCCCTCCCTTTACATTGAAGCTGAAGCGTCCCGGCGTGTAGCCCCGGGCCCGGGCATCCGGGGTGAGGGCAAAAACCTCCCGGATGAGGTCGAACACCCCGGTGTACGTGGCGGGATTCGAGCGGGGCGTACGGCCGATGGGTGACTGGTCGATGGCGATGACCTTGCCCAGCTGGTCCATTCCCAGGATGGCCGTGTGGGCGCCGGGGCGGGTCGCGGCGTGGTTCAGGTCATGAGCCAGGCGCTTGTACAGGATGTCATTGATAAGGCTGCTTTTGCCGGAACCGGACACGCCCGTCACACACACGAACAGCCCCAACGGAATGCGGACGTCGATGTTTTTCAGATTGTGCTCGCGAGCGCCGCGAATCTCCAGCCAGCGGCCGTTGGGCTGACGGCGCCGGGCGGGGACCTCGATGCGGCGCTTGCCGCTGAGGAACTGGCCCGTGATGGATTCCGGGCAATTCATCACGTCCTGCAGAGTCCCCGCCACCACCACCTGCCCGCCGTGGGCGCCGGCTCCCGGGCCGATATCCACGATGTAATCCGCAGAGCGGATGGTGTCTTCGTCGTGCTCCACCACGATGACGGTGTTGCCGAGGTCCCGCAGATGCTCCAGAGTGGCCAGCAGGCGGTGGTTATCCCGCTGGTGCAGGCCGATGCTGGGTTCATCCAGGATGTAGAGGACCCCCACCAGGCCGGAGCCGATCTGCGTGGCCAGCCGGATGCGCTGCGCCTCCCCGCCGGAAAGGGAGCCGGCGGCGCGGTCCAGGGTCAGGTAGCCCAGGCCCACGTCCTCCAGGAAGCGCAGGCGGGCCCGGATTTCCTTCAGGATTTGGTGGGCAATCCACTGTTCCCGCTCGCTGAGGGTCAGGCCTGCGAAAAACCTGCCTGCCTCCGCCACCGACATGCGGGTCACGTCCACAATGGATTTCTCCCCCACGGTGACGGCCAGGCTTTCGGGCCGCAGCCGGGCGCCGTGGCAGGCCGGGCAGGGGTGGGAGCTCATGAACGCTTCGATCTCCTCCTGCACGAACTCCGACTGGGACTCGCTCATGCGCCGCTGCAAATAGGGGATCAGGCCTTCAAAGGGCACCTCAAAGGTGCGCCGCCGCCCTTCCCGGTTCTCATAGTCAAAGCTCACCGTCTCGGTGCCGGAGCCGTACAGCAGCACCTGACGGGCTTCCGGGCTTAGCTCCCGCAGGGGCCGGTTGGGGTCCACGTGCCAGCGGCGCATAAACCCCTGCAACATGCCCTGGTACCATTGGCTTTGGCTACCCCGCCAGGGTACGATGCCCCCTTCGTTGATGGAAAGGCTGTCGTCCAGGATCAGCTCCGGGTCGAACTCCCGCTTCTCCCCCAGGCCCGTACACTCCGGACAGGCACCGAAAGGACTGTTGAAGGAAAACATGCGGGGGCTCAGCTCCTCGAAGCTGATGCCGCACTCCGGGCAGGCCAGTTTCTCACTGAACAGCATCTCATGGCCATCCTCTTTGTCGGCCGCGCCGCCTGCGGCAGGAGAAGCATCGGGCGATGGCAGCACCTGGACAATGACCAATCCCTGGCCGATCTTGAGGGCGGTCTCCAGGGAATCCGCCAGCCGGGTGGCGATACCCGGCCGCAGGATCAGCCTGTCCACCACCACTTCAAGGTCATGCTTGCGCTTTTTGTCCAAAAGGATCTCTTCCGACAGGTCGCGCACCTCCCCATCGACCCGCACCCGCACAAAGCCATCCCGGCGGATCTGCTCCAAGACCTTGCGGTATTCCCCCTTGCGGCCCCGCGCCACCGGTCCCAAAATCTGCAGGCGGGTCCGCTCCGGCAGCGCCAGCACTTGGTCCACAATCTGCTGCACAGTCTGGGAGGCGATGGGCCTGCCGCACTGGGGGCAATGGGGATGCCCTACGCGGGCATACAGCAGCCGCAAATAATCGTAGATCTCGGTGACCGTGCCCACGGTGGAGCGTGGATTGCGGTGGGTGGTCTTCTGATCGATGGAGATGGCCGGAGAAAGGCCGGAGATGAAGTCCACGTCCGGTTTGTCCATCTGGCCCAGGAACTGCCGGGCATAGGCCGACAGAGATTCCACGTAGCGGCGCTGCCCCTCAGCGTACAGGGTATCGAACGCCAGCGAGGACTTGCCCGAGCCGCTCAAGCCCGTGAAAACCACCAACTTGTCACGGGGGATCTCCAGGGAGATGTTCTTCAGATTATGTTGCCTGGCCCCTTGAATGACGATTTTGTCCTTGCTCAAGCCGCACTGACTCCTTCCGTTCCGGAAGCTCCGCCCCTTCCTTGACGAGCAAAAGCTCCCTCCGCAAGGCCATGATCTCGTCGCGGACCTTGGCCGCCTCTTCGAACTGCAGGTCCCGGGCCAGGGCGTGCATGACCTTCTCCCGTTCCTTGATGTAGCGGGCCAATTCCAGCGGGCTCATGCGCTCCAGCCGCTGGCGCAGGCGGGCTGCCTCCTCCGGGCCTCCAAGCCCGGCCGGTACGCCGCCCATCCCATCCAGGCCGGGGCTGAGGGCAGAGACTGCGGCGCCGGCGCCCCCTGCTGCCACGCCTGCACCGGCGGCGCGGACATCGTACGCTCCCGCTCCTTCCGCCACGGCTTCCACGTGGATGCTGTCGCGGATGGCCTTCTGCACCGTCTCCGGCGTGATGCCGTGCTCCCGGTTGTACGCCATCTGGATGGCCCGGCGGCGATTGGTTTCCTCGATGGCCTGCCGCATGGAATCCGTGATGGTGTCCGCATACATGATCACGGTTCCGTGTACATTGCGGGCAGCCCTGCCGATGGTCTGGATCAGCGAGGTGGTGGAGCGCAGAAACCCCTCCTTGTCGGCATCGAGGATGGCCACCAGCGAGACCTCGGGCAGATCCAGCCCTTCCCGGAGCAGATTGATCCCCACCAGCACGTCGAATTCGCCCAGGCGCAGCCCGCGCAGGATGTCCACCCGCTCCAGGGCTTCGATCTCCGAATGCAGATAGCGCACGCGCACGCCGACTTCAGCCAGGTACTCCGTGAGATCCTCGGCCATCTTCTTGGTCAGAGTGGTCACCAGCACCCGCTCGTGCGCCTCCACCCGGCGCCGGATCTCATGCAGCAAATCGTCCACCTGGCCCTTGACCGGGCGCACCAGGACCTCAGGATCCACCAGCCCGGTGGGGCGGATGATCTGTTCCACCACCTGCTGGCTCTTGCGCATCTCATAGGGCCCGGGAGTGGCAGAGAAAAAGATGACCTGGTGCAGGTGCTGCTCAAACTCATCAAAGCGCAGCGGCCGGTTGTCCAGGGCTGAGGGCAGGCGGAAGCCATATTCCACCAGGACTTCCTTACGGGAACGGTCGCCTGCATACATTCCCCCCACCTGGGGGATGGTCTGGTGCGACTCGTCAATCAGCATGAGGAAATCCGGCGGGAAATAGTCCAGCAGGGTGGCGGGAGGCTCCCCCGGCTGGCGCCCGGAAAGATGCCGCGAGTAGTTCTCGATGCCCTGGCAATAGCCGATCTCCGCCAGCATCTCCAGGTCGTAGCGGGTCCGCTGTTCCAGGCGCTGGGCAGCCAACAGGTCGCCCTTGGCCCGCAGCTCCGCCAGGCGCTGCTCCAGCTCCTGCTCGATGGACTGCAACGCCGCCTTGCGCTTGTCCTCGGTGGTGACGTAGTGGCTGGCCGGATAGATCTTCACTTCCTCCGGCTGGCCCACGATCTCGCCGGTGACGGGGTCCAACTCCTGGATGCGCTCGATCTCATCGCCGAAAAACTCAATGCGCAACACATTCTCGCCGTAAGCCGGCACGATCTCCAGCACATCCCCCCGCACGCGGAAGGTGCCGCGGCTGAAGCCGTAGTCGTTGCGGACGTACTGGATGCCCACCAGGCGCCTGAGAATACGGTCCCGGTCCCGGACATCGCCGGGCTTCAGGGACAGCGTGAGGCCCACATAGTCCTCGGGCGCCCCCAGGCCGTAGATGCACGAGACACTGGCAACAATCAGCACGTCCCGGCGCTCGAACAGGGAGCTGGTGGCGGCGTGGCGCAGCCGGTCGATCTCGTCGTTGATGGAGGCGTCCTTCTCGATGTAGGTGTCTGTGGTGGGCACGTACGCCTCGGGCTGATAATAGTCGTAGTAACTGATAAAATAGTGCACCGCGTTATGCGGGAAAAACTCCTTGAATTCGCTGTACAGCTGGGCGGCCAGGGTTTTGTTGTGGGCCAGCACCAGGGTCGGCTTTTGCACCGCCTGGATGATATTGGCCATGGTGAAGGTCTTGCCTGTGCCCGTGGCGCCCAGGAGAGTCTGAAAACGCAGGCCCCGCCGCAGCCCGTCCACCAGCCGCGCGATGGCTTGCGGCTGGTCGCCGGTGGGCTCATACGGGGCCACCAGTTGAAACGAAGGCATAGCCGTACCTCTCCCTCGGCGCAACACGCCAGCGGTAAATCCGCATCTATTATAGCATAGGCGCCGGGAAAAACATACGTTCGCTTTACTTTCCTGCGCGGGGCGCACGGCCCGGGAGCGGGGAAGCCGGATGGCGCAGAGTGTGCAGCCAGGCCCGGTAGCGCGTCCAGGCCGCCGCGTCTGCGGCCACCTGGGACACCGGGACCAGCCGGATGCCCTCCGCAACCAGCCTGGGAAGTGTGTTCTGCAGGGCCCGCAGGGTGTCCGGGCGCAGATGCCCGATCCCTACGGCGACACCCCAGCGGCGGGCGGACACCGCCAGCTCCTGCAGCCTGCGCTCTACAGCGGCCACGCCGGGCTGGCTGTCCAGGAAGCCTTGATTGATGACGCAGGGGACGCCGTAACGCCAGGCCGTGTCGGCAGCCACGGAAAACGGAGTGGTGCGGGAATCCAAGAAGAACAGGCCTCTGCCCGCAAAGACGGAGAAGAACCGCTCCATGACCGCCCGATTGGCAGTGGCCAGGGACCCCATGTGGTTGTTGGCTCCCACGGCCATGGGGATCTCCTTCTGCGCAGCGTCCAGAAGGGCGGCGATCTGTCGAACGCCGCTGGCCAGCGTCACCCCGGCCCCACCCATGGGCCGGCCGTCCGCAGGCTGCATGGGGATGTGTAGGATCACCTGCCAGCCGTGGGCCTGCCCCAGGCGAGCCTGGAGGGCGCTTTCCGGCAACCCGGGCAACACCGACATGGTGAGGGGATACGGGAGGTCTAAGAAACCGGCAGCCTCCGGACGGGGATAGCCCCAGTCATCAATGATGATGGCCAGGCGCGGCTGCCGGGCCGGCGGTGGCCCGGGGAATCCCGTGCCGGGAGCCGCCGGCTCCGGGGCGGAAGGCGGCTGCGGCGCAGCTGGAAGGCCTGTAGGCGCCGGCGGGCGCTGGCCCGGTTGCACGCCGGCCGCCGGGCTGGTCTGGACAGCGTCCACCCGGACCCGGTGCGACAAGGCCGGTTCCGCAGGCCCGGGGTTGGAGGTCCGGAGCCAGGCCGCGTCGCTCGACACCCGGCCGTCCTCCGCCAGACCCCGGGCATAAGCCCACAACGCAACCCCGGTCACGGAAACCCAAGCAACGAGCGCGATGCCGGCACAAACTGCCGTGGCGACCTCACGCCGCATGGTCCCCCCAGCCCGCCGCCACATCCTTCTGACCGGCCCAGGACCCGATCCAGGCCACCTGCTTATGGGCCAGCTTCGCCTTCAGGATCTCCAGGGCCTTGTCGAGCTGGGGATCAGGCTGCTGCGTGCCCGCCCCGGGCTGCGCCGGAGCCGCCGGGGTCTGTCCCGGGGTGCCGGGCTGAGCCGGAGCCTGGCCTTGAGCCGGGGACTGCGCCGGAGGCTGCCCGGCCCCCTTCTGCTCCGTGCCCGTCCCGCCCTTGGGGCCTGCCGTCTGCCCGCCCTTGCCGGACGGTGCGCCCTGGCCTGCCTGGGCGGTGGAGCCGCTCTGCAGGCTTCGCAGCTCCTGCTCCATCTCCCGGTCGCCGGGGTTGTAGACGACCACATCGGGCTGGACGCCCACCTTGTGGATGGAGTGGCCCCCCGCCGTGAGGTAGCGTTGGGTGGTGACGGCCACGGCGCCGCCGTTCCCCAGCGTGAACACCGTCTGCACCAGGCCTTTGCCGAAGGTGCGGGTTCCCACCAGCGTGGCCCTGCCGGTGTCCTTCAAAGCGCCGGAGACGATCTCCGATGCGCTGGCGCTGCCCATGTTCACCAGGACCACCATGGGATAATCGGGATGGGTGCCGCTGCCGGAAGCGTAGATGGCCTGTTTCTTGCCATCCCGGCCTACGATGTACATGATGGGGCCCCGGCGGATGAAATCATTGGCGATCTGAATGGCTGCCGGCAAATAGCCGCCGGGGTTGAACCGCAGATCGAGAATCAGCCCCTTCATGCCCTGGCTCTCCAGGTTCCGCAGGGCTTTCTCCATCTCCTCAGGGCTGGTTTCGCCGAAGAGGTCCAGCTTGATATAGCCGATGCGGCCGGCCATGAGCTTGCTTTCCACGCTGGGCGGCTGAATGATCTCCCGCACCATGCGCACACGGATGAGAGCCTTCACTCCCGGCCGCTCGAGCTCCAACTCCACCGCCTTGCCCGCCGGCCCTCGCATGAGGCTCACCGCTTCGTCCACGCTCATGTTCGCCGTGGAACGGCCGTCTACAGCCCGGATCTTGTCACCGGCCTTGACGCCGGCGCGGTCCGCCGGAGTGCCACGGATGGGTGCCACCACCGTGATGGCATCCCCCTGCATGCCCACGTACAGGCCAATCCCCCCGTACGCCTTCCCGGTCTCGATCTGCATGTTCTCATAGGCCGCCGGGCTCATATAGCGGGTGTAAGGGTCATCCGGCAGGGTCTTGCGCAGCATGCCGTTAATGGTCCCGGCATGTACGTAATTGTTGGCCAGAACCAGCAGGCTCACGGGATCCACGTATTGCGATTTCACCAGCGTCATGACTTCCAGCGCGCTGGCCAGGCTCTCCCCCGTGCTGCTGTCGGCATGGCCGGGCCGTGAGGCCGCGGCCAGAAACCCCACAGCCACCACGGTGGCCAAGACCAGCACCACGGCCCAGATGCGCCGGTTCGAGCTCCTGTTCATCCAGGCATCAACCTTCCTTCCCCGCCCCACTGTTCAAACCTATGCCGGCAATGGTCCCGTATACCCGGGCTGCGCCTGCAGGTTTTCCGGGGGCTGCGGCACAGGCCCGCGGCGCAGGGGGGCGGCGGCATCGGTTGCCTCACGGCAGCCAAGGCAGCGGGTTTTCCGGCGCGCCGTTGCGCCGCACCTCGAAATGAACGTGCGGTCCGGTGGCCAAACCCGTGGCCCCTGCCCGGGCAATCACTTCCCCTTGCTGGACCTGTTCCCCTGCCTGGACCAGCAGAATGGAATTATGCCCGTACAGGGTGGAGATTCCGTTCCCGTGGTCGATGACGACCGTCTTCCCGTAGCCGTTGACCCAGCCGGCCATGACCACGTCTCCGGCGGCCACGGCCCGCACCGGGGTTCCGTAGGGGACCGCGATGTCGATCCCGGTGTGGAGGATGGCCCGGCCCAATATGGGATGGACGCGGTAGCCGTACGGTGAGGTGATGGGTCCCTGCACCGGCCAAATGAAAGGCTGCAGCCCGCCGGGCACAACCCGGCTCTTACGCTGCTGCAACATCCGCTGGATCTGCTCGGACGAGCGTTGCAGCGCAGCCAGATCCTCTTCTATGGCGGCCCGTTCCGAGCGGACGCTGGCCAGAGCAGACCGCTGCGAGGCAATCTGGCGGTTCAGATCTGCGATGGCCTGGTTGGTCTGATCCTGCAGCTGCGCCAGCCTCTGGCGCTGGGAATCCAGGGCCGCCTGGCGGGCTTCCAGATCCTGCCGGGCCTGGGCCACCTGCTGCTGAGCCTGAGCCAACTGGCGTAGCAAAGACAGATCGTAACGCAGAATGTAACCCAGGTATTCCGCCCGGACCATCAGGTCATCGAGGCTGCGGGCATTGAACAGAAGCTGGAAATAGCTCACGCCGCTCAGCTGGTAGATGCTGCGCAACCGGGTGCCCATGACGTCCTGCCGCTGGATCAGCTGCTGCTGCAGGCGCTCCTCGCGTGCGCGGGCCTCGGCAATGGCCTGCTCCGTCTGGCGTATCTGCGTCTTGACCGCGAAAAGCTGCGATTCCAGCTGATCCAGGCGGGCCTGGGTCCGCTGATAGGCCTGCTGCGTGCCTTGCAGAGTCTGGGCGATACGGCTTTCCTCGCGCTTCTTGCCCATCACCCGCTCCTTGAGGGCGCGGATCTGCTGCGTGATCTCCTGCAGCTGCTGGTAGGGGTCCTTGGATGCAGCCAGCACCGTATTGGACGTCAGAGGGACCCCGTCCCGCACCAGGCTGAGCCGGAATGCGCCGCTGGCCAGAACAAACGCTGCAGCCAGTAGGACAACCACCGCCAGCGCCGCACCACGGGCGGGGAAGGAGGCGCGGCTCCGCGTGGCCCGGCATCCGGGGCCCGGTCTATGGCTGGACAGCCGTTGTCGGGGAGTCTGTTCAGGATTCAACCGGTGCTCCTCCTACGTCCGCAAGTACCGGCGGATCGCCACAAGCCCTGCCAGGACGCCGATGAACGCCCCGGCCGCCACCAGCGCCAACAGGGCGTTCCCCAGCATGGGACCGTTTCCCAGCAATGGCAGCACCGGCAGGGCCTTTTCCAGGCGGGTGGCCAGGGCCAGATAGGCCTGCCGTAGAGCCACAGCCGATAAGGCGGCTGCCGCCAGGGAGACGGCGAAACTCTCGAACACGAAAGGAAGGCGGATGTAGCCGCTGCTGGCGCCCACCAATTGCATGATCTCGATCTCGCGGCGCCGCGCCAGGATCGTCAGCCGCACGGTGTTCACGATCAGAAAGAGAACCCCCACCGCCACCATGGCCAAAACGGCCAGCGCCCCTACGCTCAGGGTCCGGGCCAGCTGCAGCAGCCGATCCAGCCAAGCTTTACCGTAGTCCACCTTGTCCACGCCGGCCAGACCTTCGATGCGGTGTGCCAGCTTCTCCAGCTGCTCCGGGCGCTCCGCCCGCACCCGCAGAGCGTCCGGCAGGGGATTGCGGGGCAGCCCCGCAGCCAGGGCATCCCCCACCCCGGTCAGGTTGGACATCATGGCCAGGGCTTGCTCCTTCGTCACCAGCTGCACGCTTTTGACTCCAGGCAACCCGCGCACCACGGCGGCCAGCTCCAGGGCCTGCTGGCGCGTGGCATCCGGCTGCAGATACACCCGGGCTTCCAGCTGGCCCAGGAAAACCTGGCTGGCATAAGAAAGGTTCATTACAAATAAGACAGAAGCCCCTAGCATAAAAAATGTAATAAACGCGCTGGTGAACGTGATGAAGGTGGCGGTCCAATTCCGCGCCAGATTCACCAGACCTTGGCCACACAAGCGCCCGATGGTGCTAATCCGCATAGCTGTAGACGCCCCGCTGCTCGTCGCGCATAATACGGCCATCTTCCAGAGCCACCACCCGTTTCTTCATGCGGTTCACGATCTCCCGATTGTGGGTCGCCATGAGAATCGTGGTCCCGCGGCGGTTGATTTCCAGAAGGAGATCCATGATCTCCCAGGAGGTGTCCGGATCCAGGTTCCCGGTAGGTTCGTCCGCCAGCAACACCAGCGGGCTACCCACCACGGCCCGGGCCAAAGAAACCCGCTGCTGCTGCCCGCCGGACAGCTCGTGCGGGAACGCGTGGGCCCTGTCCGAGAGACCCACCAGCTCCAGGACCGAAGACACCCGGCGGTGGATTTCCCTGCGCGTCATATCCAGCACTTCCAAGGCAAAGGCCACGTTCTCAAAGACCGTCCGGTCCGGCAAAAGCTTGAAATCCTGAAAAATGTATCCCACGCCGCGGCGTAGGGCAGGGAGATCCCTGGGCCGGAGGCGGGCGACGTTGTGGCCGTTCACATTCACCTGGCCCACCGTGGGCGTCTCACGGCGAACGATGAGGTTCAGAAGCGTCGATTTGCCGGCCCCACTGGGTCCCACCAAAAAGACGAAATCGCCCTTCTCCACATAGAAACTGACGTCCTTCAGTGCCTTCACTCCATTGGCGTAGATCTTGGTGACATGAAGGAACTGAATCATCCCGCTGACCTCCCTGAAACCTGGCTTGGCAAGGCAATATTTCCCTGTGCCATAGTGGCTCGTCCACATTATAGACCGGCCTTGCACGGCCCCGCAACCCGCCGGGCTCCTGTCCTCTGCTTTTGGCGCTGCCGGTTTCTGCCAGACCCTCCAGACGCGGTTGCGGCACGCGCAAACTGCGGGCGCCAACCCGCACGGGCCGCGGATGTCAGCCTGCGCAGGCCGCTGCCCGGTCTGCGCAGGCTGCAGGGCCCGGCGCCCGGCGCGTCCCTCAGCGGCCTTTGCGGGCCACGACCTGGCGGGCGGCGGCTTCCACGTCGGCGGCGGTCAAACCGTATTCTTCCAGCAATTCCAAGGGCTTGCCGGATTGGCCGAAACGGTCCTGCACGCCCACCAGGGCCATGGGCACCGGCCTGCGCTGCACGACCACCTCGGCCACGGCGCTGCCCAGGCCGCCCAAGACGTTATGCTCTTCCGCGGTCACCAAGGCGCCGCATTCCCGGGCGGCGGCCTCGATCTCCTCTGCATCGATGGGCTTCACGGTGCTCATGTTGATGACCCGGGCCTCGATCCCGTCCCGGGCCAGGCGGTCAGCAGCCTCCAGCGCCGCCGCCACCATGACGCCGTTGGCGATGAGGGCCACATCCCGGCCTTCGCGCAACCGCACGGCCTTGCCGATCCGGAAGGGATACCCCTCGTCGAACAGCACGGGGACGTCCAGGCGCCCCAGGCGCAAATAGACGGGGCCCTCCCACGCCGCTGCCGCCTTCACAGCCAGCCGGGTTTCCGTGGCATCGGCGGGTACCACCACCGTCATGTTGGGAATCGACCGCATGAGCGCCACATCCTCAATGGCTTCATGCGAGCCCCCGTCCTCGCCCACGGTGATGCCGGCGTGGGTGGCGGCGATTTTTACATTCAACGCCGGATAACAGATGGTGTTCCGCACCTGATCGAACGCCCGGCCCGTGGCAAAGATGGCGAAACTGCTGGCGAACACCGTCTTGCCGCAGAAAGCCAGGCCGGCGGCGGTTCCCATCATATCCTGTTCGGCGATGCCCATGTCGAAGAAACGTTCCGGGAACTCTTTGGCAAAAGCCCCCGTGTGGGTGGACTTGGACAGGTCCGCGTCCAGAACCACCACTTGCGGATTCTCCCGGCCCAGCTCCAGCAGGGCCTTTCCGTATGCCACGCGGGTGGCCTCTTTCTGGCTGCGGTCCCGCCGCAAAAAGGCGGGGCCGCCCTCCGCCTGTCCGCGCCGATCCTGCGCCTCGTCGATCTGCTCCAGATTCACGCTTGGGCAGCCTCCTTCCCACCGGCACCCAACTGCGCCAACGCCTCTTTGGCCTGATCCGGTTTGGGCGCCGTGCCGTGCCATTCGACCTGGTCTTCCATGAAGGGCACACCCTTGCCCTTGATGGTGTGGGCCACAATGAGGGTGGGCCGGCCCTTGGTGCGCTGGGCATCCTGCACAGCCGCATGGATGGCGTCCAGGTCATGCCCGTCGATCTCCAAGACGTGCCAGCCGAAGGCGGCAAAGCGCCTGCCCACGTGGGTGAGGGATTTGATATCCGTGACACGGCCGTCGATTTGCAGCTGGTTATAATCCACAAAGGCCGTCAAATTGTCCAGGTGCCGGTGCACGGAGGTCATGGCTGCTTCCCAGACCATGCCTTCCTGGATCTCTCCGTCCCCCATGAGGACGTAAACCCGGTAGTCCCTGCCATCCAGCTTACCTGCCAGCGCCATGCCATTGCCGATGGAGAGGCCCTGGCCCAGGGAGCCGGTGGACGCCTCCACGCCGGGAAGCTTGCGCATGTCCGGATGCCCCTGCAGGGGGGAATGCAGCCTGCGCAGAGTTTGCAACTGTTCGCGGGGAAAGTAGCCGGCCTCGGCCAGCGCCGCGTACAGGACAGGCGCCGCGTGCCCTTTGGAAAGCACGAACCGGTCCCGGTCCGGCCAGTGCGGGTCCTGGGGCCGGTGCCGCAGGATGGAAAAATACAGGCAGGTCACGATGTCTGCCGCGGACAACGACCCCCCCGGATGGCCGGACTGGGCCGCCGCCGTCATTTCAATGATGTCCCGCCGCAGAGTCAGGGCGATGCCCTGCAGCCGGTTGCGCTCCTCCGCGCTCAACACCGGCTGCGCCGGGCGAAACGCATATTCCGGATCCAGCAATTGGGTGCTCAACTGAGTGCTCAACGGGATTCCTTGGCTCCTTTCCCGGGTCCTTCTCTATCTTTATCTTTCTACCCCGACGGAGCTATTTGACACCTGTTCTCCGCATTCCTCTGAATCCTTCCCCCAAGACCTCGTGGGTATCGCTGATCACCATGAAGGCATCGGGATCCAGCTCGCTGACGATTCTCTTCAGCTCCGCGATCTCCGCCCGGGCCACGATAATAAAGAGAACCGGCCGTTCCTGCTGGGTGTACATCCCGACGCCATGAAAGGCCGTGACTCCTCGTTCCAACTGAGTCATGACCGCCTGGGCGATGGCCTCCGCGCGGTCAGTGATCACATAAGCGGCCTTGGCATAAGGCAGGCCCTCCTGGACCACGTCCACCGCCCGGGAGCTGATGAACAGCGAAAGCAGCGCCCACAGAGCCAACTCCGGGCTGAACACCACCCCGGACAGGGTGATGATGCCGAAATCCACGATGAGCAGGGACCAGCCCACGCTGCTTTTTCGGTAATAAGTCCACAGCAGGGCAGCCAAATCCGTTCCACCCGTGGAGCCGCCCCACTTAAACGTGATCCCCAGGCCGATGCCGGAGAGGACGCCGCCGTAAAGAGCGGCCAATAAAGGATCGTGGGTCAGAGCCCGGGTATACGGCGCCAGCAGATCGGTGAAAAGCGACAGCGCGACCGTGCCGATAATGCTTTTTATGCCGAATTCGTGCCCCAGCACGCGCACAGCCGCCAGAAAAAGCGGCACATTCAGCGCCAGCATGACCAGGCCCACGGGAAGGCCCCAAAGATAGTAGGTGATGGTGGCCAAGCCACTGATGCCCCCGGCAGCGATGCGATTGGGCACCGTAAACCAATCCAGGGACAGCGCCGTGATCAGGGCGCCTACCACCACGGCGCCGTAGCCTTCCAGCACATACAGAACCCGGCGCACCCTGCTGCTGGAAAAAATGCGGAAACGCAGCGGCCTCACCCTCCAAATTCGTCTTGCAAGAAAAGATTCTTAGCCCCGCCGGCGGCGTTTTTCCCGCCACACGGTCCAGACGAAGCGGGGCAAAGCCAACCCCCGGCGCCAGCGGCGCGGGTCCCGCGCCAACCGGTAGAGCCACTCCAAATGCCAGCGTCGGAAAAGCTCCGGAGCCCGGGGAACCTTCCCGGCCAGCACATCCAGGGATCCCCCGACGCCGATCCCCACGGGCACCCGCAGCTCCCCCAAATGTGCATCGAGCCAAAGCTCCTGCCGGGGCGCTCCCAGGGCCGCCACCAAAATGTCGGGACGGGCCTCGCGAATGGATGCCAGCAGCGCCGGCTCGTCCCGGGAGCTGAAATATCCGTGATGGTGGCCACAGACCTGCAGCCCGGGATAACGCGCCGCCAGATGCAGCGCCGCACCTTCCGCCACTCCCGGCTCGGAGCCCAGGAAGTAAAACCTCCAGCCGGCGCCGGCCCCTGCGGCACACAGGGCGGTCAGCAGATCGATGCCTGCCACCCGCTCCGGTACTCCGCTGGCCAGCTGGCGGGCGGCCCAGACCAAACCGACCCCGTCGGCGGTGACCAGAGCGGCCTTGCGGATGGCCCGCGCCACCTCAGGCCGGCGGTGGGCCTGCAGGACGATCTCCGGGTTGGCCGTCACGATCAGGTGGGGCTCGACGGGGCCGGCACCTGGCCGCCGGGCTTCCCGGATCCAGGCTGCCACCCGGTTCACGGCCTCGTCCTGCGTGACGCGGTCCACGGGGATGCCCAGGACTTCCACGCGATCCTCGGCAGCCGGAGGGGCTTCGCCCGGCAGCGGGCCCGCCGCGCTCCGGCGTACTGTGGTCTTTTGCCGGGCCTGGGCCAGATGCAAGACCCGCTCCGCCAGATCCGCCGCCGCCTGCTGCCAATCTGGCGCCTGCTCCCGCAAGTGTTGGGATAGGCTGGCACGTCCGTTCCAGGCTTGCTGCAACGCTTGCCGAAGGCCGTCTGCCTGGAGCTCCGCCACCGGTCCAGCACTGGGCAGGCCCACTTGACGCGCGAAACTCCGCACCTTGGGGTCATACTCGATGGCCAGGGCCGGCACCGCCGCCCTGGCTGCCAGGATGAGGCTGTGCAGCCGCATCCCCAGCAGCAGATCCAGGTTCGCCACGGCGGCGGCGGCTTCCCGGAGACGTAGGGGACCCTCCTTCTCCAGCCAGCGGGCATCAATCTGGCTTTTCGGCAGACCCTCTGCCACCAGCGCAGATCGGAGTTCCCGCGCCAAAGGAGCGTCCACTGGGGCATGGAATGGCAGCAGGACCACCTGCCATCCGCCTTCCCGGGCCAGCGGTGCCACCGCTTCCGAGACTGCGCTGACCAGGTTGCCGGCCTCCGCCCAAGGCCGCAAAGCCAGCCCTATCCGGGCCGGTCCTGCCCCGGCCCGCTCTCCGGTCCGGCCCGCATTCCCACCCCCGGCGGCGGAATACCCTTGCCCGGGGCCCGGTGCAGCGGCGGCCGCGTCCGCAGTGGGCAGCCTCCGCTCCTCCTGCCAGGCCAGAACCGGATCCACCGCCAACTCCACCTGGGCCAGGGCCCTGCCGCTCAGTTCCGCCAAAAGGCGGGCGGACTCCGCATCCCGGGCGCTGAGCAACGCGGCCCTGCCGGCAGCTATGGCCGTCAGCCGGCGCGATATACGCCGCTGCAACGGGCCCACGCCTTGGGCGTAAAACACCACGGGGCATCCGGCCCAGGCGGCCAGCAAGGCCAACGCCGCATAGTAGGCCACGCTGCGGACGCTGGTGGCATCCTGAAAAAGGCTCCCGCCTCCCAAAAGGAAGGCATCGGCCCGGCGGATCTCTTTCCGGAAGGCCCTCCAGTCCATGCGGCCAATAGATTCAATGCCCAGATTGCGGGAAGTCTCGCCGGGCTGCCCGGACAAAGCCACCAGGGAGAGACCTTCGTCGCCTGCAGGCGCGAGGCCGCCGCCGCTGGACGCAGCCGCCTGCAGCTGCTGGACCATGGCCTCCAGGATGGCGTCATCTCCCAGGTTTCCCATGCCGAAATATCCGGCCAGCAACAGACGCATCCTGCCCGCCCTACCTTTGCGGCGCCTGGGGATGCGGGTGCCAGACTCTCAGCACCAGCCCCAGCAACGCCACGACCAAACTGGCTATGACAGTCCCCAGCCAAAGCCCGTTGAACGTACGCCACAAGGAGATTTCCAGCGGTGTGTGAATGTGGCTGAACGTGTTGTTCAGGGAGACCAGCGGGATCAGGGCGCCGGACGCCGCAGCCAGCCAGAGCAGGCGCAGGGCCGTCTGGCACCACGGAGGGGCCTCGGCTGCCCACCCCCGCACCCGCGGGCTGGCCAGCGCATACGCGGCCAGCAGAAACGCCGGATAGCCGATGAGAAACTCCTTGGTCCGGGGCCGGATGGCCAGCAGATTGGTGAGGCCGCTGCGCATGGCCTGTTCCAGGCCCGTTACGGGCACCGGCGCATCATTGCCGGTGCGCGTCAGATAGACATACACCACCACGAAGGCCACCAATCCCACGGCCAGATGCCAATACTTCAACGAACTCTTTCCCCAACGCCGGACCGTAGCGCCCAGGCTGCGAAGGGACCAGGGGGGAACCGGCAGCGGGCGGCTGATGCGCCATCCTGCCAGCAGCACCGCCAGCAGCAGGGGTAGCAGATGCGCCACCTTGACGCCGGCAAAGGGATAGATCTGGACCATGAAGCGCGTTTCGCCCAACAAGCCCACGATGAACAGGCATCCCACCAGCGCCAGCGCCGCCGCCAGCCACATGCGGCCTACGGCCCAGAGCCAGGCCTTCCACTCGCCGGCCGCAGGGGGAACCGGCTCTGCCGCAGGGCCGGCCTGCTGCCGGCCGGCTTGGTCCGCCGGTGTTTCAGACGGTGCGCTGAGCCAGGCAACCCCGCCGGAGAGCCGCATGAAGGCATACCACCAGGCTGAGGCAGGAAAAACCAGTGCAGCGCCCAGAGCCCAGAGCTGGCGGTCCAGCACTGTGTAGCCCTTGAGGTAAAGCGCCAGGGCCCCCAGTTCACCCAGAACCCACAACAGGGCCCACCCACCCGGTGCGCTGTAGCCGAACATCCGGGTCAGCAGCCAGATGGCCGCCGCCATCACGGCGCCCGCCATGAGCATAATGCTGGCCGGGGCCCATCGCGGCGTTACCAGAGCAGGCAAAGGCTGCGCGATGCCCGTGGTAAACCCTTCCCGGGCCAACGATTCCCGTAGCCGGCCAAGAAAGTGGAGGTTGTCCTCCCACAGCTGCCTACCGGTCTCCGGTGCCGAACCCTGGCCCTGGGGCGCCGCCGGCATCTCATCCATGCCGGCCACGGCTGTTCCGGTCTGGTCCGGGAGCGATCCTTCGGTACTGGTCCCGACCATCCCGCCGGGTGCGGAGGACGGCAAGCCCGGCGGCGCGGCAGAGCCCGGCAGTATTCCCGCCATGGCCACGGGGCGCAAATAGAGCAGGCGGATCCCCCGCTCCCGGACAGCCAGGAGATAGCGGTCCAGCAACGCAGGTGGGCTCATCTCCGCCTGTTGGGCGGGCGGAACACTATGCGCCCGAACCACCTGGTAACCCAGGCGCTTGGCGAGCCCGTTCATCCCCTTCTGCGCCGAGAACTCCACAGTAACCAGGGGCCAGCCCCGTTCCCGCAGAGCCTTGGCCATCGGCTCCAACAAATTGGGATACCCCAAGGCCTCCCCGCCGGCAAAGATCACCCGGTCGCGACGGGACTGCGCTCCTGTGGGCCAGGTGGCGAGCCACTGGCGCAACAGCTCGGGCGTCAGTCCTGGGACGTTGGCGGTGCGCAATACTACAGCCAAGCCGGCCGAGCGGGCCAACGCCAGCTGCCGCTGGTTGACTCCCAACCCCAGAGCCAACACTGTGTCCAGATTCAGCGGGATGGCCAGCACCCTCCCGGTGTCCCGGCCCGGGCCCAACGTCTGGGCGCCGAGGATCTGTGTCCGCAGGCGCAAAGCCTCCCAGGCCTGGTTGGCTGCACCCTGGGGGGCGCCTGGGGCAACGCGGACGTAGGTGTAATCAGGATAGATATGGTTCCATCGCAATTCCTGCCAGGCCGGAGGAAGCCTGCCGCTCAACGCCTGCCATCCGGCCAGGTCCTGGCCGCTGACGGCCTGCAACACCCCGTCCGCCACATAATCGGCCACAGTCTGCTCACCGATGGCCAACGCGTTCACCCCGGCGGAGGCTACGGCCCGCACCGCCTGCGCCACGGGCACCCCTGAAACCAGGCTCAGCTCATAGAGGGACGGGTAGTCCATCACCAGCTCGACGGTACGAGAGCGGGCCTCGCTCCGCCAGCGGTCCACCGCAACGGCCAGGGCCACGAGGGAACCTGCCAGAAAGACCAGCAACAAAAAAACCGAAAATACGCGCCATCCCCACTGCTGCTTCTCCATGCCGCCTGCCCTGCCCCTCTCGAAGAAAGGCTGTTCTTCGGGGCCTTGAGCCCGCCGGCTCTTCCAGCCTCGTCAACCGCCTGTATTCTTCCACACGGTCCCAGCGATTCCTGCCCCTGGCCAGCCCACCGGCGCCCCGGCCCCTGCGTTCCGGCGCCTTTGGTGGCCCGGATTTCACTGCGGCGGTGCCGGCTCTGCGTGGCTGCTGACCTGTAAAACCAGCCGGCCCTCCTCCGTCTCCACAGACCGGATATAAAGAGGGATCGGCCCCTGCCACACTTGTACAGGCAGGCTCAACAGATCCGGAAACAGTTGGTCCAAAAACGAAGCCGGCCAGGATCTCCCTGCCACCTGCAACTGGTCCACCGTGAAGTGCAAACGGTCTCCAGACACCGGCAGGAAATGCCCCTCCAGCACCAGCGGCACCGCTTTCGCCCCCGGCAGGGGCCAGCTTCCCTCCAGGCGGACCCGCCCCGGCTTCAGGCGCCAGTGAACATGCCGGCCCGGGTCCATCTGGGACCAAAAATAGTCGTTGAGCCCGGCTTCGTCCACAGTGAGTGTCCCCTGAACGCTTTGGGCGGACCGCAGAGCCTGAGTGAACGGCGCGTGGCGCCGCAAAGCGTCTAAATCGACCACCAAGCCCGTAGCTGTCACGCGGGCCTGCGCCACCTGCAACTGCCCGTACCAGCCGTCGCGTAACCAAATGTCCACCTGGTCCAGCCGGCCCTGCAAAAGTCTGCTGGCCGGCATGGCCTGCACCTGCACCCGGGCGTCCTGCGCCCGAGTGGCCTCCTGCAGCGCGGTACTCAGCCGGCCGGACACCCACGCCGGCAAAGCCCATTGCCCTACGGCCAGAAGCACGGCCAGCGCGCCGATGGCCACCATTCCGGCCACGGCAGCGCTTCCTGAATGTTCCCCCCGGCCCGCCCGCCGCCTTGGGCAGGCATCCCGATCCATCCACATCTTTTTCGTCCGGGTGGCCTCCGGTTCGGCAGCCTGCCGTTGACCTGCAGACTCCCCCGCGCCCATGTGCATCCCTCCACTTCGCGGCCGGTCCCTCCACGGCCTGGGCCTCCGTTTTGAGAAATTCCGGCCGGGCAGGGATTCCCTGGCTCCCGTGGAATATCCCTTTGCGTACAAACGATTTCACCCTGGGAGGCTTTTTTATGGGAAACAATCGCCGTCGCCCGGCCTCACTCATGCGGCAACGTTGGCACCGTCGGTTCCCAGCCTTGGTGGCAGCATTCATGTTTTTGGCCGCCTTCAGCGCGCTGGTTCTGGCGGCCTCCCGCGCCACCGCCGCCGATGTCACGTTCCGCTACGTCCCGCCAGCCGGAGAGCAGGTCACGTCGGTCTCGCTGCGCGGGAGCTTCAACAGCTGGGGCGAGACCCCTATGGCCAAAAGCCCGGATGGGAGCTGGAGCGTCACGATCCAGCTGGCACCCGGCGAATACCAGTACAAGTTCTTCATCAACGGCCAGTGGCCCCGGGACATGGCCAAAGGCCCGGATGGCAGACCCATTGATCCTGCAGCCGACGGCTATGTGGACGACGGCTACGGCGGCCAAAATGCCGTGCGCTATGTGGGCGGGGGGTCGGCTCAAAACCAAACCGTGGCCCTGGGCGATGGGAAAATCGCCAGCGGCTTTCTCCACCACGCGCCGCAGGATCTGAGCTACTCCAGCCTCTCGCCCGACGGGCAATGGGTGGTCCGGGCCAACAGCGCCGCCGGCGACGTGCAGCGGGCGGAACTGGTCTATTTCCCGGCCGGCGGCCCGGAAGCGAGCTCCGCTGCCCAGACAGCGCCCATGCACGTGGTGGCCACTGCAGGCAAAATTGCCACCTGGGAGGCACGCCTGCCCCTGCCCGCCCTGCCTGTGAAATACTATTTCCAATTCCAGGACGGCCAAGCCACAGCTACACTGGGCCAGAAGGAACCCGCCCAGGAACACCCGTTCGAGGCCGGCGCCACGCAGCTCAACACGCAGCGCTTCCCCTTGGTCAGATGGACCCAGGGAGCCGTCTTCTACCAGGTGTTCCCGGATCGTTTCGCCGACGGGGACCCCCGCAACGACCCGGCCAACGTCACACCGTGGAACGGGCCCGTGCGCCGCGACACCTCCGGCCAATACTTCGGCGGCGACTTGAAAGGCCTGACGGACCGGCTGCCGTACCTGGCGCAGCTGGGAGTCACCGCCCTTTATCTAAACCCCATTTTTGCTGCGCAGAGTTCCCACCGCTACGACACCGTGGATTACATGAAGATCGACCCCATGCTGGGCACGCTGGACGATTTCCACGCCTTCCTGAACGCCGCCCATGCCCTGGGCATGCGGGTCATCCTGGACGGCGTCTTCAACCACACGGGAACCGGGTTCTGGGCCTTCCAGGACGTGCTGAAAAACGGCGCCAGGTCCCCGTATGCCAAGTGGTACTACTTCAAAGGCTTCCCCGTCACCATGTCCCCGCCCAACTACGAAGGATGGGCGGGCTTGGCGTCGCTTCCCAAATTGAACCTGGAAAACCCTGAGGTGCGGGATTACATCCTGAACGTCGTGCGCTATTGGACCGCGCAAGGCATCGACGGCTGGCGGCTGGATGTGCCCAACGAAATCCGCGCCCCCGGCTTCTGGGAAGAATTCCGGCAAACGGTGAAAGCCATCCACCCCAACGCCTACATCGTGGGCGAAATCTGGCAGGTGGCGCCGGAGTGGCTGCAGGGGACCCGCTTCGACGCGCTGATGAACTATCCCATCGGCTACTATGCCCTGCGCCCCACCTTCGCCGGCCAAGCGGGCTGGAGCCTCCGCCGCATGGACGGGGAGATCCACCGCGTGCTGGCCAGCTATGCCGATGTGGCGGATGAGATGAACTTCAATCTGGTGGACTCCCACGATACGGAGCGCATCCTGACGGCTCTGGGCGGCGGCAACCTCGGAGATACCCCGGCTCCCGCGGCCATCACCCGCCTGAAGCTGCTCACAGCCATTCAGTTCACTCTGCCGGGGGTGCCGGTGATCTGGAACGGCGACGAGCGCGGCATGCTGGGGGAAAAAGGCGATAATTGGGATGCCCAGAGGGCCCCGATCCAGTGGGATCAAAAAGACGAAGGCGTCTTCGCCTATTACCAGCGGCTGATCGCCCTGCGCAAAGCGACCCCCGCTTTGTGGGGCGCCGACTTTACCACCCTCTGGCTGGATGACCAAGGCCAGACTTACGCGTACCAACGCGGCCTGGGGAAGGATGGCGTCATCGTGGCCCTCAACAACGGCGCCGAGACGGCACGCATTGCCGTGACGCCGGTGGGAGCCTTGGCCCAAGCCCTCCGTGCAGCGGTGGCCTCGACGCAGGTTCCGCCGACGGCGGATGCCGCTTCCGCCCCAGCGGCCCCGGCTGCGGCGGGCCCTGCAGGACTGGTGATGCGCGACCTTCTCACAGACCAGCTGGTGCCGGCCACAGCCGGAGTCGACGCCGGCGCCGGCCCGCCGGAGCCCACCGCAGCGGAAGGATCCCGGCAGGGTGCCGGAGCCAGCGCTCCTCTGGCCAGCTTGTCCTTCCTGATTCCGCCGGGAGAGGCGTTCATCCTGCAGCTGCCTTAGTGCCAGCGGCCAGCGCTCGCCCCGCACAGGCCGTGAGCGCCCAGCAGGGGGGCGCCTCGGCGGGGCAAAAAAACCGGCTGGCCCGGGTTTCAACGCCTGGAGCCAGCCGGAAAATCACCACAATGCCGCGGCTTGTGGTGCGTGATTTACTGCGAAAGGTCTGCGAAGCAGAGGGCTGATCAGACTACCGTACGCAGATACACGCGCTTGGTCAGGGAATCGAGGGTCTTGCGCAGGCCCGACTTCTTCGGAACCGCTCGCCCACTGTTCTTGCCAGTGAGCTCAGCGCCGCACTTGGTGCAGTAGCTCTGCCAACTGCCGTTCTCCTGGCCGCAATCAGGGCACCGCTTACTCATGGTTTCGTCGTCTCCTTTGGTTTTTCCAACCTTTTTTCTTTGTACGGCTTCATCATAGGTCTGCCATGTTGCGGCCACTTTGACAAAAAGTTAACAATGTGTTAAATCTGTCCCCCGGCCACCGCCTGGGGGAGGACCTCATTCAGCGTGGCGAGCGGCATGGTTTCGTTCTCCTTTCCTCGCCTCAAGCCGGCGGGTCGAGCCGGGTGACAGCCGACAGGTGGACCGGCCGGTCGGGGTCGAGGCCCTTGGCTTGGGCCAGGAAAAACCCGAGCCACTGCAGGAACGGCAAGTAAAGCGCACCGCAGGCGGGCTGGGCCAACCCCGATTCCAGCACGAGCTGGGCCTGGGGCGGTAGACCCGGCAACGGGCGCTCGGTGACCGCCAGGACCCGCGCTCCCAAACCGGCCAATTCGAGTGCCACCGGGAGTTCGAGATCCCGGCCTTCTTCCGTGGCGAGATAGACGACCAGGCTGTCCGGGGAGATCAGCGCTTTCGGACCATGTCGGAACTCCAACGGATGGTAAGCCTCTGAGTTCTGGATGGCCATCTCCTTCACTTTCAGCATCCCCTCGCAGGCCAGGCCGTAGCACGGCCCGCCGCCGAGAAAGAACACCGTGTCCGGACGGCCGGCGGCCACCGTGGTTTCAGCCAACGCCCGCCCCTGCTCTACGGCCGCGCGGCCCGTGCCGGGCAAACGCTCCAGGTCCGCCAGGACTTCCGTCCGCCCCGCCGCCGTGGCCGCTGCATACTGCGCGTAAAGCAGCATGCTGGTGAAGGACTGGGTCATGACCACACTGTCCTCGGTCACTCCCCGGAGCACGAACGCCTCAGCGCACGCCCCGGGCAATGGGGTGCCGGGAGAGCAGGTGATGGCGACGGTGCGGACGTCGCCGCGTGCCCCCAGGGCCTCGGCGGCTCGCACGGCTTCGGTCGTCTCCCCCGAGCGGGAGAAGAGCACGGCCAGATAAGGGCGGGATGATTCGAGGGCGGCCTGGGGGTACAGGAGGATCTCCGAGGCTGGGAGAGCCCGGGCCGCCCGGCCCGTGAGGAGGCGGAACCCGGACGCTGCCGCAAGGGCGAGGTAATAGGAAGTGCCACAGCCGATGAACAGCGTCTCTTCGCCGTCCCCGGCGGCGAAGACCCGCCGCAGGCGCCCGGCGTCGAGCGCCGCTCCTTCCAGCACCTGCCGCCACACCTCCGGCTGTGCGCTGATCTCCCGGCGGGTCTTGGCCCCGGGCATTCGCTCGTTCTGATTCATGTCTATCGTTCCTCCCCCGTCGGCCTTTTCGGCACCAGGGACAGGGCTTCACCGGCCAGGCGGGTCGCCTCCAGCGCCGCCGTGGCGACCGCCAGCTTCCGGGTCGGATGGGGGACAAAAGCCCGGCCGTCGCTGTTCTCAGCCAGCATGAGCTGGCGGCGGCCTTCCCGGAGGACCGCCTTCGCTTCGCCGGTGGCCAAGCCGAGCCGCTCCGCCAAGCGCAGGGCGTACTCCGCCGCGGTGAGCGACTGTCGGGCGGCGTCGGTCAAGACGTTCAGCCGCTCGCGGCCCTCCCCCCTGAGCCACGCATCCATCCCGGCATGCCCGGAGATATTCTCGGCGTAGACCGTCTCGGCCGGCGGATGTCCCGCCAGAAAGCTCCCGATGGTGGTGAACTCCACTTCGGGCAACGTCTCCAGGTAAGACCAGAGTTCGTCGAGGCGGTCGGCCGCCTCCACCTCGGGCAGTGGATCGCCCCACCGGAGGCGGCCCTTCTCCCGGTAGTACTCGATCGAGGTGAAGTACAACACTTCGGCGTCCTGTTTGACCAGAAGGAGCTGGTCCCTGCCCGGCCGCCCGGCCTGCCGCAGCTCTTCGATCAGCTTGGCGAGGCGGGGCAGCCCCAGCTCGCCCCGGAGAAAGGCCTGAATCTGTTTGCCGAGGACCCGGTGGCCCAAGACCGCCGGTACAGTCGCGCCACCGGCCCCCTGGACCAAGACCGACCCAGGGAAGTCCGGCGCCTCGGCGTACTTCGGGACGATTTCCTTATAGATCGCCACCCACTTGAGTCCGGCAAGTTCCATGGCGCGGGGCAAAGCGACGTCCCAGGCGACTTCCGGCAGGAGGAAGCCGGCCGGCCGGATGCCCCAGGTGGCCTCGTCCGCCTCGAGGCCCAGGAGGATCTGCTCCACCACGTCGGCGAAGGGGATGAGCGACAACACGGGGTGGGCGTAAGTATAGGTTCCCAATCCGAACTGGCCACGGCCCAGCCCGGCCTTTACCCGCGCGATGACGTCCGAGGCGTGGTCGCGCAGGTACTCATCGGTCACGCCGGTGAAGAAGAGATCGGCCTTGAGGCGCGGGTGGCGCTCCAGCAGGTCGAGAAGCGGGCGGTGCCCCTGTTCGACCAGAAGCCGGGTCTGGTCGACCGGCATCTCGGCGAACTGCAGGTTGAAGTTGAACATGTGGCCGATGAAAAGCTTGGGGAGACTCATCAGGGTTCCACTTCCATTCACACTCAGATTGGACGAGGTCTGGCCTCGGTCAGGAACTGCTCGACTTGGCGCAAACCGGCAAACCCCTCCGCACCGCCGACGGCCTGGACGGCCAGGGCCCCACAAGCGGCCCCCAGGCGCAACGATTCCTCCAGGCCGCGGCCGGTGAGCCAACCGTAGAGGAAACCGGCGTCGAAGGAGTCGCCTGCCCCAGTCGGGTCCACGACCTCCACCTCAAAGGCAGGGATCTGCGCCCTGTAGCCCCGTCCAACGGCCACCGCGCCCCGCCCCCCGCACTTCACCACGGAGAGGGGCCCGGCTTGGCTCAGCCGGTCCAGGGCTTCGTCGAGAGTGGTCGAGCGGGTCAGGGCCAGCGCCTCCGCCTCGCTCGGCAGGAAAAGGTCGAGGTGGGGCAGCAGCGGATCCAGCGGCGGTGCGAACCGTTCTTCGGGGTCCCAGCCGGGGTCCAGCGAGGTGGTGAGGCCGAGGGCCTTCGCCCGGGCGAAGAGCGCGGCATAATCCTCCCGGAGGTTCCGGTGGAGGAAGTACGACGAGAGGTGCAGGTGCCGGGCTCTGAGCAGTAGATCGTCGGGGAGGTCGCCGGCGGTCAGGTCGCCCATGACCCCCGGGAATGTGAGGAGAGCCCGGTCCCCGGCGTAGGCGAGGGAGACCGTGAAACCGGTGGGCTGGTCGGGGTGCAGCTTGACCCGGGACACGTCGACCCCGCAGCGGGTCAGGTAGTCGAGGCAGAACCGCCCGGCGACGTCCTCGCCCACATGGGCGACCAGCGCCACCGGCAGGCCGAGCTTGGCGACCCCGGCTGCACAGATGGCGGTGGAACTGCCCAAAGTCAGACGGGCGCCCCGGACGAAGACCTCCCGCCCGGGAACCGGCGGCTGTCCAAGCCCCGTGACGATCAGGTCGGGGTTCAGCTCGCCCACGGCCAAAAGAGCAAACTCCTTTTTCATCATCCGGCCTCCGCTATCCCTTGAGCCCGGTCAGGCTCATGCCTTCCCACGTAGATGGCAGCGATGTCACTCCTCGGGCAGTTCGACGGAGAAGCGGCACTTGTCGCCCCGGACGATGCTGGTGCAAAACTCGACGCACCGCCCGTTGGCGGCGAAGGCGACCCGCTCGACCAGCAACGCCGGCGAGCCAGGTTTGGCTTGCAGGATCTTGGCCTGGTGGTCACGCAGCAAGACGGGCTCGAAGGACTCTCTGGCTTTGACCGGGCGGATCCCGTACTTCTCGGCCATTAGCGTGTAGAGCGGGACGTGGGCATGGTCATCGGTGAGCATCTCCGGAAACAGATCCGCCGGCAGGAAAGAAGTTTCGAGCATGACCGGCTCCTCGTCGGCCAGGCGCAGACGGGTCAGGCTGAGCACGGGCGTCTCCGGCGCCAGACGCAACTGAGTGGCGACCCTGGCGGAAGCGGGGACTTTCACCAACTTCAGGACCTGCGAGCGAGGAGTGCGGCCGAGCCGCCGCATGTTCTCGGTAAAGCTGTAGAACCTGGAGAGGCCTTGTTCCAACTTGGGCGGAGCGACAAAACTGCCCTTGCCCTGGCGGCTTACCACCAAGCCCTCGCTGGCGAGTTCGGCGATCGCCTGGCGGACCGTGGCCCGGCTGACGCCGTAGGTCTCGAGCAACTCCCGCTCCGAGGGGAGTTTCTCGTGCGGCCGCAGCCGGCCGGAGAGGATCTCCTCTTTGAGCAGCTCTTTCAACTGATGGTAGAGAGGGACCGCACCGGTGGGGTCCAGCAAGGTCATGTCGCACATCCCCTGTCACAGGCTGGTTCGCTTAACCGGTCATCAGCTTATCCGTACCACCTAGCTTATAATTTCCACGCCAACCCGCAAAGTCCTGCCGACCTGCGAACTGCCTGCAGCGTACGACCAGACGTCGGGTTGCGACCAGACGCCGGGGAATGTTTCCGACAGCGGGATGCCTCGGTTCCAGGCCGACAGAATGAGGGGAGCCTAAAAACCGGCCTGGATCATGGCCTCCGCCACATACGTCCTGTATGGCGCCTGCGGCGGCTTGCGGCCGAATACCACGCTGGTCGCGGCTGTGGCGCTCCAGACCGGGGAGAATTGGTGGGCAAGGCCGCCTCCCAGCTTCAGCTTCTGGCTGCTGTCCGGCCGGCCTCCGCTCATGCCTGCGGTCTGCGCCAACTCTCCGTCCAGCTGCAGGGACCAGGACGGGCCCAGGGCAAAGGCCACCTGCGTCTGCAGGCCATAGGTGGAGACCGCCGTTTGATCGGCCGGATTCTCCTGGCGCTGCCAAGTCAGGAGGCCCGTGGTCTGCACGGCAGGGGACAAGAGCCAGGTCAAGCGCAGACCGGAATAGGCCTCGGAACTGCCCTGCACGCCGTACTCCGGATGGGCCACCTGGCGCAGGTGGTAGCTCAGATCCAGCCCCGGCGTCAAGGCCGGCGTCAAGAGCACGCTCAGGTTGGCACTGAGGCGCCCCTCGGTCTCCAGCTTGGCATCGGCCGGCCAATGCGTGCGGGTCCAGGTCAGGGCCACGGACGGCAGGATGGTTTGGCTGCCGCCCTGCAGCGAGGCCTGGGCCCACCAGGTGCTGCGGGGATGACCGTTGGCCAGGTCCATCTCCAGCCAGCGGCCGTTCAGCGCCGGAGTCAGTCGTAGATTGCCGAGGCTCAGCCCGGGCGCAGCCAGCCCCAGGTTGGCTTCCTGGACGAGTTGGCGCCGGGAGGGCTGCGCAGGCGTCGCCCCCAGGAGCACGTTCGTCCGCTGCCGGTAAGACGCCTGGGTCCGCACCGGGCCGAGCCCCTTGCCGTTCTGGCCGCTGCCCGCGCTGTTCCAGGCCAGCCCCCAGTCCAAGGATTCATTGCCCTGCCAGGCAGCGTCCCATCCTACGTCCGCGGGCTGCGACTCGGCGGCCTGGGCCTGAACCCAACGGATCTGGAAAGGGCGGCGGTAATGGGCATCGGCCGTGAGGCCCGGGAGCAGAGCGGCGCTGATACGGGCATCCCAGGTCTGCCCCTGCCAGGTCCATGGGCCCTGCCAGCCCAGGCCCAGCTGGCCAGCGTCGTAGCCCAGGCTCCAGCGCAGCCGGTTCTCCCACCAGGAGGCGGACACGCTGGTTCCCACCGTGCTCCCCACCTCGTCGAAATCCGGGGAGCCGGTGCGGTCCAGCCGGTTGAGGGAGGCGCGGGCCCCCAGCCGGATGCCGGTGGCGCCCACCTGCCAGTCGGCGTTTACTCCGTCCGTGACGGTGCGCACGGGGCGCTCTTCCCAGGCCCCGCTCCAATCCCGCCTGCGCACGGCCTTATCGCCATGTTCCAGCGACACCTGCGCCTTCCCGTCCGCCAGTTCCAGCCGGCCGCCGGCAGACCACTGGCGCTGATCCAGGCGTTCCGTGCGGCCAATGGCCGTAAATCCGGGTTGCAGGGACTCGGCCTGCAGCCATAGGCCCAGTGGGCCCAACTTCTGTTCCAGATAAAGGCGCGCCGCCGCTCCCCGGGCGGTATGTGTGCCGGGGTCCAGATCTGCGTAAGCGCCGCTGTCTTCCAACGGCACACCGGTCTGGCTGCTGGCAAAGCGGACAATACCCGCAGCGCCGCTGCCAGGGCCGGGGCCGGACCCGGACCCGGCGCCGTTTCCCGGCTCATAGAGCCAAAGCGGGAGATCCCCCTGGCCGTCCGGCCCGGGGCCCGCTTGGCTGCCGGCCCAAACCTGATCCGCCGGAACGTAGGGAAAGGCCGCCGTGGCCAGGGCAGTCATGGGTTGGTCACTGGGCACGCAAAGCCACCAGTCCCCGGGCCCTGCCGGCAGACCCGCCACAGTGGCATACAAGCCGGCCGTGGTGGCCGCATAGAGGCTTGTTCCGCCGCCGGAATCCAGCCAGGCCAAAGCCAGCACCGGGGCCGGCGGCGGGCTGAGGCGGCGCGTCTGGTATTCAGCCGGGCCGCCGGCGGCCGGCCGGATCTCCTCCACGCTCCACAGCTCGCCGCTGGCCAGCACCGTCGCCACGATCTCCCCGCTGCCGCCAGGCTCCGCTGGCACAGCCGGCGCCGCTCCCGGTCCCGGTACGGCCAGGGATTGCACCGCCCGCCCCGGCAGCAGGATGGACGCAGGCCCGGAACCCCCATCCTGCCAAACGGCCAAACCTTGGGGCGTTCCTGCCCATACCCGACCCCGCAGCGGATCCGCAACCAAAACAGAAACCTCTTGGGAGGGCAAGCCTGCCTGCAACCGGTGCCAGGTGCCCAGGCTGGATTCTGCCGCCCATGCCAGACCCAGTGGCGTCCCGACCCAGATCCGGCCCGTGGCCGAATCTGCCGCCACGGCGGTCACTTGGCTGGAGGGCAGGCCGTCCGCGGCATAATAGCGATTCCAGTTGACGGCCTGGTCGAAAGGGCTGGCCCCGGGCAGGCTGGAGGCTTTGGCCACCCGGGTCAGCCCGCCGTTGGTGGCGATATACCACGCTGTCTCCGTCTGGGCCAGGGCCCGCACGTCGTTGCCGGCCAGGCCCGCAGCCAGGGTGTAAAGGCGCCACTGCCCGCCCCCGGCGCCGGCAGCCGCCTCCTGCTCCGCCGGCCCGGCGTACACCGTCAGGCCGCTGCGGTGCCCGAACAGCACGTACGGCCGCCCGTCCGGCGCCGTCCCGGCACTCACCGCCTGCACGACGTTCGGCAGATGCTCCCGTTGGTTGTCGTCAAAGGGGAAGACGTTCTGGCTGAAGGCTGCATCCACCTGGGCTGAGAGGCCCCCGGCTTGCCAACGGCCGCTGGCGCCCACCACTGTGTGGGCCCCCGGCATGACCGGCACCTTGGCGGCTTCCGCCGGCGGCAAGGGCCGCTCCGCCGCGCGCACCACATCCAGCTGCAGGCGGTGCCCGGCGTCCGGGCTCCAGCCCAGGGAACACCCGAGCACGTCTTCCTGATAATATCCCGCCACCCCCAGGGCGCCGCGAAAGTATTCATAGTCGATGCGCAGAACGTCCTGGGGCCCTGCATCGCGCAGGAGTACCAGGATGCCGGCCTCATAATCCAGAGTATAGTCCGTGTCCCGCTTCAGAAGGACTCCGTTCAGATACACCCGTTCCGAACCGTGCGCCACCGCCACTCCCAGGGGATAGACGTTGTCCGTCACCCGATAGCGGTACTGCACCCGCACCCGGTCCGCCGCCGGATCCCACTGGCCTGGCGGCGGAAACTGGATCCGCATCATCCCGGCGTCGTAATAGATCTGCCAGGAAAAGCCGGCGATCTGCGCCGCAGGCCGCCACAGGCCCTGGATCTGCACTTCTACCTGCTCCGAGCCCGGCTCGATCCCTTGGTTGCCGAGGTCATAGAAGCCCCAGCCCTGGCGCAGCCGCGGGTCCGGCGGCGGCTGCGGCTGGAACAACCCGGGGTCGCCGGGCGCCGGATACAGCACGCCGGCTTCGGGCCCGTCCCCTTCCGGCTGGCGGGCCACCCGCAGAAAGCTATAATCGGACAGCAGGGTGCCCAAAAATTGCGCTTCCAGCTGGGAGCCCTCCACGAACGGATAGGTCTTGGCCTCTGCCCCCCGCAGGCTATGCAAACGATTGTATTCATTGAGAATCGCCTGGATCAGCGTGCGCAAAACCGCCTCCGGCGGGCGCCGTAGAACGAGATAGCCTTGTCCCTGGTATTCCAGCGCCGCATAGGTGCCCGGGGAAATGCGGCGCAGGGTGCCTTCCACCAGTGTCCCTTCGGTCTCGCCGCTGCTGCCGGCGCCCAGAAAGCCCAAACCATACGCCTCCAAAAACTCCTGCAATGGCCGCGACGCCGTGGGCGTGCGTCCAAAGCGCACCCAGACCCGGTGAAAGTCCGAGTCGAAGCGCGGGGCGGCCAAAGCATACCAGAATGCCCCCCGGATGGACGCGGTGAGGGAACCGTTCTCCCGGACCGGCGCGTAGGGCCCGTCCAATCCGGAATAGACCACCTGGTCGCTGCTGGCACCCCCGGTAAAGGTTTTGCTGGCCGGGATTCCCTGGCCTTGCGCCACAAACGCCCGGCCAAACCAGGGACCCTGGTGGGCCTGCAGCTCCACCCCCCGCAAGCTGGGGCTGTAGCCCAGGTACGGGTTGGGGCTCTGCCAAAGAAAATCCCCGAAACGGGCTTGCCAGGGACCGTGGGCCAGAGTGAACGAAGCCAGCTGCAGATTGTCGGATTTGGCGTTATCCACGTGGGCATCCAAGGCCAGGACGTCGCCTACATTGCCGCCGACGTCCACGGCGATGCGCTGCTTGAGGGTCAGCTGGCCGGGGACCAGGTCTTTCCGGCCTTCCAGGCCTGCCGGGTCCCCCCAGGCGTAGCCTCCCAGCCATTCCAGATGGCCGTTGAGCTGCCAGCCCGACGCCGCCCCGGCCGCCAGTGGGGGCTCGCCCGGCGCAGATTGCGCGTCCGCTGTCCCCCCCGGTGCGGACTGCGCGGGTGCCGCATCCGAAGCGGTCTGTCCCGTGGCAGCGTGGCCGCCCAGGTCTCCGGCAGGCTCCTGAGCAAGGGCCAGGGCGGAAAAACTGAGCCCCACCCCCGCCCCGAGCAGGATCCAGAAAAACGCTGCCATGGCTAGGGCGGCCCGGAACCCCCGCCCACCGTTCCGGATCTGCTGCCATGCCCGCCGCCGGCCCATGGAGTCCACCTCCTACCGCTGCCACTGTCCCGCCGGCGCAGGCCGGGCGAGGCGCCCTTTTCCCGTGTACGCCAGCGTCTCGCCGGCCTGCATCCCAGCCTGGGGGCTCAGAACCGCAGTACCGCGCCCAACCGATGGGCGGCCTTGCTGACAGGATGGGCCTCAAAGGCATAATCCACCTGGATCGCCTGCCAGCGCAGGCCGAGGCCCAGGGTCAGGGCCCAGCCCGAACCGGGGTTCCAAGCTCCACAACGCAGCTCTGCGGGCCCGAAATCATAAGCAGCGCCAGTATGAACCACGGTGCCCACGGACGGCTGCGACTCCACATCTGCGGCCAGCAGCAGGTTCCCCATCTGGTAGCCGGCGCCCAGCACCCAGGTGCGCTCGAACGGATCCAGCACACCGCTGGGCTCGTACCGGACACCGCCCAACGCATTGCGGGCCACAAGGCCCAGGCGCAGATTCTCCAGCTCATAAGCGGCGCCCACATCGGCGGTGAAACCGTGGCCTCTCGTATTTGGCAGCGTTTGGCTGAAATACTTCCCCGTGACGCCCACGGCGAAGCTGGGGGAGAAGGCCCAGCCCGCGCCGGCCAGGGAAGCCAGCTCTTCCACCCGGTACGACGGACCCGGATTGCCGAATTCGTCGGCTCCCTCGCCGCCGGCGGCCATGCGCAGGATCCCCACCCCCAGGTTGGGCCGGGCATAAGCCAGGTTCAGATAACCGAGAGCGCCCCAATTGGACGCATAGCTGGAAACCACGCTGTTGCCGTATAGCAGGGCCAACAGGGCCGGATTGTAATAGACCGCGCTGGCGTCCGTGGCGATGGCCGCGGCAGCGCCGCCCATCCCCATGGCCCGGGCGCCCAGGCCCTGGTTGAGCAGGGCCGCGGTGTGGCTGTAGTCCTGGGCTGGCGTTTCTTCCGCCTGCACGGGCAGCAGGGCGCCCACAGCCAGCAGAATGCCGAGGGCCAGGACCACGCATCCGGCTACGGCCGGTAACGAGCGGCAAACCCTCTTTATCATCGGAGCCTCCCTCCAAACGCGCCTGCCGGGGCAGGCAAGATGGCACTGGGCCGGTCTTTCGGCAAACGGCGGGGACCAGGGCCAGGATGCGCCCGGTCCCCGTCGGAAACCAACTTTCCATTTCGACGCAGGCGGGGCGGCTTCTGCAAACGTTTGCTGGCCTGCGAAACCGCCCCAACCCTGGGGTTAGCGCTCGACCACCAGCTTCAGCACCGGCGACGACCGCCCGCTGTTGGTGACCAGGACGTAGAGGTACAGCCCCGGAGCCAGCGGCGTGCCGTGGCTGTCCGTCAGATCCCAGAGGTAGTGGGTCTCGCCCTCCGCCACCTCGTGCCGGTAGGCCAGGCGTCCGGCGCTGTCGTAGACGTAGAGCGTGCCGCTCACACCTTGGGCGAAGTAGAAGGTCACGGTGCGATCGGCCGGGTTCGGGCCGGCAGCCACCAGGCCGGAGAGCTTCACGATGGTGAAGACCGGGCTGACGGCGCTGGCCTTGGCTCCCTGCGTATCCGTGACCGTCACCTGCACTTGGTAGAGCCCGCCCTTGGGCACCACGGCTGTATCCCAGAGGTAGGTGCCATCGTTGGCCTCGCCGGCTGCGATCTCCGTCCAATGGGTGCCATCGGCGGAGAAGGCCAGGCGGATCTGGAGGCTTTCCGCCGGATCATCGGGATCCGTGGCCGTCCACCGGATGGCCTCCTTGCCGGTCCAGACCGCACCGGCAGCCGGGGCGGTGATGCTCACCTGCGGCGGCAGATTCACGACCTCCACCTTCTGGCGGGCAGGCTCGACGCTGGGGGCGCCGGTGCTGTCCCAGACGGTGAGCGCCACCCAGTGGCTGCCTTTGGTGGTGTAGCGGTGCTGCGGGTTCTGCTCCGTACTGGTGGTGCCATCGCCGAAGTCCCAATGCCACGCCACAACCTCGCTGTCGCCCGGCTGCGACGCATCCCGGAATTGCACCGTATCCTGGATGGTCGGTTGAGCCGGGGTGAAGCTGAAGCCCGCCGTGGGCGCCACATGCGACACCCCGGCTGCGAGGATGGCGCCGCGAAGCTGGTTCAGGCTGGGCGACGTGTCTGGGCCGATCTCCATGCGGATGAAGCCACCGTACAGGCCGCCCTCGCTGGAGTCCCGGTAAGGTACAGCGGACTGCTGGCTGACCGGCGCCCACTGCCCGGTGGCAGCGTCGAACCAGTAGAGAGCCAACCCTTGCGGATCCATCCCCTGCGGCCAGTACCAGTTGAGAACGATCCTTCCGATGCCGCTGACGCCGTCCGGGCCGGCCACAGCCTCCGTCGGTTGCAGAGCGAAGTAGGCATTGCGGCTGTTGAACAGGGCGGCGTGCGATGCCACCGGGTTGCCGCCGAAGCAGGTCAAAACGATCTCCGGCAGGTTCCCGTCGCCCGGGACCTCCGTGGGCTGCTGGGCCCGCTCATACCACAGGCGCAGGTCTTTCAGCGGATAGCCGTCAGTGACTGGCTCCATGATGAAGAGCGTACCCGTCACCGGTGCCGCCGGGCTGCCCACCACCAGGGTCTGCCAGGCCGTGCTGCTGCGGGCGCCCAGGTTATCCGTGACCCACAGCTGCACCGTGTAAATGCCACCCTGGGCGTAACGGTGCTGCGGGTTTTGGTCCAGGCTGGCGGCCCCGTCGCCGAAGTCCCAGTGCCAGGCGGCTACGCTGCCGTCCGGGTCGTGGGAACCATCGCTGAATCGCACGGGTTCTTCTGTACCCCGGCTCTCCAGGCCCGGGTGGTTGTAGGTGAAGGCCGCCACCGGCGCCTGGGTCACCGTGAATTGCGGGCTCACGACCACCGTGGAACCGCGGTCCTTGTCGGTGACGGTGATGCGCACCTGCACCCGATCACTGGGCCCTACGCCCGCGAGATTCCAGGTGTAGCTGCCGCTATTGGGCAGGTTTTGTTTGATGCGGCTCCAGGTCTCGCCGCCATCCTTGCTGTATTCCAGGGCGACGGCGAGTTCAGTGCCGTCCTCAGGATCGCTGGCGTTCCACCGGATCTCCAGGCTGGGTGTGGTCACGATCTCTCCGCCCGCGGGTACAGTCAGTTCCACCTGCGGCGAACGATGGAGGGTGAAGTTGCCGCTCTGGGCTGTGGCGTGTTGCCCGTACGGATCCTTGACCGTCACCTGCACCTGGTAGAGATCGCCTACGGGCAGGCCGTTGGTATCCCAGTCATAGCGGCCGCTGTTCTCGGCATCCTGCACCAGCACCGTCCAGGTCTGGCCGCCGTCGCCGGAATAGGCGAGATCCACGGTCAGCGCCTGGTCATCGCGGGCCGTCCACTGGATGGGTGTCACGCCCTCGACCACCGAGCCGGCAGCGGGTTTCTGGATGCTCACCCGGGGGATGCCATTGATGGTCAGGTCCACCGGTACCACCGCCACCGGGCGATAGGGATCATCCGCCATGACTCGGATGCCCGTGTGGTACACGCCCGGCGCCGCCGTGGGCGAGCCGAACGTCACGACGACATCCTGGCTCTTGCCCGGCAGCACCTGCCCGGAATCGGGATTCACACCCACCAGGCTGCCGATGGGCGTGAAGCCCACGGCCAAGCCGTCTTTCACGTACTGCGCGTTGTAGACCACTTCCAGGCCCACGCTGCCACGGGCGTTCTCGATGCCCACCGTGGCGCTAGTGAGGTCTCCGCGCATGGACTGGTACTGGTAGAGAATGGTCCCGTCCGGCTTGAGAATGATCTGGAACGTATAGCCCACCTGGGCACCCCACTGCGGCACGTCTTTGAATTCCACGATGAAGCGCCGGTGAGCCTCATCGTAGTAGTAGTAGACATGGCCCGCAGCGCCGGGATCCAGATCGTCCCAAAACGCCGCCAGGATGTCATTGGGCTCGGCACTGTTGGGGATCGGCGCGTTCTCGAAAAAGCCCCGGATGCTCTTGCCGAAGGTCAGGTAGCCGTTGGAGCAGATGGCCACCTGGCTCTTGCTCTCCCCATAGAATGGGAAGGGGAACGGCAGAGGCACCGTGACTCCGGACTCGTCGTCCAGCGTCACCGGGGTCCCGATTTCGCTGATCTCCAGCCAGTCGTACGCCGGGCCGCCCTCTTGGTCACTGTCCATCCAGACGTAGCCGTAGGCGTCCGGGCCGCCGGCGCCATAGGTCACCGGCCAGCCGTGCAGCTCCTTGGCGAAGTCGCCTTTCCGGTAGGAGCGCTCTGCTGCAAAGCGCTGGTACTCCGCCGTCTCGCCGAAGCTGGGCGCCAGGGCCAGATGGAAGTTGAGAGGCGCCTTGCCGTCGTTGCGGATGGTCAGCGGGCGCTGATCCTGCTGCCCTTCGGTGAGGAACACGTCGAAGGCATCCGGCGTGACGCCCAGGACCGGCAGCCAACGGACTTCCACCTGTACCTTCTGGGACACTTCCACGCCGTTGGCATCCTTGGCGTGGATGCTGGCTTCGTACGTTCCCAGGTTCGGGTAGACGTGGCTCGCTGTAGGTTGATGCACGGCAGCACTGCCGTCGCCAAAATCCCACCACACGTCGACCACAGGCGCAGCACCGGCCTGCACCGTGGCGCTGAAGCGCACCTCGAGGGGCGGCTCGCCCACGGCCGGTTCGGCCTTCACATCGCTCAGCACCGGCGCAGGCAGGATGTGCACGTTGACGTCCACACCCAGCAGGGGCCGGAACGGATCATTGGTGGTGATCTCCAGGTAGTTGGTGTAGTCCTTGCCGGGCTGGCCCAGTTCACTGGCTTTCACCGTGACGGCGAGATCCTGGGTCTGCCCCGCCGGGATCGTTCCCGAGCTGGGCTCCACCTGAATCCCGCGGGAGATGGGCATATCCGTGTCCACCAGGTAGGCGCGGTTGTTCATGGCGACGACCCACAGATTGCCGTCCTCGTTCAGCTCCAGGCCGGCACCCTGGTACTCGCCGCCGGACGGGGCCTGGAACTGGTACACCACAGCCCCGTGCTCCAGATCCAACCCGAAGATCATGTCCGGCGAGCCGTTATTGGACACCCAGAGGATGCCCCCCGGATGCCAGGCCAGGCCGGCGATGCCCACCGGGAAGGACCAGGCTTCGATGACTTCGCCCGGATGGCTGTGGCTGAGACCCCGGATGTGGTAGATGATGTCCTGGTTCCAGCCGCCGATGTAGAAGGTGTCGGTGGCTGCGTCATAGGCCAGGCCGCGCTGGGAGATCCCGGTCCAGGGGCCGGAGGTGATCTTCTGCCGGACCTCGCCGGTGGCGGGGTCCAGGCCGTAGATGCCGTTGTCGCCGCCGACATTGACCTGCCAGATCAGATTGTGGTTCGGATCGTAGGCCATGTCACCCGGCCAGGATCCGGCCCACGGCGTCGCGAAGGTCTTGCCGGTGTAGACGCCCTGCGGCGTCACCAGCGAGTCCTTCTTGACCTGTGGGTCGCTGATCCAGACATTCGTCTGATCGAAGCCGGCGCCCCAGGCCAGGGTGATCGGCGACGGCACCGGCCAGGACAAGAGCACCTGGCCCACTCCGTCGGGCCGTACGTTGCCCTGCAGGCGGTGCACCTGCTCCGGTGTGAGCGGCTGGAAGAGCCCGCGGGCCGTAAGGGCGTCAGGGTCGGCGATCTTGCCGCCAGCGATGCGCTGCGGCAGCACGATGGCCGGCGAGGCGCCGGGCCGCACCCGCACCTTGAACTGCAGCGGAGCCTTGCCCTGGGCATTGCCCACGGTCACCGTATGGACCTGGAAGCCATTGCCCGGCAGGGTGAACTCCAGCTGCGTGGGATCCACCGTGGCCCGCGGCAGATTGCGCACGTCGACGAGAATCTGCGTGCTGGCTGTGCCGCCCAGCTGGTCCACTGCGGTGAAGGTGGCCAGGAACTGGCCCTCTGCCGTGTAGACGTGGGAGGCATCCAGCGTGGGCTCGCTGCCCACGACCGGGGCGCTGCCGTCGCCGAAGTCCCACTTCACGCTGGCCAGCGGGGTTTCTGGCGCCTGCACCACCGCATGGAACTGTACCGTCAGAGGCGGCTCGCCGAGGGTCGGAGTGGCCGTGGCCTCCTGGATCACCGGTGCGGCCGCCACATGCAACTGCACCGGGACCACAATTTGCGGGTTCTCTGGGTCATTGGTGGCCAAAGAGACCGCGCCACTATGGTCGCCGGGCCGCAGATTGCGGGCATCCACCGTCACCGTCAGCTGCTGAGAAGCCCCCGCAGTCACGGTGCCGCTGGCTGGAGCGACCTGCAGCCACCGGCCGATGGGGCCTAGGTTGGTAGCCACCAGGTACATGGTGTTGTTGCCCTGGGAAGCGACCCACAGATTCCCATTGGCGTCGAACTCCAAGCCCGCGCCGTTGTAGTCGCCGCCCGCCGGATGGGCAAACTGCGCCACAATGGCGTGGCTCTCGGCATTGACGAAGTAGAGGGCATCCGGCGCCGCATTACTGGCCACCACCAGGATCTTCGCCCCCGGATGGTAGGCCAGTCCGGAGATGCTCACCGGCATGGACCACTGTTCCAGAACCTCGCCGGGATGATCCCAGCTCAGGCCCTTGAAGTGGTAAATGATGTCCTCGTTCCAGCCGCCGATGTAGAAGGTGTCGTCATCGGGGTTGTAAGCCAGGCCCCGCTGCGAGACTCCTGTCCACGGGCCGCTGGTGATGGAGGCCACCACCGCGCCGGTTTGCGGGTTCAGCTGGTAGATGCCGTTGTCGCCGCCGACATTGACCTGCCAGATGAACTGGCCGTCAAAGGCCATGTCCCCTGGCCACGATCCGGCCCACGGGGTGCTCCAGGAGGTGCCGGTATAGGCGCCGGCCGGAGTCACCAGGGCGTCCATCTTCTGCTGGGGGTCCGAGATGGCCAGATTGCCGCTGTTGCGGTCCACGGCCACGCCCCAGGCCAAGGTGATGGGCGAGGGCGCGGTCCAGTGGGCCAGAATCTGTCCAGCGTCCAACGGTTGGATGGCCCGGCGCTCCTGGTCCGCCAGCGGGGCGTAGAGGCCGCGGGCCGTGCGCGCCAGCGGGTCCACACCGCCAGCGCCGGCATTCGCCGCACCCACCGTGCCGCCAGCTCCTGCCGTACCCGGCCGGCCCACGGGCCCGGCCAGCCGTTTGGGCAGCTGAATGCTCTGGGACGCCGCCTCGGCGCCGAAGCGAAGAGCCCCCGGCCCAGCGTTGCTCAGGGTCAGCGAAGCACTCCCCGTCCGTCCCTGGGCGACGCGCAGGAAGATCTGATGCGGATCCCAGCTGGCTGCCGGCGGCTGGCCCACCTCCACCTGCACCCGGGCGGTGGCCTCATACCCGTCGTTGTCCACGGCATGGAACGTGGCGGTATAAGGACCCTCGTGCCCATAGGTGTGGGTGGTGGTGAACTCGTGCACCGGCTGGCTGCCGTCGCCGAAGTCCCAGTACTGGTCGGCGATGCGGCCATCCGGATCCTGGGCCGCAGCCACGAACTGGAACTGCGTCTCCACCGGGCCCCGGGCCGGATTGACCCCGGCGGCCGTGATGACCGGCGGCTGGTTCGGCAGCACATCCACGTGCACAGGCGCTGCAATTTCCGGATGCAGCAGATCATTGCTGTCCAGAACCAGGCGGCCGTCCAGGCTGCCGCTGGCGATGGGCCGCAGGTCGAAGAGCACCTGCACATCCTGGCTTGCTCCCGGCGCCACGCTGCCCTGGCTGACATTGGTCGACAGCCAGGCGAAGGGGTAGAAGAGCACCGCCAGGCCATTGTGCACGTAGGGGGCGTTGAAGACCACCTCCAGGCCATCGCTGCCGTCGGCGTTCTCGATACCCACCGTGGCACTGTTGGCTTTGCCGCCGAAATTCAGCGGCGCTTCGGGCGGCCCGTACTGGTAGAGAATGCGGCCGTCCGGGTAAAGGATGGCTTCAAAGGTCAGAGCTCCGGTATTGGGATAAAGAGGCACCTGGTACCATTCCACGACGAAGCGTTCATGGGCCGCATCGTGGTAGGTATAGACGCTGCCAGCCCGGTTGGGACTCAGGTCGTCCCAATAGACGGCCAACAGGTTGTTGGGGGTATTGTCGTCCGGAATGGGGTCGTTGCTGTAATCCCCCGTCGTGCTCCCGAAGGTCAGATACCCGTTGGAGCACACGCTCAGCGACGTATACGTCCCACCGTAGAACGGGAACGGCCACGGCAGATCCACGGACACGCCGCTGTCATCGCCCAGGTTCACCCGGTTGCCGGTGGTGGTGATATCCACCCACTCGAAGGTGGGTCCGCCCGGCTGGTCGCTGTCCAGCCAGATCATGCCGAAGCGGTCTGGCCCACCCCTCCCCAGCCGGCCTGGGCGCGGATCGGGCTGATCCTTCGCGCCGTTCCAGTCCGGCGCATCCGGGGCCACCCTGGGCACCACCTGCGCCGGAGTGCCGGCGGTCTCCGCCCGGAGCGTGAATTCCAGGGGCACATCGCCGCTGTTGCGGATGGTCAGAGTCTCCGTACGCGTGCGGTGGGCCCGGATCGCAGCCGTAAACGAGGGCGGCGTCAGCGATGCCGAGGGCTGTGGCCGCGCCACGATGTGGATCGTGCGGGTGGCCCGCAGGCCCTCGTCGTCGATTACCGTCAACGTGGCGTCATACTCGCCCTCCGTTTCGTAGGTGTGGCTGGTGCGCAGCTGGCCATCGGAAGGCGCGCCGCCGTCCACCGGGGCGCTGCCGTCCCCGAAGTTCCACTGCGAGGCCACCACCCGGCCGTCCGTGTCCCCGACCTCGGCCGCGAACTGCACCGTCAGCGGCGTCTTGCCGGCGAAGGGCTGCGCCGTGAAGCTGCGGATCACCGGCGGGATGAGGGCATTCACATGCAGGAAGGCCTCCACGTTGATGGCCGGGGTATCCGGGTCATCGCTCTGAACCACCAGCGTGGCCGGATAATCCCCTTCCGGCCGTTGGCCGGCCTTGAAGGTGACTGCCACATCGGCACTGGCCCCCGGGGCCACCGTACCCTGGCTCGGCTCCACCGCCAGCCAGAACGGGTAAAACTCCACCGCCAGATTGTCATGCAGATAGGCCTGGTTGAAGGCCACCTGCAGGCCATCGTTGCCGGCGGCATTTTCGATACCCACTGTGGCTTGGTTCAGGGTTCCCCGCATGGTGAGATACTGGAATTTCACCGTACCGTCCTTCCGCAGGATGACCTCGAAGGTGTTGGGCGTGCTGCTGCCCCAGCGCGGCACGTTCTTGTATTCCACCACGAAGATTCCGGCAGCGGCGTCCCCGTAGTAGAGGATCCGGCTGCCGCTTCCCGGGTTCAGATCGTCCCAGAAGGGCGCGATCAGGTCATTGGGCTGGCTCGGGTTGGGGATCGGGTCGTTGCTGTAATCGTCCCCGTTGGTCCCGAAGGTGAGATAGCCGTTGGAGCCGATACGCACCTGGGTTTTCTGCTGCCCGTAGAACGGGAAGGCAAAGGGCAGGTCCACCAACGCGCTGGCGTCATCCCCCAGGTTCACGGGAGTCCCGGTGGAGGTCAGATCCAGCCATTCAAACGCGGGCCCGGTCGGTGCGTCGCTGTCCGCCCATTGGTAGCCGGAGTGGTCCGGGCCACCGGCGCCCTCCGCCACCGGCGGGCCTTGACGCGGATCCACCTGCCCCTTGGCCACCTGCAGATCGGGGATAGCGGGAGCAGCACCCGCCGGAGCGCTGCCCGGGATGGCCAGCCCGCAGCTGTAGTGCAAATCCCCCTGGCCGCTGTTGGTGATGGTCAGGTGCTGGGTCTCTTCCTGACCCCAGTCCAGGGAAGCCTGCAGAGACGTGGGGTTCACGCCGATATGCGGCGGGAAGAACACGTGGATCCGGACCGTGGCCACAGATTCCAGGCCAGCGTTGTCCACGGCGTGGAACTTGGCCTCGAACCATCCCTGCGCCGTGTAGGTGTGCTGCGCGTTCGCGGCATGGAGCGGCGCGCTGCCATCGCCGAAATCCCACCACATATCGGCGATGGAGCCGTCCACGTCGTGGGCCGCGGCCTCAAAGGTCACGGCCAAGGGCGGTTCGCCCTGGGTCGGCGTGGCCGTGGCCCGCTCGATGACCGGCGGCAGCGAGGCCGCCAGGGCGTTGGCGGCATTCAGGCGCCCGCCCGTGACGCACTTCCCCGCCAGGGCCGGTTTGCGATCTACCGTATCCAGAATCAGGCTTTTCACCGACGGGCTGCCCTCGGTCCACCCCGGGGCTCCGGGATAGAGAGGCAGAGTGGGGTACTGGCTCATGACCAGGGCTGCCACGCCCGAAACATGGGGCGTGGCCATGGACGTGCCGTAGAAGAAGGCGTAGGCTTCTTCCGGCGGCTGGCCGGGCCCCGGCGGCGGATCCGGCGGCACGGTGGAAAGAATGTAGCCGCCGGGAGCGAACAGATCCACCGAAGTGGCGCCATAGCAGGTGCTCCACCAACCCGGATAGCTCGCGGGCTCGTCGTTTTGCATGGTGGCCGCCACGGCAATGATGTTTGGTGAATCGTAGCTGGAGGGATAATGCGGCGTGGCGTCATTGTTGGTGCCGCTGTTGCCAGCGGCAGCCACGAAGAGCATGCCCGTGCCTTCAATGGCGTCCTTCAGGGCTTGGCTGTAAGCGCCGCCGCCCCAGCTGTTGTTGGTGAGCTTGGCGCCGGCCTGGGCCGCATACTGCAGGGCCAGGATGGCGTCCGAGGTGAAGCCGCCTTCCGGCCCGAGGAACTTGAGGATGATGATCTTGATGTCCCAGCTGATGCCGGCCACGCCCATGGCGTTATCGCTCAGGGCGCCGATGGTGCCGGCCGTGTGGGTCCCGTGTTCATCCGCGAGATAACCGTATTGGTCCCGCTGATCCGGGTCCCACACGGTGTTGTCGCCGTCGTAGAAATCCCAGCCGTGGATGTCGTCGACGTAGCCGTTGCCGTCATCGTCGATGCCGTTGTCCGGGATCTCCCCCGGGTTGGTCCAGATGTGGGCCGCCAGGTCCGGGTGATCGACGTAGGCCCCCGTATCGATGAGGCCCACGATCACCTCCGGCGAGTCGGTGCGGATGGACCAGCCCTCCGGCATGTCGATATCCGCGTCGGCCACGGCCGGGGCGCTGAGCTCCGGGTCATCGGCCTGAGGCGGCATCTGGCTGGCGCCGGGGTTATGCAGCCCCCACATCAGGTTGAAATACGGATCACTGGGAAAAACGGGAGCGCCGTCCCGATATACTTTATAATCGGGTTCGGCATAAAGGATCTCCGGCCGCCGGGACAACTCCGCCGCTTCTCTGCGGACGTCTGTCCCCTTGGGCACCTTCACGATGTGGATGTCCAGACCCCGCGGGAAACGCTTGCTGGGCCCGAAATGAGCAGTCTTTTCCAGCTGCAGCCCCAGGGCCTGGAAACGTTCTGCTGCGGCTTGTACCGTATTGACGGAACTGCTGTCCTTGAACCGCACGAGAATGCGCTCCGGGTTGACCTCTACGGGCCCCGCCTGCCACCCGCCGTGGAATTTGCCAGGCGGCGGCGCCGCTGCCGCGTTGCCAGCCATCCAGACCAACCCACCCACGACCAGGAAGACCACGAGGGCTGCCAACAACACGGCCGCCCGCCGAGCTGGTCCTGCACAGCCAGCGCCGTCTGCGGGCCACCGCGCTGCCGTCGCACCCCGTGCGGGCCGTTCCGCCCTCCCATGGTACCTTCTCATCCGGCGTCCCTCCCTCGGAATACCTGCCGGGTCTTTCCAAGAACTGCCGAAGTCTCCGAAGCCTTGCTGAAGGCTGAAGTCTCGCAGCCCTGCACCATTCAGGCCGGTGTCGTCCCGGTTTCCTCCGGGCTCCCCTGCTGCCCGCAGGCCTTTGCGCTCCCCTCCTTTCTGCGTGGCTCTGCCTTGCGGCCTTCGGCCTTCCCAGATGAAGGCGCGGGGCTGCCGGGCCGCCTTCACGTCCGACCCAGTTGGTTCCATCTTTGCCGAGACCTGACTCCGGCAAGACATATCTAGCAAATCTTGCGGGAAAATTATGTCGAAACTTCTCGAAAGCGGCCATAATGAATATGTAGCTATCAGGAATAATCCCAGGACGAGTCCTTGATCTTGCAGCATTTCTATGAAGAGGAGAGACAAATATGTCTCCAGGTGCCGGCGTGTTGCCACGTTTGTCCGAGGGCCTGGATTGACCGGGGTTTAGGCAGGAAGCCGGAGGCAGAGAAAACGAAAAGGCAGGCCCCTGCAGCCGGCGGGGAGTTTCCCTACCGGCCGCAGGCACCTGCCCAGTAGCCACACCGCGACAGAGCCTCGCCCGGCGCGGCGCGGTACACCGCATGCTCCGTGCGGAGGAACCGAAAGGAGCTCAAAGGCCAAGAAAGGCTGGGAGGCCGGACGGCTTACGCCACGCCTGCCGCCTTGCGCTGGCGCAGAAAAGCCTCGATGAACGGATCGAGTTCCCCGTCCATGACGGCCGTGACGTTGCCCGTCTCTTCCTCCGTGCGGTGGTCCTTCACCATCTGGTAGGGCGCGAAAACATAGGAACGGATCTGGTTCCCCCAGGCGATCTCGCCCTGCTCGCCCTGCAGCTCGCTGAGTTTTTCCTTCTGCTCCTGGATCTTCAGCTGCATCAGACGGGCCCGCAAGAGCTTCATGGCCGCCTCCCGGTTGGAGTGCTGCGACCGCTCCGTCTGGCAAGAGACCACGATCCCCGTGGGGATGTGCGTGATCCGGATGGCGGACTCCGTCTTGTTCACATACTGGCCACCGGCGCCGCTGGAACGATAGGTGTCAATCTTCAAATCCTCCGGCCGGATCTCCACTTCGGCGTCGTCTTCCACCTCGGGCAACACATCCACCGAAGCGAACGACGTGTGGCGGCGCGCATTGGCATCAAAGGGCGAAATCCTGACCAGCCGGTGCACCCCCCGCTCGGCCTGCAGATATCCGTAGGCATACGGCCCCTTGATGAGCAGTGTGACGCTCTTGACCCCCGCTTCTTCGCCGGGGAGCAGATCCATGGTTTCGACCTGGTAACCGCGGCGCTCCGCCCAGCGCATGTACATACGCATGAGCATCTGCGCCCAGTCCTGGGCCTCGGTGCCCCCGGCGCCGGGGTGGATGGAGAGGATCGCGTTGCGCGCATCGTATTCCCCCGAGAGCATCATGGACAGCTCAAAGCGGTCGAGATCCGCGCGCAGGCTGGACAATCCCGCCTGGATCTCCTGGCTGACGCCTTGGTCCTCCTCTTCCAGGGCCAAGTTGTACAGAACCTCCAGGTCCTCGGCCTGGGCGGCCAGCCTCTGGTACGTTTCCACCGGGTCTTTGAGGAGGGCAATCTGCTTGACGACCCGCTCCGCCTCCTCCCGGTCGTCCCAGAAGCCGGGCTGGGCCATCTTCGCCTCCAGCGCTGCGATCTGCTCCTTCCGGTGCTCCAGGTCAAAGATACTCCCTCATCTTCGACAATCTGGCCGTAACGTCTCGCAGTGGCTCTCTGAGCTCCTCCAACATCGTTGCCACCAGTCTACCCCACCTTTCATCGCCGGTATGATACCGTGCCAGCAGGACACCGTCCCATCGGGCTCATCGCCCGCAACAGTATTTGTATTTCTTGCCACTGCCACAAGGGCAGGGATCGTTGCGCCCCACCTTCTTGACACGCCGTTGCCGCGGCGCCCCCGCGGATACAGCAGCGCCGCCCTCGCGGTTGGTCCGCAGATCCCGCACCCGCGCCTGCTGCCGCTGGACCTGATCCTGGGCCTGGGAAAACTGGACCCGGAACAGATACTTGACCACATCCTCCTGGATCTGCCCCACCATGGCCTCGAACATGTTGAAGGCTTCCAGCCGGTACTCCACCAACGGGTCCCGCTGGCCATAAGCCCGCAGCCCAATGCCTTCCCGCAGCTCGTCCATGGCCTTCAGGTGGTCCATCCACTTCATATCGATCATGCGCAGCAACAGGAAGCGCTCGATGGGGCCGGCCTGATCGCCCAGCTGCTGCCGCCGGGCCTCGTACAGCTTGCGGCCCACCTCGGTGACCTTTTCCACCAGCTCGTCGTGGTTGGCAGCCTGCAGGTCTTCGGGATGGACCAAAACACCGCCCAGCACTCCATTGATGTATTCGGCCAGGCCTTTCAGGTCCCAGTCCTCCGGATAGGCCTCCTTGCTGGCAAAGGAATGGATGCCCTGCTTGAGCACCTCCACCACCATGTCGCGCACGGTGTTGGGATCGTGCTCTCCCCGCAAGACTTTGCGGCGCTGCGCGTAGATGACCTCGCGCTGCTGGTTCATGACATCGTCATACTCCAGCACCTGCTTGCGGATGTCGAAGTTGTGGGCCTCCACCTTCTTCTGCGCATTTTCGATGGCCCGGGCCACCTGGGTGTTCTGAATGGGCATATCCTCTTCCCAGCCCAGGCGGTCCATGAAGCCGCGGATGCGGTCAGAGCCGAAGAGGCGCATCAGATCGTCTTCCAGCGAGATGAAGAACTGCGACGTGCCGGGGTCGCCCTGGCGCCCGCTGCGGCCGCGCAGCTGGTTGTCGATGCGCCGGCTCTCGTGCCGCTCCGTGCCGATGATGTACAGGCCGCCCCGCTTCACCACTTCAGCGTGTTCGGCGTCGGTCTGGACCTTGAACTGCGCCACATACTGCTGGAAACGCTTCTGCAGCTCGGCAATTTGCGGATCGCGGGACGGCAGTTTCTCGCTGGCTGCCGCCACCAGCTCGGGCTCCACACCCTCCTGGCGCAGCTTCTGGCGCGCCATGAACTCCGGGTTGCCCCCCAGCATGATGTCGGTCCCGCGGCCGGCCATGTTGGTGGCAATGGTCACAGCGCCCAGCCGCCCAGCCTGGGCCACGATCTCCGCCTCACGCTCATGGTACTTCGCGTTCAACACCTGGTGCGGCACGCCGCGCCGCTTCAGCATCTCCGACAGCCGCTCGGACTTTTCCACGCTGACGGTGCCCACCAGCACCGGCTGCCCCTTGGCGTGCAGCTCCACGATGCGGTCCACCACGGCCTTGTACTTGGCCTGTTCGGTCTTGAACACCATATCCGGCAAATCCCGCCGGATCATCGGCATGTTGGTGGGGATCACCACCACTTCCAAGCCGTAGATCTTGATGAATTCCGGCTCCTCGGTGGCGGCGGTACCCGTCATGCCTGCCAGCTTCTTATACATCCGGAAGTAATTCTGGAACGTGATGGTGGCCAGAGTCTGGCTCTCATGCTCGATCTTCACCCGCTCTTTGGCCTCGATGGCCTGGTGCAGCCCGTCGCTGTAGCGGCGCCCGAACATCAGGCGCCCCGTGGGCGTCGACGATGATGACCTGGCCGTCCTTGACCACATCGTCTGCAGTCCGCTTCGAACCCAGACGTGCGCCCGCAGCGCCTGCCTAGGTGGTGGTGGAGGCTCAGTGCCGATACGTACAGGTTGTCGACGTTGAAACATCTTCTCGACCTTGGCCACGCCGGCCTCGGTCAGCGCGACAGTCAGGCATATTCGTCGACAGTGTAGTCTCACGCCGCCGAAGCGGCACGAGCACGCCATCGTGTAGTAGTGCTCCGTCGACTCTATCGCCATGCCCGAGATGATGAGAGAGGGGTGCGGGCCTCATCGATAGGATCTTGTCCACCGTCGACATTGGCGTAGTAGAGCTCCCGCTGCACCATCTGCGAGACGTCCCCAATGTTGTCCCGCAGATAGTCGAAGCCGAATTCATTGTTGGTGCCGTAGGTGATATCCGCCGCATAGGCAGCCCGGCGCTGGGCGTAATCCATGTCATGCAGGATCACTCCCACCTTCAGGCCCAGAAAGCGGTAGATTTGCCCCATCCACTCGCTGTCCCGTTTGGCCAGATAATCGTTGACGGTGACCACGTGCACCCCGTGGCCGGCCAAAGCGTTCAGGTAAGCCGGCGCCGTGGCAGCCAGGGTTTTGCCCTCGCCGGTTTTCATCTCGGCAATCTTGCCCTCGTGCAGAACGATGCCCCCGATGAGCTGCACGTCGAAATGCCGCTGCCCCAAGGTGCGAACAGCCGCCTCACGCACCACCGCAAAGGCTTCGGGCAGCAGATCATCCAGGGTTTCGCCGGCCTCCAGGCGGCGCCGGAATTCCGGGGTTTTGGCCGCCAGTTCAGCGTCGGAAAGGGCCTGCATCTGCGGCTCCAGGGCGTTGATCTGCGCCACGATGTCGCTGCAGCGCTTGATCTCCCGCTCGTTGCTATCAAAAACCTTTTTGATAAAGTCCAGCATCGTCACACACCTCTGCCCGAAGTGTCCATACCCCGCCGTAACCGCAAAAGCCCAAACTGCAAAAAAGGCTCCGCCTGTGGCTGATCCTGCTGCCGACCGGCCGAGCCTCCACCTTTGGTTCCAACTCACGGGTTCGGGTTCGTGCTCATGGGCCTGGGTTCACGAGTGCAGGCCCATCACACAAAGCCCATCACACGAGGCTATTATACCACGAATTCTCCGCCCTCTGCCACTGCCGCCAGAACCGGCAACCCCCCGGCCACCAGGGAGTGTCCCCCCAGGAGCACCGGCAAGGGCGCTTCGGTGGCAGCCCGGGTAAAGTCCCGCAACCAAGGGGTGCGAATTTCCTGCCAGAGGCCCAGATCCGACAGAAACCGCTCTTCGGTAGGAAGAACCAGCCGCCGGTGGGCGAAAAGGACCCGGGTGTCCACCGCCAACACCTGGGAGGCTTGGCCGAAACGGCGGAAAAAAGCAGAAGGGCCAATTTCATCCATCAAATAGCCCAGAAAGCTCACGGCCTGACCGCTTGCATCGCGCCCCAAGGCCTTCATGCCGCGCTCCTCGCTGAACACCCGCAGGCGGCAACGGGTATGCCGGTCCAGAAACCCCCAGGTCTTGGAGCCGACTCGCCCCCAGATGCTGACCTCCGCCCATTCATCCTGAAACGCCGCCATGAGTTGCCGGTAGCGTGCCAGCGGCAGCTCGCTCCATCGCGCCAGAGCAGCCCGGGTGCAGGGGCCGGTCTGCGGCGCCAGGGCCAGCACCGCCAGCTCCGCCGGGGTGTCGATGTCCAGGTGAAGGGCCAGGCTGTCGGGTGCCGGGGCCACCGGCAGGCCCGCCTGTTGGTGCAGGCGCCAGGCGAGAATATTGTCTTCGGCGGGCAGGTCAATGCTCTCCAAAGCCGCCAAAGCCGGCGCAAAACCCACGATGTCGGCGGAATATAGGTTATTGGCCACCAGCCGGCCCGGTGCAGCCCCCTCCGGGACGGCGCCAGCGGCAGCCAGGCGGGCCAGTAACGCCGGGCTGGCCAACGGAGCCGCGCCACCCCCCATATACAGCACGCGTTCGAGGCCCAGGGATGCCACCACGTCCTTCAGGCAACGGCCGAAATGGAACGGGGTTGCGCCCGTTCGCCACACGACGAGGCCAGGCGCCTCCGCCTGTAGCGCCTGGCCCCACTCCGCATCGTCGGTTACCAGCACCACCGGATCGAAACACTGCGCCTGGCCGGCCCTCGCCAGCAAATCCTGCACTGCTGCCCGGCGCACCTGCTGCAGGCGCTTCTCCCAATACCCTGCCGCCCTGCCGCCCTCGAAGACCACCAGGGCTGGATCAGCGCTCCGGCTCCAGCAGCCCATAGTTTCCGTCCCGGCGCCTGTATACCACGTTGATCTCTTCTGTTTCTGCGTTGGCAAAAACGTAGAAGTCATGCCCCAGCAGCTCCATCTGCATGGTGGCTTCTTCCAAAGACATGGGTTTGATGGGGATGTGCTTGTAGCGCACCACTTTGCCGCCGGCGAAGCCGTTGTCGTCCTCTGCGCCTGCCCCCCCGGCGGGTTCCGGCAGGAACGCCGCTTCCCCGCTTTGGCCGATTTTCGCCGCCTCTTGCCGGAGCCTGCGCAGGATCCGGGTCTTGTACTTGCCGATCTGGCGCTCCACCTTCTCCACCGCATCGTCCACCGACGCATACATGTCGCCGGTGGTGGACTCGCCCCGCACCAGCAGGCCTCCCACCTGCATGGTGATCTCCACCACGTGCCGCTCCCGTTCTGTGCTCATGGTGACGTTGGCGATGGTGGGAACCCGGTCGAAGAAACGAAGCAGCTTCCCGACTTTCTTCTCCGCGTATTGCCGCAGCGCCGGCGTGACCTCCAGATTTTTCCCTTTGACGATGATCTGCACATCCGCCATTTCCATCCGCTCCCCATGACCGGCTGATGACCCTGTGGGCTGATGACCCTGTATTGGATAACTCTTCTTCCCGTCAATATAGTTCCCCGGGTTTCGCTACGATTCCTTCCCGCCGGGGAGGCGGAGGACCGGATAAGCATTTTGCTCACCCCGGAGGCCTTCCGGCCGGCCGGGGGCAAACCGGAGGAGCCGGCAGGGGCTACAATGAGAGGACCTTGCTGAGAAAAGCCCGGGTGCGCTCCTGCTGGGGCGCCCCGAACAGCCGGGCGGGGGTGTTCTCCTCCACGATCTGCCCATCGTCCATGAACAGAACGCGGTCTCCCACTTCACGGGCGAAGCCCATCTCGTGCGTGACCACCACCATGGTCATGCCCTCCTGGGCCAAGGCGCGCATGACATCCAGCACCTCGCCGATCATCTCCGGGTCCAGCGCGGATGTGGGCTCGTCAAACAGCATGACCTTGGGCCGCATGGCCAGAGCCCGGGCGATGGCGACCCGCTGCTGTTGCCCGCCAGACAGCTCATCCGGGTAACTGGCGGCCTTGTCCCGCAAACCCACGCGTTCCAACAGGGCCAGAGCCCTTTCCTGCGCCTCTTCTTTCGGAAGCCCCAGGACCTTCTCCGGAGCCAACGTGATATTCCGTATCACGGTCAAGTGGGGGAAAAGGTTAAACCTCTGAAAGACCATTCCCATCTCCGCCCGCAGGCGGTTGAGATGCGCAGGATGATCATTGACCCGCTGGCCCGCAAACCAAACCTCGCCGGAACTGGGCTGCTCCAGCAGGTTCAGGCAGCGCAGAAACGTGCTTTTGCCGGAGCCGCTGGGCCCGATGATCACCACCACTTCCCCTTGCTGCACATGGTTCGTGATCCCCCGCAACACCTCCAGAGATCCGAAGCTTTTGTGCAAATTGCGAACCACCAGAATGGGCTCCGGCGCCGCACCCGGAGCTTCGACCCCCATCACGCCGTCACTCCCCTCGCAGATTCCCTTCCCGCTCCCTAAAGCCGCTGCTGGACCTTCAAACGCCGCTCGCTCCATGCCACCAGCCGCGAGATGGCCAGCGTCATCACCAGATAGATCAGCGCCACCGTGATCAGAATCTCGAAGGGCCGCAATGTGCGCCCGATAATAAGCTGCCCCTTGCGCAGCAGCTCCTCCAGGGAGATGGCCGAGACCAGCGACGAATCCTTGAGCATGGCGATGAACTCATTCCCCAGCGGCGGGATGATCCTCTTGAACGCCTGCGGCAAAATGATGAAGCGCATGGCGCCGCCGTAGGACAGTCCCAGAGAACGGGCGGCTTCCATCTGCCCACGGTCGACGGACTGGATTCCCGCCCGCACAATCTCCGCCACATATGCCCCGGAGTTGATGCTCAAGGCGGCCACGCCGGCCAGGTAGGGATCGATGGGCCTGCCGATGATCTGCGGCAGACCCATGTATACCAGAAAGATCTGTACCAAAAGCGGCGTCCCGCGGATGAAGTCCACATAGACCGAAGCCACACCCCGCCACAAGGGGCTGTGGGCGATACGGCCCAGGCCCGCGAAGGTCCCGATGATAAAGCCCATGCCCACGGCCAAGGTGGTCAGCTTCACGGTCATCCAAGCGCCGCTCAGCAGAACGGGCAGGCTCTGCCAAATCAAAGGCCATGAAAAGTCCATGATCCAACCTCTTAAGCCTTGAAGTGAAGCTCCGAAGCGAAGGGCCCCGGACCCCGCTGCAAAGGCGCAGAGCCCGGGGCGATCCATGCCTGCGCCACCGGCTGCCAGCGGGTTACTTCTTGCCCTGGCCGAACCACTTCTGGAAGATCTGCTGATACTCGCCGTTCTTGCGGATCAGTTCCAGGCCTTTGTTGATCTGAGCCAGCAGCGCCTTGTCGTTCTTCCGCACCACGATGCCATACTGCTCGTGCGTGAACGGAGGACCGGCCATCATCAGATTGGCCCCCGGGTGCTGCTTCATGAACTCCTCCGCCACGGGCGAATCGATGACCGCCGCCTGCGAGCCGCCATTCATGACGTCCTGCAAGGCCTCCGGCGTTGTGTTGAAGGTCTTGATCTGCTTGATTCCCTGGATGCCTTCGGCGGCATACTGCCCGGTGGTGTTGATCTGAACCGCCACCACCTTGCCTGCCAGGTCCTGCGGTTTCTTGATGGTGCGCTCATCTTTGCGCACCACGATCACCTGGCCGGTCTCCGCCGTGTAATAGGGCGTGGAAAAGCTCATGGTCTTGGCCCGCTCCGGCGTGATGGTCACGGCGGAGATCACGCAATCGTAATTGCCGTTCACCAGGCCGGCAAAAAGGCCGTCCCAGCCGACGTTGATGATCTGGACCTCCCAGCCCAAGGCTTTGCCCACAGCCCGGATGATGTCCACGTCAAAGCCGGTGTACTCGTTCTTGTCGTTCAAAAACTCAAACGGAGCATACGTGAGATCGGAGCCCACCTTGAGGACCCGCTTTTCCGCCGCCAAAACACCGGCGGACGCCGCCAGCAGCAACGCCACCACCAAAACCCCCGCCAGCCCGGCGCGAATCCTCGCTGTCCAGATCCGGTTCCTCCCCTGCTGCCTGCGGATGTACATCCTACTCATCCTCCTCGTCCTCCACCTCGGACCTCGGAAATCCGAAACCGTGTTGCGTGTGGAATCTGTAACCGTGTTGCCCTGATTATACAGCGTGACGAATACCATGACAATTCCCGCCGGGCCAGAGATATCATGGAAACTGTCCGCCAGCCGGCGACATCCCACAATGACGGGACTTTCGGGGCGGCCACGCGATGTCGCCGCACCGCCGGGTCACCCTCCCGCGCCCGTCCCGTATTCGGGCAATGACTAATTATGCCGATGTCGAATTTGTCAGTAATATCCGACCCGCCCTTGCGGGCCGAACGCTCCACCCGGCTGCAGAATAAGATGAAGCCAGGATGGACCAGCTCGGAACAGCAGCGGGATCACCGAGCTCCCGGAGGATGCCCACCTGCCATGAGCGACTTTCTGGATCCAGGCGATGCCAGTCCCCAGGAACAGCCAGGGGTTCAGCCTGTGCAAACTCTGAAGGCGCCGGGCGCAGACCTGCGCGCGCTGCTACCATGGCTGGCCAGTCTGGACCCGAACAAATCGGTACTCTGGTTCATCCTGCTCATGCTGGCGGGCGCGCGCTCTGTGGAGATCTATAACGGCCTGGAACTGGTCTACCACACCATGGCGCTTCTCTTCGCCATGATTCGCGCCAATCTGCTCCCCACCGTGCCCCTGACCCCTGCCAAAGGGTTTACCCTGGGGGCGACCCTGGCGTTGTTTCTTTTCAGCGGCCTTTCTGTGGAGTTTCTGGACGCCCTGCTGGCCGCCGGTCCGTTGCTGCCCCTCCCCGGTACCCTGAAGGATGTTTTCGTAGGGCCCCCGCGGATCCCAACCGGCCCTCCCCTCATCCCCGGCGCGCCAAGGGACGGACCCGGCGGCGCTCCCCCACCCACCGACCTGCTGGTTACAGACGCGCCGCCGGCCCTTTGGGTTGCCGACCCTTCCGGCATCGTGGCCAAGGAGGGGCCCGGCACCCGCTACCCCACCAAAACCGTCCTGGCCTTCCGTCAGATTGTGCAGTACGTGGGCCACGCCGAGGGCTTTACGGACGCCGAAGGATTCCGGTGGTTCCCTATCCGCTACTGGGACCCCAGCCTGGAACGGTGGGAAAGCGGCTTCGCCCCCGCGCAACGGCTGCGGACCGGTGCCACGCTCCTGGCCCCGCTGGGCTGCCTGGAGCAGCACCGGACCCGGCCGCAGCCGTGCCGGTCCATCTGTATCGTACGGCCGGTGAACGTGTACTCGGCCAGCGGCAGGCTCGTTGTCACCGGCTTTGCCGGCACGGCCTTCTCCTGCAGCCTGGCGCCGGTGCCCTACCGCCAACCCGATCCGGCGGCCTCAGCACCCGCGGCGGCCCCCGTGTCCAGTCCCCGGATACCCGTCTTCGTGTTCAGCCCTTTGTCGGGTCACTGGGTTGGCGGCCTGGGCAGGATGGAGCCCGAGCCCGGCCTCGGGGGCCCTTCCCATGAGGTTCTTTTCTACGATATCACAGTGGAGGGACCCATTCCGTCCTACGCCGTGGACCCGGCGCTGCCCTGTGGCCGGCCCTCCGGCAGCCCTAGGATCTGCCGGGCGGTGGCCGGATCGGCCACGGGCCTCCCCAGCTCGGCGGCGATGCGTGCCATGCGCGCCACCAGCTGAGCGTTGCTTTCCGCCAGGACCCCCCGGTGATAGTAGACATTGTCCTCCAGCCCCACCCGGACGTGTCCCCCCATGGCGATGGCCATGGCCCCCATGGGGGTCTCCCAGCGGCCGATCCCCGCCACAGACCATGTGGCGCCCGGCGGCAGCGACTCCACCAGATGTACCAGGTTCCGGGCGCCGCCGGGAATCCCGCCTCGCACTCCCAGGACCAAATCAAAATGCAGGGGGGGCTTGATCAGCCCTTCTTTTTCCAGGCGCTGGGCAAAAGCGAGCATGCCCACGTCGAGAATCTCCAGCTCCGGGCGGATGCCCCGCTCCAGCATGCGCCGGGCCAGCTGCCGGATTCCGTCCGGCGGGTTGAGGAAAACCCCCTCGCCGAAATTCACAGTTCCGCAGGTCAGCGTGGCCATGTCTGGATCCAACTCCAGGGGCTGCGCCCGCTCCTCCAGGGTCATACCCACGGCGCCCCCGGTGGAAACCTGGATCAGGATGTCGCTTTGGGCCCGGATGAGCTCCATGGTGCGGCGGAAGACCTCCCGATCCTGGGTGGGCCGCCCTGCCTGGTCACGGACGTGCAGATGGACCATGGCTGCTCCGGCGGCCCGGGCCAGGGTTGCCGCCTCTGCCAATTCCTCCGGGGTGAGGGGAAGGTTCGGATTGTCTTCCCGCGTGGTCTCCGCCCCGCAGATTGCTGCCACGATCACGAGTGGTGGCCCGGAACTGCCCACGACACATCCCCCCTTCTGCATCCCTACCCGCCCTCCGCTCGCCGTTGCCGTTCCTTGGGAACCACACAGATCCCTTGGGCCACCGTGGTCACCACGGGCTCCGCCAGCACGTGCGCCCGCGAAACCTGGCCGGCTTGCGGATCGGCTGCGATCACCTTGCGGGCCTCGAACTCCATGTGGCGTGACGTATTTCCAATGCGGGTCATTCTGGCCCGCACTTCCAGGTAGTCCCCCGCGTAGACCGGCGCCCGGAATTCCACCTTTTCGTAGGCCAGCAAAAGCCCTTCGTCCCCGTCCCAACGAATCAGCAGCTCGGTGGCTGCATCCCCGAACAACGCCAAGACCCGGGCCCCGTCCACCAGATTCCCGGCATAATGCGCATCGGCCTGGCTCATGCGCACCCGCAAAAAAGCCTCTGGCAATCCCGCGCCGGCGGGTGCCCCGTTGCCGCCCATGGCCCCATCCCTCCCTTGAGAAGATTCAGCGGAGTAGTGAGTAAATTCAGCCTTTTATGCCCGTCGCGGAGCCAGGGCCATCCCGCGGGCCAGGCGCGCGGGTGGCAGCCCGGGCCCTGGCATATACTTCCTGAGCCAGATACGCTGCGACCTGGCCCGGAAGGGTACCCGCCCCGAACCCTGCATCGTACCCCAGCTCCACGGCCAGCGGATGGCTGATGCGGGGGCCGCCAACCACCAGCACGAAACGGTCCCGCAGCCCTTCGGCCTCCAGCAAGTCCACGAGTTTCGTCAAGTTATGGATATGGACGTTCTTCTGGGTCACGATCTGGCTGACCAGGATAGCGTCCGCCTGCTCCTGGACGGCCCGGGCGATGAGAGATTCCGCCGGCACCTGCGCCCCCAGGTTGACGGCGCGGATCTCCGGATAACGCTCCAGTCCGTACTCTCCCGCATATCCCTTCATGTTCAGGATGGCGTCGATTCCTACGGTATGGGCATCGCTCTCAATGCAAGCTCCGACCACGACCAAGCGCCGGCCCAGGTGATCCCGGATGAATGCGTTCACTTCGTCGAAGCTCATGGAGGCCATACTCGCCTGCGGCGGGCGGACGGCCTCCCAATTGACCTGGGCCTGCGTGTGCGCGTAGACGACGACAAACGAAAAATCCCTTCCCATGGGCTGCACATGGACGACTTCCGCCTGCGAGAAGCCCATCCGTTCCACCAGCTGGCGCGCAGCTTCCTTGGTTCGCGGTCCCGCAGGGGAGGGAAGGGTGAAACTCAGCTGCACCATGCCGTCGTCCTGGGTATCCCCGTAGGGTCGCAGTTCCGGACCGAAGATGGGCCGGCCCTCCCGTTCCGCCTCGCCGGTCGCCAGCAGCGGCACAGAGGACGGCCGAGAAGGCGGCGCCGGCAGCGGAACGGCGGCTTGCTCCGGCCACCGGCCCGGCTCGGAACCCGGACGGGAGCCCGGTGCCGGGACCAAAGCGCCGGGGCCTGCCGCATCGGGCGATGCGAGACCCAGCTCGCGCTCCATCTGCTCCCAGAACGGATTTCTGTAGCCAGGCCGGCGCTGTACCACACCTTCCAGCCCCCGGCCTCCGTCGGCCCGGCGCGGGATGCCGGCAAACGCCCCCTGGGCCAGCGCCGCCTCCAGGCCGGTGGCGGCAATCTGCTCCAGCATCTCCACCGCGTCCCGCAGCACGCGCTGGGCCCGCGCCTGCAGAGCGCTACCGGGAGCAATCCGCAACGCCTCCGCCAGGTGCCGGGCTGCCCGGCGCACGTAGCGGGCGTTTTGCAAGGCCAGCCCGCGGTCGTGCAGGAACGGCGTATGAATGGCTTCCGTGAGCATACCCAGCAGCTGGATATCCTGGCCGGTCAATACACCCACCAGATTGAAAAAACCGTGCAGCATGTAAGCGCGGAATATGTCTCCGGTGATGTGCTTCGTCGGCGGCATGTATTTCAAACGGACTTGTGGGAACACAGCGCGGATAAGGGCGGCCTGGGCCAGCTCGAACAGAAGACTGTCTTCGCGCTCGGGATCCACCTCGAAGGCATGCCCCAGCCCGATGGCTTCCTCGGGAATCCCGGCCATGAGGGCCAGCCGCTCGTTGATGAACTGGGAAGCCAAAACCGTGTGTGCGGCGGCGACGGCGTCGGCCGTTGTCAGGTAGTTGTCTTCCCCGGTGTTGATGGTGATCCCGGCGAAGGCTTGGATGACCCGGGAAAAATACTGGTCCACAAAGGTGCGCTGCATATTGATGTCGCGAAAGATGATGCCGTACATGGCGTCGTTCAGCATCATGTCCAGCCGCTCCAGCGCCGCCATGGTCGCCATCTCCGGCATGCACAGGCCCGACGCGTAGTTTACCAGCTCGATGTAGCGGCCCTGCTCCTCCGCCACCTCATCCAGGGCCCGGCGCATCAGACGGAAGTTGGCTTGGGTTGCATAGGTCCCGCCGAATCCCTCGGTCGTCGGGCCGAACGGGACATAGTCCAACAGGCTCTGGGCGGTGGAGCGGATCACCGCGATGCAATCTGCGCCGTCCCGGGCTGCTGCCTGGGCTTGGCGGAGATCTTCGTAGATGTTGCCCGTGGCCACGATGAGGTAGAGGCGGGGCGGAGGACTTTGCCCCAGCCGGGCCTTGCGCTCCTGCCGCTCCCGGCGCTGCCGGCGGATCTGCTCCAGCCCGGCCGGCACCAGCTCCTGCTCCACCCGGGCCAGGCGCTCCGCAGGTGCAGGCGGAAAAGAGGTAAGGTCGAGCTCGCCCCGGCCGCACGCTTCGGCCAACTCCTGGACGGGCTTCCCCGTGGCTGCCACCGCATTGGCCAAGAAATTCCACGCGCCCCATCCCAGGCCTCCGGCAGCAGCAATCTGGTCCACCAGCACATTGGGCAACGGGTGCCCGTAGGGAGCGATCCCATCCACTCCGGCCAAGCGCAGGACGGCCCTCTCCACGGACACGGTGGTGTTGCTCTGCCACAAACGGCTCAGCTTGAGGCCGATACGCGCTGCCGCTTCCCGTGCCCGGTCCACCAGGGATGCGTCTACCTCCAGGCTGGCGCACAGCGGCCCCAGCCGGCTGCCGCGGTTCCCGGGACCCGCCCCTGCTCTACGGCCTGGCCCGGCGGGCATCGCTGCCATCCCCAATCCCTCCCCTCAGCGGCTGATCCGCATCTTCTTCGCTAGGCCCAGGCGAGCCCTTCGTCTCCGGGCGCGGACGGATCCCTGTCCTGGCCAGTCCCGCCGGCGCTGACCAGATCTGCCACAAGGTCAAAAGCAGGGACAGGCCGGACCGCCCGGGCCACCGCCTCAAAGAAAAACCCGGCGGGGAAGCTGCGCCCACCGGGATTGAAGGGATTCACGGTCACGGCCAGCAGGGAAGGCCGCTTCCACACAGCCAAACGGCCCCCCTGGGCCACGAAACGGCGGCAGGCCACAGGAGAGGCCAGAATGCGGGACGGATCTGCCGCCACCAGCAGGCCGCGAACCCCCCGGCGCGCCAACGCCTGGACGAGCCCATCGTGAACCGCGCCCGACACCGCCAGGGTCACGTCCTGGCGGCTGCAACGTCCGCCCGCAGTATCCGTGATCCGCCGCCAGCCCGGCGGTTGGGCCGGGGCCGGCACCGAGGCATGCGCCGCTGCGTCCGCCAACTCTTCGGCCAGGTCGAACGTGGTGGGAGCACGCCATTCCCGCACCATCTTTCCGGCTCCGCCCGCCTCATCCGGAAAGACCCAGCATGCGGCCACGGTCCCGCCCGGCTGGGGGGAAAAAAGAGGGGAGGTGCCGAAAAATCGGCGCAGATGCTCCGTTTCCGCCGGCGTTTTGCGACCGGCCACTACCTCGGGAGCGCTCAGCGCCGGGAGCCTGAACAGCTCCGCCTGCCACGCTGCCGCCTCCAACAGGCCAGCCAAGCCCCCCTCCCCCGCCGGTGCAGCGGCGGCCCCCACCGCCAGCACCACACCGTCGGCCACCTCCGGATGAGCGCTGGCCACACGGTTTACAGCACCGTCCACCAGAACAAGCTGCGCCCCGGCCTGCAGCATGGCCTGCACCGCCGAGGCCACCGCCTGCCTGCCGCCGGGAGCCACCAATTCCACCGCAATCTGCCGCCTGGCCCGGGCCAGCACCGGCGCCCCCAGGACCGTGGCGTGTCCCAGCCCCGCCAGAATCTCCCAGGCCGGATCCGCACTTCTATAACGATCTTCCCCGGCGCAGCCGCCTTCTCCGCGGCGGATGCCTTTCCCGCCCCAGGCATCTCCCCCGCCGCAGGCCCCTTGCAGCCGCGAATCCACCGTCACCACCAAAGCCCCCGCCGGAACCGGCACCGCAGGCTTCGGCCAGGAAAAAACAGCGTCACGGTCCTCCCCGTCGCGGCCTGCCGAGACCAAGCCTACGCGCCGGCCGTGACGGACGGCCTGCCGCACCAGCGTGTTGAAGGCCACGGTCTTCCCCACGTTTTTGGCCAGCCCCACCACGGCCAGCCGCCGGATCCCCGAGCGGTCCACCTGCTGCCACAGCAACTGCGCCGCCCGGCCTTGTGGCTCCTTCCCTTCTACCCCGGCAACGCCTCCACCCCCTGGGCCGGGCCTTAGTCAGGCCGCTTTTCCGGGTCCCCCGCTGCGCCGGGCGCCTCTGTCTGCCCGCCCGCCTGAGCCCGCCACTGCCTGCGCCGCTTCTTGCGTTCCAGCCCTTCGGGCTCCAGGTGCACCGCCTGCCCCTGCAACAGCTTCATGATGCCCACCGCCTGCGGCTGCTGCTCCTTGGGCAGGCTGCAGGCCTCGCAATGACACGAGCTCCCCTTGTCCACGGGCTCATGGTACACCGTCATCACGCCTTCGAAGTTGCGCAGCACCACTTCCCGGTCGGACATGGACACCACATAGTTGGGCTCCACCGGAATCTTGCCGCCTCCGCCCGGCGCATCCACCACGAACGTCGGCACCGCAAACCCGGAGGTATGGCCCCGCAGGCTCTCGATGATCTCGATCCCCTTCGCCACGGAGGTTCGGAAATGCTCGATCCCTTCCGCCATGTCGCACTGGTAGATGTAATATGGCCGCACACGGTTCTTGACCAAAAGATGCATCAACTTTTTTATCACATGCGGGCAGTCGTTGATCCCTTTCAGCAACACGGTCTGATTTCCCAGGGGAATGCCGGCGTCGGCCAGCATGGCCAGGGCCCGCGCCGCGGCCGGAGTCATCTCCTTGGGATGGTTGAAGTGGGTGTTCAGCCAAAGCGGATGGTACTTTCGCAGCATGGCCACCAGCTGTGGCGTGATACGCTGGGGCAGCACCACCGGCGCCCGGGTGCCGATGCGGATGACTTCCACATGGGGAATGGCCCGCACCGCGGCCAGGATCTCCTCCAGCCGCTCATCGGACAGATCCAACGGGTCGCCGCCGGACACCAGCACATCCCGCACCTGAGGCGTGCGGCGGATATAATCGATGGCGCGGGAGATCTCCTCCCGCGAGATGGCTCCGTCATAGGACCCGGTGATGCGGCGGCGCGTGCAGTGCCGGCAGTACATGGCACAGCGGTCCGTCACCAAAAACAGCACCCGGTCCGGGTAACGATGGGTCAGATGGGGCACAGGGGCATCCTCGTCCTCTGCCAGCGGATCCTTCATGTCCCAGGGGGACGCATGCAGCTCCGCCAGCAAAGGCACGGCCTGCCGCCGCACAGGGCAGCTGGGATCTTCCGGGTCCATCAGCATGGCGTAATAAGGCGGGATGGCAAAGCGGAAAACCCGGCGGGTTTTCTCCACCGCTTCCGCCTCTTCAGGCGTCACATGGATGACCTGGCGCAGTTGCTCCAGCGTGGTGATGCGGTGACGCAGCTGCCAGTGCCAGTCGTTCCATTCCTCCTCCGTCACCTGCTGCCAGAGCGGGATCTCCCGGTAAGGCCGGGGGATGTACTCCTCCACGCTCACGCGAAACCCCTCCTTAGGGCTGGGAGCCATAAAGCTCGTGAAACATCGCGTACAGCACCGGGTTTTCCCGCACCGTGGCCAGGGCGGCCTCAGCGTGGCCGGTGGCGTACCCGTTTCCGATCAGCATGTCCACATCGTGCCCTACGCCCTCGGCGCCCAACGCCGCAGCAGTGAAGGATGTGGCCATGCCGAAAAAGTACACGACGCCGCGTGAGCGGGTGGCCAGGATGGAGGTCATCTCTGTGCCGGCAATGTTCACGCAGTTAATAGTAACATCCGCCCGCCAATCCGGCGCAGCTTTTTCGAGGGCCGCCAGAACTTCCAGAGGCCGCGTGGCATCTCCGGTCAATACGTGGTCAGCCGCGCCCAGGCGCCGCAGACGGGCGGCACTGGCGGGGGAATGACACAGTCCCACCACCTCGCCGCTGCGGCCCGCCCGTTTGCGGGCCTCGGCGGCGCACAGCAAACCCGACTTGCCGCCGGCGCCCACGATGAATACCTTGTGGCCCGGCTGCACTAGGCGCGCAGTCTGCGCCGGCGCGCCTGCCACATCCAGGATGGCCAGGGCCATCTCCGGCGGCATATCCGCAGGGAGGTGGGCGTAGGTGCCGCTGGCGAACAGCACGGCGTGGCCTTTGACCCGCACTTGGTCGCGGTCCAGGTCGATTTCCTCGATGGCCTCCAGGTGCAGGGGGGTCAGTGACAAAGAAACCAGGGTCGCGATGCGGTCCCCGGCGCGGAGCGGAGGCCGGTCCCGGCGGTCTGCCAGGGCAGGACCTACCTGGCGAACGGTGCCGATCAGCATTCCGCCGGACCCGGTGACGGGATTGTGCAATTTGCCACGCTGGCGCACGATGTCCAGGATGTGCTCCGCCATGCGGTCCGGGTCGCCGTGGCAGGCCTCTTTGATCTGGGTGAAGCTGGCGGCATCCACGTTCAGGCGTTCCACGTCCAACAAGGCCTCGTTATCCAGAATCTCCGGGCGGTTATCCAGCCGCCAGGCGGCCTGCGGCAACACTCCCGCCGGTTCCAGAACCCTATGGCTCCCGTACGGGCACCCTACGCCCATTTCCGATCCCCCGCTTTATTCAAGGATGGCTGTGGCCCCACGGATGACAGATTGAGCGGACGAAGATTTACTGACAAAACAAACAAGCAAGAACTGTGCCACGCCTTCCGGCCCGCAAAAGAGCCCTTTTACACCGGAAGGGATGCCCAATTTTCGGCACTCCGGGGGTATACAAAGAAGGGGGAACCGCCGGAATTTCGGCACCTCCCCTGCTGTGGCTCCACCCCGCCCCCGCTGCCCGGCAACGGCCCTGCCGGCGTCCGCCGTCTTTGCCATGAGCTGGATGGATCTGCCACAGCTCCGGTCCGCCTTTGGCGCCGCGAAGATGATCCTCGCCGGTTCCGGTTCTGCCCAGTTTCTTTGCGGGTGGTCCGGAATCACTTTTCGTTCCGAGTCAACCTACGAAGCCTGTATTGCAGGGTTTGGCGTGGCACGCCCAAGAGTCTGGCGGCGCGGGACAGATTGCCGCCCGCCTTCCGCAGGGCGCATTGGATATAGGCCCGTTCCACCGCTGC
>JADBKO010000060.1 GCA_014896355.1 Bacillota bacterium
GCTGGCTTTAATTATTACCTGCAATGCTAGATATTACAAGAAGACCACCATGCAGGAGCTGGACGTTGAGCTTGATGTGCTCCGGTCCTATATCCGGCTATCCATGCGGCTCGGTTTTCTCCCTTTCAAGAAGTATGAGATCTGGGCTGGTATGCTGAATGAAATAGGCCGCATGATCGGAGGATGGATAAAGTCAATAAGGGGTGCAAACCTCTAATTCTTCGGGCCTGGGTTGTTTCGTGCGGGGCCGCGAACCGCGGCGGCAACTGGGACAATGGGTCGAACGCCCGCTCCGGGTTCAAACTGGATCTGAACAACCCGCCCTCGAACTGGAGCATCGGCCTCGGCTTCCGCGCCGCTTTGTGACATTTGCCGGGCCAGAAGCCCGCATCTTACGGGATGCAGGCCAGTGCCAGATACAAAGGAACCCAGGCCCCTGCCGCGCCCTTTGGGACGGCAAAACATAAAAACGGGAACGGGCAGCCAGTAGGCACCGTGAGGCTGACAGCTGCCCGCGACCATTACCACGATACCCCAGGGGGGAGAACATGGGAAAGGGGTTCGACCATCTCTATCCGGCGGTCTATGAGTTAGAAAATCTCTATCATGCCTATGTGCGGGCCAGACGGAACAAACGCTATTACCATGAGATCCTGACATTTTCGGCTGCCTTGGAAGAGAATCTGATTCAGATCCAGAATGAGCTGATCTATCGGACATATCGGTCCGGCCGGCATCGGCAATTCTATATCTATGAGCCGAAGAAGCGCTTAATTATGGCCCCTCCCTTCCGGGACCGGATCGTTCACCATGCCCTCTGCAATGTGATCGAACCAATTCTGGATCAACGCTTCATCTTCGATTCCTATGCCTGCCGTGCCGGCAAAGGAATGCACCGTGGGGTTGACAGGTTGACGCATTTCCTCCGTTCAGCCAGGGAACGCTGGGGAGAAGTATATTGCCTCAAAGCCGATATCGCGCAGTATTTCCCATCTATTGATCATGAGATCCTGTTGAAGATTCTTTGGGACCGAATCAAGTGCGAAGGCACCCGGTGGCTGATTGCCGAAATTGTCCGGAGCACGGAAGATCCGAGGGAATACAGGCATGTTGGCCTTCCCATCGGCAATCTCACCTCGCAGCTGTTCGCCAATGTCTATATGGATCAACTGGACCAATTCGTGAAGCATCATCTGCGAGCCCATTTCTATATTCGGTATATGGACGACTTCATCATCCTCGAGGGAGACAAGCAGGCACTGTGGCACTACCTAATGGAGATTAAGGGCTTCCTGGAAGATCGCTTATGTTTGCATCTGAACCGGAAAACATCAATCTTTCCAGTCTGGCAGGGCATCGATTTCTTGGGCTACCGAATTTGGGATGATCATCGGCTACTCCGAAAAGCCAATGTGAAGCGGGCCAAAAGGATGTTTAAACGGCTCTCAAAGGACTATTCGGAAGGGCGAGTGTCCGTGGAACGGGTCAGGGCATCTGTCATGTCCTGGATAGGGCACTGCAAGCATGCAGATACCTACCACGTGCGAAGAAGAGTTCTAGCCGGTCTGCACCTGCAGCGAGGCAAGAACATGGGCAAAAAACTTGTTGACAATGTACGCCATGATGTGTATAATAAAGATGTAGGGGGCGGGGACAAGGAGGTTCAGGATGAAACGAACAACCTTCATAATCCCCAAAACTGGCAATGACGGGAAGCTGTTCCCAACCAAGCTTATCGCCGGTCTTCAGCAGGAGATGCTCGAGCAGTTCGGCGGGTACACAGTCAGGGAGGTCCGAGGCGCGTGGTTGGGAGATGATGGGAGGACATATCATGATGAGAGTTGGGAATACACCATAGTGATGGAGGAGGCGGTCGTCGAGAAACTGGTACAGTGGCTTGAAAAAGCGAAAGACCTCCTGAGCCAAGAGGCAATGTGGCTGGAGGTCCTCGAAGCGGAAGCAAGACTAGTGTAACGCAAGGCCCGGAGGAAGACAACCCCGCTCCCTCCCTTCCGGGCTTCTCGGGGGTGGAGGGAGAAGGATGATGCGATATAGAGCGCGCTTTGGTGATGAATACGATCTAGAAAATTGGCCGGCGGAGCATATAAGATGGCTGCGAGAAGCCATCCGGTGGTACGAACAGAATATGCCATACGAGCAGTTCACGCAGCGGATATTGGGCCCCGCCAGTCCTGTGCTGGACAGACGGCGAAACGGGCCGATGCCCACGAGGTCGCCGCTATACGCAGTTGCTACCGATCTGCAGTTCAGGCTTGGCGTTAAGCAAGGGTTTTTCGCCAAGGACTGGGACGGAGAGGTGGATCCGCAATGGCCAAAACTGCCAAAAGGGTAAACATTACGCTGCCAGAAGAGGTCCACAGCCTACTGCAGAAGGCTGCCCAGGATCACTATGGAGGAAACCTAAGCCGTTTCTTAGCAGACGCGGGGATGTTCTATGCTGGTGTGCTTCGGGGCATTGGTGAAAGCCAAAAACACCACGAAATGACAAACCAACACTAAGACAGACGGGAGCTTCGGCGTGGCTCCCGTCTCAGTTTACGCGCCGGACTGTCTCATTTTACGCGCCGGGCTACACCTCCGGTCTTGCCGTGAGCCCCCGCTGGTAATGCACCTACCAACTCCCGCACGGCGTACAGATGGACGACTCCGCTTGCCAGACGCCATGCGCCCGCGGCCAAGAGAATGCAGGCTCCTGCCCACAGCAGTACCAGCCAGCGCCGGTCCGCCCGCGCCGCAACGGAAGGCCTTAGGCTTGGCGCACCCGCCCTATCTCCCGTGCCCCGCTCAGCGGTGGCGTCCGGCGTATCTGTCGGCAAACCGGAAGCCCCCACGGGCACCCCTGCGCTGATCCAGCCCTGAATACGCCTGGCCACCTCACCACTCACCGCTCTTCTACACCGTGTGCTTCTTTGCCTTTCATGTATTCGGTTCCCCGAAAAAAGGCAATTTCCTCCTGTTTGTCCCATGGCGGTGTCCACGTGCCCAGATGGGTTATGCGGACGGGACGAAAGGCCCCGCCCGGCCTAAGAAGACCGGCCCCGAGCGGAAGAACAGCAAGGGGCCAACAGGAATCCCCGCGGAAAAGACGAATTGTGAAAATATGCCATCGTGAGCAAGCCGCCGCATGGGGCAGGTTGCCGCAAAGGGGGCCCTGCTGTGCAGACGAACATAGCCGCCGGTGCCGGACAAGCCCTACGCGACCATTGGCTCAACACCGGCCGCGTCATCGCCGGACGGCCATCTGCCAGCGGTTCCGCCGCCTTCCGCAGCGCCCTTATGGTTATCCTGTTCCTGCTTGCATGCCTGACCTTCGCGCCTCTCAGGGCGAGCTCCCAATCTGCCACGTCACCCGCCACAGCCGCGGATGACGCGACCCGCGGCGCGACCGGCAGTTCGGCGGGCGATGCGACGCTGGTGAGCTTCGATTTCGTGGACGCCAATCTGCAGGACGTGTTGCGCGCCCTGGCTGCCCAGCAGGGCGTCACAATCCTTGGGGACAAAGACGTCGGGGGTAAAGTCACCCTCCACGCCAGCGGCTTACCTTTCAATGAAGCACTACGGCTGCTCCTGGACGCCAATGGGCTGGCGTACACCCAACCCTCGCCAGGGGTTTTCCAGATTCATAAGGCGCCGGCTCCTCCACCTTACGAACTGTCTGTGGCGAACGACCGTGTCTCCTGCACCGCTAAGAACGCCGATCTGCTGCCGCTCTTATATGATTTTGGCCGGAAGGCGGGGTTCAATGTCATTCCGGATGCCGGAGTCCAGGGCCAGGTGAACGCCCTCTTCAGAAACCTGCCTGTGCTTCAGGCTCTGGATGCCCTCCTGACGCCGCTGGGCTTTTCCTACGTTCCGCTGGGGCAGGACCCGCCCACCTACCGCATCGTCCGGTCTGCCGACTACAGGGTTTCCGTCAGCGTGGAACCCGGCGGCCTGCTGGACTTATCCGCCCAGAACGCCCCTTTCAGCGCCATCGCCGATGAGTTGGTGCAAAAGGCCGGCGTTAATCTGATTCTGGATCCGGCCCTGCAAGGGACGGTGTCCCTGAACGTGCAGCGCGTGAGCATGCAGACCTTGCTGGAAGCGCTGTTTGCCACGCGAGGATACGAGGTGTCCACATCTCCTGTCCCACTCGCTCAAACTCCCCCACCCGGCCCGGGCGCGGCAAAACAGAACCCTATCTATTGGGTGCGGCGGGGTGACACGCGCCCTCAGCCGGGCATCGAGACCCTGGTCTACGAAAACGGCCTGCTCACCCTGACCGTCCGGGATGTCAGCGTGTTCACGCTGCTGCAGCAATTGGCAGCAAAGACCGGCATCAATGTCATCGCCGACCGCGACAGCAGCACAGCCACCGTCACGGGCACCTTGACCCGGGTTCCCTTGGACGACGCCTTACGTCTTTTCTTCGAGGCTAATGGATTCCAGGTGATATCGCGGGCCGGGGTATACCAGATCCGGCGTTCGCCTTTGAGCAATGCGCTAAGCATCACCGCTAACAAGGATGGCACCTTTGATCTGGATCTGACCAACGTTGAGCTGACGCCGGTCCTGCGCGAGCTGGCCAACCGGGCGGACGTGGACCTGGTCATCTCGGGATATGTCCGCGGACAGGTCGGCAATTTGCGCCTTTCCGGTGTTACCCTGGAGCAAGCCTTTGATTACCTCCTAGGGGGAGCCGGTTTCTCATGGCGCAAGGAAGGCAAGGTCTATCTGGTGGGTGGGGGGTTGGGCTCGCCGCCTGACGGCAGCCTATTTGCCAGCAACAAGTTGTTCACCTTGAAATACCTCACGCCGGAGGCACTGCTGGCCATACTCCCTGCTTACATCCCACCGCAGGGGTTGCGGCTCGTAAAGGACCAAAATGCCGTTCTGGCCAGCGGATCAGACAGCTATCTGCGGGATGTGCAGGATTTCATCGCCGCCGCCGATGTGCCCAACACTCGCCTGGTCACACAGGTCTTCAACCTGCAGTATCTGGACCCCAACGAGGCTGGCACCATCTTGGCCCGGCAGTTTCCAGGGCTGGCCATCCAGGTGCTAAAAGCCCGCAATGCCCTGGTGGTGCGGGCCACGCCGGAAGTCTGCGGTCAAATCAGGGACTGTATCTCTGCGTTGGACCAGCCGGGCGGTGCCCGCCGAGAGATCTTCTCCCTACAGCACCTAAAGGCGGAGGATGCTGTCAAGCTGCTGCCCGAGCCCTTCAGCAAGGAGAATCTCGTGGTACTGCCTGCACAGAACGCCTTCGTGGCCACGGGCAGCCCTGACTACCTAGCCAGCCTGCGCAGCTACCTGGGCCAGATTGATGTACCCACGCCGCAGATCCTATTTGACGTTCTGGTGGTGGAATACCTGGATAGCGGGGCCACCAAGGCTGGACTGCAGATTGCGAGCAACGCCGGCCGTGCCAGCATCAGTTTCAAACCCCTCACGTCCGAACCTTTCGTAGCCACGCTCAACGCTAACCCTGCCGCTCCGTCCCTGGATGTCACCCTGAACGCCCTGGTCCAGCAGGGGCGGGCCAAGGTGCTGGCCAACCCCAAGATTTCGGTGTTGAGCGGCCACAGCGCCACCTTCGCGGTCTTGACCAAAAGTCGCTACTGGGAGCCCCGCGTGCTGGAAAACACCAACAACGGCAGCGGAGGCACAGGCGGGGGTGTCGGCGGCGGGACTGGTTCAGGAGGGTCCGGGGGGTCCGGAGGATGGGTTGGCTCCGGAAGCCCAGGGGGTTCCGGCGGGTCGGGCCGGACCGGCGGATCCGTAGGCGGAATCGGCGATGTGGCGGCGTTCCGTACCATCGAAACAGGCGTGCGTCTGTCCATTCAGCCCTGGGTCTCGGCCAGCGGCGAGATCACCATGGAGATCCAGCCGGAGATCAGTGATTCGGCAGGCAGCAGCTCCAGCGGGCTGCCCCAGACCAATGAGCGCACGGCGAATACCACCATACGGGTCCTGGACGGTGAGACGGTGATCATCGGCGGCCTGATCCAAAACACTCGGCACCGGGACCGCAACCGGGTGCCCATCCTGAGCGACTTGCCGGTCATCGGGCTTCTGCTGCAAAACCTCAACGAGGTGGAAACGCAAAGCGAATTCGTCATCTATATCACGCCCCACTTGGTGAAATCTGCAGGTGAGGCCAACCAGTTTTTCCGCCCGGCTTGGTCTGCGCCGGAAAGCTCGCTCAACCAAGCACCTTCCCGGAATGGTCTGGGCAGTGCGGCCAGCACGGCTGGTCCGGGCGGCCCGGAGGGCCCGAACGTCACGCCGGCGGACGGAGCACGGGCGGGAGCAAATGCTGGCACGGGGACCGGGCCAAAGACTGGCAAGGATGCCGGAGCGAAGGCCGCGGCGGAAATCGACACGAAGCCTGGGTCCCCAAAATCACAGGGGCTGCCTGGATCTTGAGCCGCGCTGCAGTATCGCCGACACTCTTCCAGCCTACGTGGCCGGCAAAGAGTGGATCCAGCAGAACAGATCCACCTTGCGGCCTGCAGGCACCGATCCAATCCCCGGGCAGACATAGGATGTGAAAAGAGGGAGGGCGAAGGGACGGCTGCTACTGCAGTCAGGCGGAGCCCGGACTGCTGCCGCCCTTCAATCTACCTGCTTCAATCTATCTGTTCCTCGCATAGAAACTTGAATTCCGCAAGACTAAGGCTTGATTCTGGAAGGAAATTCCACTCCCGTGCTGAACTATTTTTCGCAGGTATCGGTTGTCTGGAAAGCCTGCTCGCACCCGGTATTGTGTTGTGTGCTGCCGCTGGCGGAGACGAGGTTCGGTGACCGTCAAGTCAAAGGGCGAAGTGAAAAGCTGGAGAGGGAGCGATGGAGATGACTCGGTTTCAAATTGTCCGGGCTGTTTCCTGCGGTGTCCTGGCTTTCTTCGCATGCATCGTGAGCCTGCTATGGCCCCTGAAGGCAGTTGCTGCCGATAGTGTCGCGGTCGAGAGCCCTTTCTGGGTGAACCACTTCGCCTGGGAGTATGGCCTGTCGAACCAGGAGATCCGCAACTTGCGCGGGGCCGGAATGAGCTGGACGGCCATCGCAGACTATCTTGAATCGCTATACCCGCACCCGCCCTTGAAGCTCAATACCCAGGACTTCGTGGATTTGGCCACTCGAACGGGCATCGAGCCAGTAGAGGCCATCCGGGCGTATGATCTGGCAATCCGACATCACAAAGATCCGGTCTGGCTTGCCAGCTTGTACCAGAAAAGCCGGAGTTGGGGAAAAATCGAAGCGGCCTTCGCACGCTACGAAAAGGCTCAGGAGATCGTGCGCAGACAGCCGCTGCGGGAGGATGCCGTCTCGCGTTCCAGGCAGGTGAGCGAGGCAGTAGCCGAGGACTATGGTGTGGCTGCAGACAGCATCCGGACGGTGCTTTCCGCGGGGATGGATGAGCAGACGCTTATCGACCTGCTGTTCTGGGCCGATGCTTCTTCGCCAGAGCCTTTGTCTTTTGCCGCAGATGCCGGCCAGTCGACAGACCCCTTGCCAGAAGGATGGAGGCAGTCTCTGCCGGACCTCGGTCCCTTGCACCGGCGTTGGCCTGAGCGGAGCTTTCCCCAGAGTCTCTTGCCCCTGAAGGTGCCTGCTCCGAGCGGGGAAGGGGGGCAGCTCCAGGGTGGATCGGCAGGGCAACCAAGCTCGTCCCCAGCTGCAGAGCCGGAGCAGCCATCCGTGTCGCAGTCTACATCCCCAGAGGCCGTGGTGCCACAAACGGCCGGGAACCCGCCACCCTCCGTGGTCGATCCGGGCTCACTGTACAGTTCGGGCCGGGTTTCTCCTTTCAAGGTCTATTTTGAAGGATACGTCGAGAGTATTGATCCCTCCTCCGGCGCGTTGATTCTCCGCCAGACCGATTTCACATTACCGGGAAGAAATGGTCTGGACTTTTCCCTAACCCGCATCTACAACAGCCAGTCGGCGAACTTCGACCTGCCACGCGTGAGTGTGACCCTGCTGCATTATGCCATTCAGAGCGGTTCGAGGAGTTGGTCGACGGACTGGTTCGACGAGAAGAGTGGGATCCATTACACTGCCACGTATACGTTTTCCTACTCGTCCCAGGACAGCAACGACGGTCTGGCGGATGGCACGCTGAGGGAGTACATCACGGCGGTGATCTACAACCCCTACCAGTGGTGGGTAGTGTCGGATACGTCTGAACTCTATACAGGATCACCAAATCCTGGAGACGCCAGTCCCGTTTACGCAGTCGATGGCTCAACCAGCGCAGCGACCTACCTGGACCGGCATTTCGGCTTCGGCGTCGGATGGGCTCTAGGGCTACCGAGTCTGGAGATGACGGACGGGCGGATCTATCTGCATCGGGAAGATGGGGCCACCTGTGAAGCCAAACCGTCCGGTTCGGGATTCGAACTCGTACACTACGGGTTGGAGGATATCCAACTCAGCCGGGATACCAGCTACAACAATGGGCAAATGGCTTCGTCCTACCGCCTGCTACGAAAGGATGGCGTAGGCTGGTACTTTGGATCCGATGGCCGTTTGTTAGGCATTCGCAACCGCTTTGGTGACACGATCCGCTTTGAACACCAGGTCATCGGGGGCGTGGCCCGAGTCTGGCGAATCTGGGATACGGTAGGCCGGAAGATCGAATTTGCGTATTCCCCTGCGCAGGTGACGGTGTCGGTTTTCGCCTCGGGTAGCGCAGCGAATCCTGAGTTTACCTGGACGTATCTTCTGACTTCTACGAGTCACACGGGCAAGCAGAAACTCGCCGAGGTCATCGCGCCTCAAGCAGGTGCCGGCCGCATCCGGTACGAGTACCAGGAGGCCAGCGCCAGCTTTACCCCATACGTGCAGGGATCCGGCTCGGGAGCACCTGTATCCTATGATTATTTGAACCTGACTGCCGTCTTTCACCCGGCGGGTGGCGCGACCCGCTTTACTTATCAATTGGCGGCCAAGGACTTGGAGGACGATGACCCGAGTACGGACACACCCTCCGTTCTTCAGTTCTATCGGGTTGGTGAGCGCTGGGACGAGGTCCCCACCGTTACCGTCTCAGCCGCCGGTACCCAAGTAGTGACGAAGGAGAACGGCCGCTCTCGGTTCACGTACGGCAGCTGGGAACCAGGCCGCGGCCGTTACTCGACGTCCCGGCAGGGCGTGCGGCCGGCGGGGGAAAACGGAATCCCGCCTACCATTGAATCCTGGGAGTTTGATCGGGAGCATCAACTATGCAGTCACGAGATGACGGGCTCTGCCAGCGGTGCAGACCGGCTACAGCCAGAAACCGTGCGCACGGATTACGCCTACTTTTTCCGGCAGCTGCCCACAGTCAAAACCGTAACGATCCGGGTAGGCGGACACTCCCGGACGGAGGTTACCCGGTACTCGTGGGACAAGCAGGGCAACTTGTTGGCAAAGGTCGACCCGCTGGGGCGTCGGCAGGAATACAAGTATGACGGGGCCTATGCGTTGCCCGAGCTGGAGGCGGAGTTCACAGACCCCGCGCAAAGGGTAGGCCGGTTCACGCAGTATACGCTCAGCCCGGACAAGAAACGCGTGGAAGAAATCCGCACGTTTATGGGCCGCGAGGTGGTAGCCGGGGAAGCCACCTATTCGGGCCCCACCATGCCCCGGTTCGGAACAGGGGATTCTTGGATGTGGAGCCCGGAACGGCCCGTCCACCGTGTGGAGTTGCTCGTCTACTGGTACGAGGGCTGGTTTTCGTCCGTATGGTACAGTGTGCTGTACAAAGGCCGTGACGAGCCGGATGTAGCCGGCAGTTGGCGGACCGCTGTATCGGACGGACACGACCAAGGGCGGTGCTGGTGGCACGAGGGCAGGGATTCGATCGTCCTCGACCTTCCGGCAGAAGGGTTATGGGACATCCGCGTCCGCTCGGATTTTGGCACCATTGGCGTGGAATCTGCTCAAGCCCGGGGGTGGTTGTACTCCTACTCTAATTCCAGCATGATTTCCGGCGAGACATTTACGTATGACCCGGCGCATCCAGGTAATCTCGCATCCGTGACAGTCTGGCAGTCACCGGATGGCAGTCAGCGTATAACGGAGTCACAGGCCATCTATGCGTATGATTCCCGCTGGCAAGCATATCCCGCGCAGATTGCCACCACCGTGACAAAGGCGGATGGCTCCACGAGCGTCGTGCGCACCTCGGCTGAATACGATGCGCTGGGACGCATCATCACCTTCACATCTCAGGACGAGGCGGCTGCGTCGTCTACCAACTACGCGTACGACCGGCTGGGCCGCCTGACGCGGGCTGAGCTGCCGCCGCAGCATGCAGGTGAGCCGCGGCCGGTGCGGACCCGGGAATACCTGGATGCGCAGCGCCAGGTGATCCTCACGGATGAGCTTGGCCATCAGACTCGCGAGACCTACGATGGCCTCGGACGTTCTGTGCTGGCGGAGTGGAAAGACGCCACAGGTCAATGGCACGTGGTGGCTCACACCCGTTACGACTCGTTAGGCCTGCCGATATCGGATTCCGACGCGCTCCTCCACGAAACCCGTTATGAGTACGACGCATTCGGGCGCAAGATCAAGACGGTCCATCCTGACGGCGCCGCTGAAGAAAGCTGGTACGTGAACGCCGGGCCTCTCCCTGCCACCGTACCGGCCCTGCCGGCGGAATGCACAGGCCATGTCCGCTGGGAAAAAAGCGTCGACGCCGAGGGCCACCCGGTCTACCGGGGGTATGACGCAGCGGACCGTTTGCTTTGGGCAGCGGCCAACCCACGGCCAGATCATGGCTCAGAGGCGCCAGCATGGGAGACGGTGGTCTATCGCTACGATTCTCTGGACCGGCTAACCGAGGTTCGGCATCAGGTCACAAGCGGTACCCCACCCCCTGCCTACGAGCCTCCCACGTATCCCCCGCCGCCCCTGGAAGGCGGGAAACTGCCTCCGCAGCCGCCCTCAAAGCCGCCCGGACCCGGATTGCCGCCGTCGTCCCAGCCTCCGCAGCGGGATGTCACGTTCTATACTTACGCTTTGCCCTTCGACCAGCCCACCTCCGTGGATCTGCCAGGCGATACCGAACCCGTGCACACCTACGCTTACAACGCCAGGGGGCTGAGGGTGGCCGAAGACGCCGGGACTGCCGACGAGGTTCGCTATGAATACGACCAGCTTGGCCGGATGCGTAAGGCGATTTACCGGCCGGGCGGCGCGGACCGGGTAGAAACATGGTTCCTGCACGACAAAGATGGTCATGTGGTGGAGGCGCGGCTGTTCGAGGGTGGCGCTGTGCGCGGCATCGTCAGTGCCCGGTACAACCTGCGGGGATGGCTGGAGCAGGAGAGCTGGCTGATCGATGGTTCGGCGTACACGCTGCAGTACGGATACGATCAGGCAGGGAATCGCACCAGTCTGACCTACCCGGACGGCACCCACGTGGCATTTGAATATGACGAGCGGGACCAGCTCATCCGCATTCCAGGTTTCTTCGAGAACCAGAGCGGTCCCCGGTCTGCCGGGTTCCGCTACGACGCCAACGGGTTCCTCACCGGGATGAGCGCCATCAATGGCGCGGAGACCACCTTCACGCCAGACGTGCGGGGGCGGCTGCTGAGCCTGACGGCGGCAGTGCCGGGTGTGGCGGCGCCGGTACTGAGCTTGGCTTACACCTACACGCCTGCAGGGAACGTGGCGAGCCTGACCGACGCCAGCGGCGCGGCGCCGTTCACGCTGAATTACGGGTACGATGGAGCCGGCCGGCTGGCCTCGGCACAGGTGCACTCGCCGACCGGCGTGGCCGTGGTGCGCTATGCGTACGACGGTGCAGGGAACCGCGTTCGCGAAGTCTGGAGCGACGCCCGGGGCCAGATTAGCTACACCTACTTGCCAGGCAATTACCTGCAGTCCCGGAGCGGTGGTAGTGGCTCCAATGCGTCCAGCAGCCAATACACGTGGGGCGCCTACGGCCAGCTGGAGGCCAAGCAGGAAACCACCCCCTCCGCGGGCACCATCGCCACGGACTATGTCTACGACCCACGCCGATTGCTTTCGCGGGTGGCAGTGGGCGGTGCCGAGGCAGCACGGTTTGAGTATGATGCCCTGGGCCGGCGGGTGAAGGCGGTCTGGGCAGATGGGACACAGCAGATCACGCTGTAT
>JADBKO010000061.1 GCA_014896355.1 Bacillota bacterium
GAAAGAACCACAGGGCCTGTTTCATCTTTGTCCCAGGCTTCTCCCAGCGTAGCCGCAGGCGACACCTGCCAAGCGCCGGAAGCCCGGTCCCGCCACACCGCCGCTGCCAGCAGAGAATGGCCCTGAACCCAGGCCACCACCAGAGCGCTCTCTTCGCGGCGCCCGGGGGCCGGGATCGCACCGGCCTGTGCCGTGCTGGCCGGAACGGCGCCCAAGGCCGCAGCTTTCGGCAGGCGCAACACCTGCTGGCTGCGGGCCACCCGGACGGGCGGCCCCAGGGTCGGCGGCCTCCCGGCCGGAGCCGCAACGATGGGTGCGGCAAAGACCGCCATCTCTGCAGGCCATTCCAACCAGACCAACCAAAGCCGGCCTTGCCCGTCCCGGGCCAACGAGGCCGATTCAATGGGCCAATCCCGCCTGAGCAAGGTGGCAGGAGGCCCGCCGCCCGCCCGCAGCGGCTGCAGGCGCACGGAAGCTCCTGCCCCCTCCTTCTCACACCACGCCACATACGCCTGGCCCTGCGCATCCCGGGCCACGCTGGGCGGGGCGGAGATCTGCGGCACAGCGCCCAATTTCCGCGGGTTCCTCAGCGCCCAGGGGGCCCCCCGGCCAGCCCGGGCCGGATCCCAACGGCCCACCCACAGGGACAGCGTATCCAAGGAAGAGCCTGCCACCCAAACCAAGTCGGCAGCTCCGGAGGTGTTTGCGCCGCCTCGCTCTCCGGCGCCGGCGGCGCGTTCCATGGCTCCGAAGCGGGAGACGTCCGGACGGGCGTCTTCCGGCGCTCCCTGCGCTGCTGCCAGCCAAGGACGCAGAGGACTCACATCCACTCCCAGGAAATGTGGCCTGGACCACCCCTGGGGCCAAGCGGGCAAAGAAAGCCCCGGCACCGCCGCCGATGGCCCTGCGGCCGCCGCCCGGACGACAGCACCCGGGCCGGAAGGCCCCACCCACGCTGCGCCCCACCCCACCACAAGCAGGGCAGCTGCCCGCCAGAGGACGGTGTGCCCAATAACCTGCCGGGCTACACGGCTCACTTTCCTGTCACCGTCACATCCTCCAGCTGGATATAGGGGATGCGGTAGCTGCCGTACACCCCCACCTCTGCCGACAGCGCCGCCACCTGCCGCAGGAGCTGATAGATGTTTCCGGCGATCATGACTTCCTTAACAGGATAGGCAGCGGCGCCGTTGTCCACGTAGATGCCGCCTTTCACTACGCCGGAGAAATCCCCGCTGACCGGATCGGCGCTCCCAGAGTAGCGGTTCACGATCAACCCCCGCCGGATCCCGCGGATCATGGCCTCCAGCGGCACATCGCCGGGCTCGATGGACAGATTGTGGACCCCCACGCCCGGCGTGCCCTGATCCGTTCCCACAGCCCGGCCGTTGGAAGCCCGCAGGCCCTCCTTCCGGGCGGTATAGGTATTGTGTAGAAAGCTTTGCAGGACCCCACCGCGCAAGATCTCCAGCCGCGCCGGCACCATGCCCTCGCGATCAAAGGCCGTCGACCCGGCGCCTCCCGGAATCCGGGGATCGTCCACCACCGTCAGCAGAGTGCTGGCCACGGTCTGCCCCAGCTTTCCCTTCCAGGGCGACATCTCGTTTTGCGTGCTCTCCGCGCTGGCCGCATGCTCCAAGGTGCCCACAACCAAATCCACGGCAGCCAGCGGATGCAGCACCACCGTGCCCACAAAGCTGGGAACGGTACGGGCTCCCAGGCTCCGTACCACCCGTTGGGCCAGGTCGCGCCCGAGTTCCTCCGGCCGCACGTCCGCCAGCCGGCAGGAGGCCGCCATGGCCATATCGAAGGAAGAAACGTCCTCGCCGTCGCGGGCGAACCCCATGCCCGCGCACTGGAAAAGCGTACGGTTCTCCGCCGCCCGGATGCCTGTGGAACTGGCAATGGCCCGGGTCTCCACTTCCGCGGCAAAGCTCAGGGAGTCCAGGGTCACCCGGCCGTCGAAATCACGCGCCGCCTGCAGAAAAGCTTGCCCTTTGCGGATGGCATCCTCCAGCGTCAGGCTGGCACCGCTGGGATCCGAGATCCCCTCCACCGGAGTTGGAGCAGCCGGTCCGGGCTCCGGCAGCATCAGGTTCGGATCCGCCGGGGAAGCCGCCGCGATCTCCAGCGCCGCCTGCAGGGTCTCCTGCAGGCTTTGCTCATCCAGGACGTTGGTGGCGCTGAAACCCAAACGCCCGTTCCGCACCACCCGGATGCCCACGCCTTGGTAGTCGTCCCCCTTGGGAACCTGCAGATCATTTTTCTCAAAACGGGCGTCCAGGGCGCGCACCTTGCGGAAATAGACCTCAATGGCGTCTGCACCCCGGCGCCGCCCCTTCTCCACCCAGCTTTCACACAGGTCCAACGCCTTTTGCATGTCTTCTGTCATTGCGGCCAAACCTCCTGCCATCCCGTATTGCCGGTCTCATGACCCTCTCTCTCGCCCTTCGTTCCGCCCGTCCGCCCGCACCCGGCCGCATCGCTGCGTTCAGCCCCGGCGCCCCTGCCTGCGCCTCACCGCCCGCCGACGGTGACGCGGCAGCGGATATGCGGGCCTCCGCCGTCCACCTTGGCAGGCTGCCACTTGCCGCAATGTCCCGCCCCCATCTTGAACTCCAGTTCCCCGCTGACGGCGTCCACGCTTTGCAGTACGTCGAAGGCTTGGCCGGAGATGGTGACGCCCTTGACCATTTCCCCGATCTGGCCGTCTTTGATCCGGTAGGCCTCTGCCACGCTGAACATGAACTCCGCCGTGGCATCGGCTTGGCCGCCCTGGCCCAGGTCTTTCAGATAATACCCGTCCTGAATGCCGGCGAGCATGTCTTCCAGACGGTCCTCTCCCGGGAGAATGAAGGTGTTGGTCATACGGATAATGGGCTCGTCGCGGTAGGTAAAGGCCCGGGCATTGCCGTGTGGCTCGGCCCCCAAGAGATGCGCGGACTCCCGGTTGTGCAGGTAGGATTTGAGCACCCCGTTTTCAATGATGACGGTGCGCCGGCCCTGCACCCCTTCGTCGTCCACCAACACCTCGCCGGCGGCACCGGCCACGGTGCCGTCGTCCACCAGGGTCACCAGATCGCTGGCCACTTTCTGCCCGATCTTGCCTTTCACCACCGAGCCGGACAACACAAAGTCGGCCTCCACCGTATGGCCGATGGCCTCGTGGGCCAAAACCCCCACCAACCCCGGATCCAACACGACGGTATAGACCCCACCCTTGGGGTGGCCCGCATCCAGCTTCTTGATGGCCAGGTCCGCGGCATGGGCGATGGCCTGGTCCACATCCTGTTTCGCCAACAGGTCCTCCCACGCGCCGGTGACGCCCCAGTTGCTCTGGCCCGTCTCCCGCTCGCCCTCCCGCAGGGCGGTGGCGAGGATATGGACACTGCGCTTGCAGTCCTCCAGATGTGCCGCGGCGCCGTCGGTGTTGACAATGAACTTGGTGTCCCGGTACTCCGTGTATTGCACATTGCTGCCTGCAATCAAAGAAGAAAACTTACGCAGCTTCTCCTCGGCTTGCATGAAGTAACGGATCTTCTGATCCAGCGAAGGTTCCGCCGGCCCGGCAGCCCCAGCCGCTGCCGGCGCGGGGACACCGGAGAAGAACTCTCCTTTCCCCATCGGCGCAGGCGCCAGGATAACCTTCTCCTGCCGGAGCGCCGCCGCCAGCCGCGCGGCAGCCCGGGCTTCGGCCAAGGCGCGGCGCAGTCCCTCTTCGGAAACATCCGAGGTGGAGATGAACCCCCAGCTTCCATCCACCAGGCAGCGCACAGCAGCCCCGGCCAGCGTGCGCTGTTCGGCGCGCTTCAGTATCCCATTGCGCACATTGATCACCGTCTGCAGCCGGCGATGGTAGCGGATTTCCACATAACCGGCAGCGCCTGGGCCGGCCCCTGTGAGCCCGGTGGCGCCCCCCGTGTCCGGCCCGGCGCCGGTGCCCGCCTGAACAAACTCATCCACGGCCCTTTTCAGCAAGTCCAGCACTCGCTTCGTCCCCCCGCTTTCGCCTGAGCATCGGCAAACCCGGTTTTAGAAATTCTTGCCACATTCTTGAGTTCCTGCCGGGCAGGCCGGCGGAATGGAAGGAATGCCCCGTCCCGGCCAAGAATACGCACCAGGACGTGGCACCAGGACGCAACCGGCGCGGCCACGCCGGGGAGGGAATGGATCCGTTGGGTGCGTTACGGGGCCAGGTGGTCCTCATTACCGGCGCCAGCCGGGGCCTGGGAGCGGCCCTGGCCCAGGCGTTCGCCGCTGAAGGCGCACGCCTGGTTCTCTGCGCCCGGGACGAAGCCGCCCTGCAAAAGGCTGCCGACGGCCTGGCTGCGGCGGGAACCCAGGTGCTGGCCATGGCCGGCGATGTGGCGGATCCGGCCTTCGCCCCGCGGCTGGTGGGCGCGGCCGGCAAACGTTTTGGCGGCATCGACGTGCTGATCAACAATGCCGGGCAGATCGGGGCCCCTTCTCTCTGCTTCCTGGAAACCTATCCCATGGACGCGCTGGAACGCGTATTTCACATCAACACGTTCGCGCCCATCCGGTTCATCCAGCAAGTCGTTGCCGGCATGCTGAAGCGCCGCCGCGGCGTCATCATCAACGTCAGCTCCGACGCGGCAGCCGGCGCCTACGCAGGCTGGGGCGCGTACGGGGCCAGCAAGGCGGCTTTGGACCATCTTACCCGCACCCTGGCCGTGGAGTTGGATGGCACCGGCATCCGGGTTTACGCGGTGGACCCCGGCGATATGGATACCCAGCTGCACAGGGACTGTTTCCCGGGGCTGGATCCGGGCAGTCCTCCGCCTCCTTCCGTTGCCACCGGAGTGTTTGTGTGGCTGGCTTCCGGCGAAGGCGCTGCCGTTCCCACCGGAACGCGGATCGAGGCGCAAAAGTGGAACGCCATACCGAAAGCCAGGCACAGGCCAGCAGGGACACAGGCAGGCAGGGCCTGCCATGGCAGGAAGGCGGCGCCCGCAGCTCCGGATCCCTAGCGCGAGGTTGCCGGCGCGAGATGATCCATTTGGGAGATCGGACGGCATGCACTTTTCTTTCTTTCAGCAGCCTTACCCCTCCCGTCGCAGCCCGGTTCTGGGCCTGCGCGGCGCCGTAGCCACCAGCCAGCCTCTGGCGGCGCTGGCAGGCATCCGCATGCTGCTGGCAGGGGGTAACGCCGTAGACGCAGCCATCGCCACTGCTGCGGCCCTGACGGTGGTGGAGCCCACCTCCAACGGCCTGGGCAGCGACGCCTTCGCCCTGGTCTGGGATGGCCACAAGCTGCACGGTCTCAACGGCTCCGGGCGGACGCCGCAGGCCTTGACTCCCGAGGTTTTTGCACGGCGAGGTCTGCACCAGGTCCCCTCTGAAGGCTGGCTGCCGATCACCGTGCCGGGGGCAATTTCCGCCTGGGTGGAACTGGCGCACCGCTTCGGCAGCATGCCGTTGACGGAGGTCCTGCGCCCGGCCATCGAATACGCTGAGCAGGGTTCCCCCGTCTCGCCCGTCATTGCGGGCTACTGGAAGGCGGCGGAGCGCCGGTTCCGGCGCTGGGCGGAGGCCGGGGCTCCAACGGATTCCAGCGGGGATCTGGTCCACCCCTTCAGCGAGACGTTTTTGGTCAACGGCAGGGCACCCCGCCCTGGCGAGGTTTTCCGCTGCCCTGACCTGGGCCGCAGCCTGCGCCTGATCGCCGAATCGAAAGGGGAAGCCTTTTACCGGGGCGGCCTGGCCGAACGCATCGCTTCCTGGGCCGCTGCCACCGGCGGGTTCATCACCCGCGACGATCTGGCCCGCCACCGGGCGGAATGGGTGGAGCCCATCTCCACCTCCTACCGCGGATTTGATATCTGGGAGATTCCGCCGAACGGCCAGGGGTTGGCCGCCCTCATGGCCTTGAACATCCTGGAAGGGTTTGACATGGCGCGCCTGCCGCATCTTTCGGCGCACCAGCTCCACCTGCTCATCGAGGCGCTGAAACTCTCCTTCGCCGACGCCTACGCTTATATCGCAGATCCCGCCGTGGCCTCCGTGCCCACAGAGGCTCTGCTGGACAAAGGATACGCCCAGGCGCGCCGCGCCCTGATCAGGCAGCCGCAGACTTGGCGGGATGACGGCGAAGGGGAGGGCGGCTGCCTGGCGAACCCTTCGCCCACGCCGGGTCTGCCTCAACGGGCCGACACAGTCTATCTGTGCACCGCGGATGGAGAGGGGCGCCTGGTCTCGTTCATCCAGTCCAATTACATGGGCTTTGGCTCCGGAGTGGTGGTCCCAGGCACAGGCATTTCTCTGCAGAACCGCGGCGCCTGCTTCACGCTGCAGGAAGGGCACCCAAATCGCCTGGCCCCCGGCAAGCGGCCGTTCCACACCATCATCCCCGGGTTCATCAGCCGCAGCGGGGTGCCTTTGGCAGCTTTCGGCGTCATGGGCGGTGACATGCAGCCCCAAGGCCATGTACAGGTGGTCGTGGGAGTGGTGGACTACGGGCTCAACCCGCAGGCGGCCATCGATGCTCCCCGGCTGCGGGTGCTGGGCGGGCCTGCCGTGGCTTTGGAAAGCGTCATCCCGGCGGAAACCGCCCGGCAGTTGGCGCGCTGGGGCCATCATGTGCGGGTGGACCCGGAGATGGCCGGTTTCGGCGGCGGCCAGATGATCTGGCGCGATCCCGAGTCCGGCGTGCTCATCGCCGGCTCCGAGCCCCGCAAGGACGGCGCGGCCCTGGCGTTATGAAGGCCGGCGGCCGCGGCGCCGGCATGTGGGAGGAATCGCCATGCTCATCGACCTCAACTGCGATCTGGGTGAGAGTTTCGGCCCGTATACCTTGGGGAACGACGAAGAGATCATGCCCTATGTGACCTCCGTGAACGTGGCCTGTGGCCTGCACGCCGGCGATCCCATGGTGCTCCGCCGCACCCTCCGGGCTGCCCGCAGGCTGGGGCTGGCTGTGGGCGCTCATCCCGGGTTTCCGGATCTGCAGGGGTTCGGCCGGCGCAACATGGATCTGAGCCCCCAAGAGGTGGAAAACTACGTGCTCTGGCAGATCGGGGCTGTCTGGGGCCTGGCCCAGGCCGAAGGCGTGGTGCTGCAACACGTCAAGCCTCACGGAGCCCTCTACAATCTGGCAGCCCGTGACGGGGCACTGGCCCAGGCCATAGCCCGCGCCGTGGCCTCCGTGGACCGAAGCCTGATCCTGATGGGACCGGCCGGGTCCCAGCTGGTGCAGGCGGGCCTGGAAGCCGGGCTGGCCGTGGCAGCAGAGGCGTTCGCAGACCGGGGATACCGTGCGGACGGGTCTCTGATCCCCCGGGGGCAGCCCGGCGCCCTGGTCACGGATGCTGAGGAAGTGGCGGCCAACGCTGTGCAAATCGCCGTGCAGGGGAAAATCCGGGTACGCGACGGCAGCGGCGCCGTCATCCCGCTTCGGGCCCAGACCCTTTGCGTCCACGGCGATACGCCGGGGGCCGTCCAGTTGGTCCGCTCCCTGCGGCAGCGCCTGGAGGCCCACGGCGTCCACGTGGCACCCCTGCGGGACGTGTTGTCCGCTGGCGCGGTCTGACGCAAAGGGCGGCTCTCTGCGCTGTCGCCGGGTGAGCCTGGGAGCATGATGGGGCCGGTTCTTGGCTGCCGCCTTCCCGGGCGTTGGCGGAGGTTCCCGTTTTCCAGTCCGTTTTCCGGGCACCCTACAGGACGGGCATGACCTTTCCAGGAGGCGATACCCATGACCAAGGACCTGATGGACGCCCTGCGGGAACGGCGCTCCATCCGCAGATTCAAGCCGGATCCCGTGCCAGATCGCACTCTGGGCCGCTTGCTGGAAGCAGCCACGCTGGCTCCCAGCGCCGGCAATGCCCAGGACTGGTTCTTCTACGTGGTCAAGAATGCCCACCTACGCCAGGAGCTGGCCCGCGCTGCCGGCGGGCAGGGTTTCCTGGCGGAAGCTCCCGTCGTCGTAGTGGTGTGTGCGGATCTGTCCCGCGCCGAGGCCAGCTACGGGGCCCGCGGACGGTTGCTCTACTGCCTGCAGGACACTGCAGCCGCCACTCTGAATCTGATGCTGGCTGCCGTGGCCTTCGGCCTGGGGACTTGCTGGGTCGGGGCGTTCGACGAAGGCGAGGTGGCCCGTATCGTAGGGGCCGCCCCGGGCCGCCTGCGCCCTGTGGTACTGGTACCGGTAGGTTATCCCGACGAAATCCCTGGTCCGCGCGGTCGGCGCGCCCTGGAAGAAGTCACCCGCGTCCTGGACGAACCCGGCAGATCCGAAGGGAAAGGGGGACCCGGAAGTGGAAGCAAAGCGTAGCATGCTGCCCGGCACCGCCGGCCGCGTTTTTGCCGTAATAGCTGCCCTGGTCGTCATAGAGTTCGTCGGGTTGATTCCCGGGCTGCTTTTTCCTGCCGGGGCGGCCGTAAATCAGCCTCCCTTCCGCGAAGGGATATCCGCCGCCTTGACCATCGCTGGGGCCCTTTGGTTCATTCGCCTGCTCCAGACGAAGCTGGAAAAGCGCGCCATGGCCGAGGTCGGGCTTTCGGGACCTGCCCGCGCCTGCCTCTTGGCATTTCTTCTGGGCTCGGCAATGGGGGCCATTGCTGTGGCGCTGGTGCCACTGCTGCAATATGCCGCGGGGGCCATCCGGTTTGACCCCTTCCTGTGGGAGGCTGCGGCCGCCCAAGGCTGGGTCCGCCCATTCTGGATCTTTCCCGTGGGTGGGCTGTTCAAGTTTGCAGCTGTCGGCGTCGTCGAGGAGCTTCTCTTCCGGGGCTACCTACAGACGGCCCTCCAGCGTTGCCACGGCGTGAAAGCGGCCGTGGTTGTCTCGGCGCTGGTCTTCGCCTTGGCCCATTTCGTCAATCCCGGCTATGCACCTTTGGCCTTCCTCAATACCCTGATCGTGGCCGTTCTGCTTTCCCTGATGTTTCTTTTCCATGCCAGCCTCTGGCCGGTCATCGGCTTCCATTTTGCGTGGGACTGGGTGCAGACGCACCTGCTACAGGTGGCCATCAACCCCTCGCTTGGCCCACGCGGATTCCTGGTTTTTAAGCCGGAACCGGGGGCCAACAGCCTTCTGTCAGGCGTCCCGTATGGGCCTGAGGGCACAGTCTTCGCCACGGTCATCCTTCTGGCGCTTCTGATCGGGTACTATGGCGCCACACGGCGCAGATTGGGCGTGCCCGGGGATCCCGGGGATTCCCGGGACCTTGTGCGGACCCCAGGACAGTGCTAAAATGATCTTGTGCACAGCCGCAGCCGTGTGTGTCGCGGCGCGCAGCCCCGTAGCTCAGTGGATAGAGCAGCGGTTTCCTAAACCGTGTGCCGCGAGTTCGACTCTCGCCGGGGCTACCAGCAACGAAGGGCATTTTGAATAGAGCGGGGATCAAGTCCAAACCGAAAATCTAATCTCCATCAAATCCCAGGCAAGAAAGAAGGCCAGGGGCGGGAACGGTTCCTGCTCCTGGCCTTCTGCCGTTTACTGGCCCAGCTCTTGGGCGATTTTCCGGGCGGCCTCCATCTGCATATCTGCTGATACGTGGCTGTAGGTATCGGCGGTTAAGGCGATGGTCGAATGTCCCAGCCGTTCGCTGATTACCTTTAGGGGAATCCCGGCGCGGATTCCCAAGGTGGCTGCTGAGTGCCGTAAGTCATGGAACCTGATTCGCCGCACATTCGCTTCCTCGCACAATCTCGAAAAAGTCCTATCCGGGTTAGATGGAGTCAAGGGCGTCCCCAGAAGGGAATCACCGGTCTTTCTGCGTGGCTTCCTCTGCAGTCCCTGCAGCATCTGCTTAACGTGGAGCGGGCTTAACTGCTGCAGAGGGATTGCGCCGATGGCCGGAATCAGATGGCACCTGATAATGGATTCGTAGTCCCGGACTGTATGTGCGCGCAGGTTCGGCTGCACGTCCGTTTCCAGCCAGCTTTTTAGAAACTCGCCTCCAGGTACTCCCAGCCTTGCTGGCCGAAGAGCCACCACAGACTGCCCAGCGCGCCCCGGGTCCCCAGCCATTCGCCCAGAAGGCTTCCCACGGCGACCACCAGGAGCGCGCCGAACAAAACGTCCACCCACAGTCCCTGGCGCTTGGGCTCCCCCCCACCACTGCCGGGGAGACGTACAGGCCCATTCCCAGCCACGCGGTGGCAGTCCAAAGGATCGCCAACTGCAGATGCCAGGTGCGCGCGATGTTGAAGGGCAGCAGGTGGCTGATATCGAATCCGTACAAATCGTTGCCCGTGACGTAGTAGTGCGAAAGCAGCCCACCCAGCAGGGCCTGCGCCAGGAAAAGCAGCGCCACCCCGACGAAGAACTTCCCGGTCTTGCGCTGGCTCTCGGTGACCCCCACCTGCTCCAGCTCCAGACGAGGGAAAGAGGTGTAGGCGTCCTCCATATCCAGCCGGTAGCGGTTATAAACGTAGTAGACCAGGCCCAGCATCAACACCAGCAGGGCTACACTGACGGCGCTCCAGAGCACTGCGTCCCAGCTCAGGGTGTTTCCGGCGGCCGGGTCGTAGGGCCAGTTGTTGGTGTAAGAGTGCTGCAGACCTGGCCGGTTCGCTGCCGACAGCCAGGCCGTCCAGAAAAAGAAATCGCTCATCTGCGTGAGCTGGCTGGCCCCGCCGGCGACCCATGCCAGGCCGGTCTGGGGCGGTTTCTGGTTGGGGACCGCACCCGCCGGCAGCCCCTGCAGGGGGGCGCCCC
>JADBKO010000062.1 GCA_014896355.1 Bacillota bacterium
AGGTGCCGGGCCAGGGCCAACAGCCAGAGCAGAAAAGGCAGGGCGAAGCCGACCCACGGCGCCAGCCTGGAAAAATAGAACGCATTGAGAAGAAAACTGGCGAACATATCTGGCACGGCCAAAGCCCCTGCCAGGGTAATGGCCAGCACCACTGGAATGAGGGGGCGGTAGGTTGTCATCCCGAAGAGATTCTGCAGGCTCACCAAGCTTACATAGTGGAGGATGCCCAGCTTCAAAAAGGATGCCACGAACCAGACGATGACCGACAGCACCTCCACCCGCTGGAAGAAGCGGCCCAGCTCGATGAGGCGGGACAGGCTCAGCGTAGGAAAGGCGATGGTCTCGGCACTGGCGGCGCTGAAGACCCCAATGGTCACCGTCACGAAGCCGACCACCGGGATCCCCGAGAGCAAAATGCCTGCAGCCGCGTCCTTCCAAGCCCGCTGGGGCTGCCGCACCAAAGGCACAAGCCAAAGCAGAAAGACCGCCTCGCTGGCATACGCCAGGACGTGCCAGGCTCCCCGCGCGATGCCGCCCAACCCGTTTTGCCAGACCGGCAAGAGCAGGTAACCGTCGATCCGGTAAAGGGAGGTGAATAGCACGAAAAGAAAGAGCCCGTAGATGACCAGGAAGAACAGCTGCGTCAGGCGGGCCAGAGCTTCGATTCCCAGATACAGGGCATAAGCCAGCACTCCCAGAAAGATCGTGGTCAAGACGGCCAGGGGCGTCTCGGTGAGCACGGCGGCGGCGAAGACGTCGACGAAAATCCGGATGGCGGATACGTTGACCAACAGAAAAAACAGCGAAAACACCGCCAGCACCGCTTTGCCTCCCCACCTTCCCAGCAGAATGGGCAGGTATTCCCCAGGGACCTGGCCGGGAAAACGCATGGCCAATAGCGCTGGCGCTCCAATGGCCAGGAGGGCCGCGAGCCACCCCACCAATGCCGCCACCCAGGCCGCCTCGCCGGCCAGGGAGGCCAGCACCCGGGGCAGGGTGAGATAGACGGTGCCTCCCGCGCCCATGGCGGTGAGGAGCATCAGTTGGATCTGGCTCAGATGGGATTCGCTTTTCATACCTCAACCTCCAAAGAACCTCCAAACGGGAACCTCCTTCGGGTCAGCCACAGGGCGGCTGCGGATCCGGGTTCTGCGGGGTTGGATTTGGGCCCGCGCATGGTGCCGCCTTCCTGCGCCGGGCCCGTCGCAACAGGTTCAGGTCGCCCTGTCCCCAGAGCCGGGTGAACCAGGCTTGTTTCTGGCGCTCCTGGGGGTGCAACCAACGGGGGCGCAGGCTTCCCCTCCAGCTCGGCGTGTGAAGAATGGTCTCCCGGGCGGAGCTCGCATATTGGGGCGCCAGGGGGGTCATATACGGGACGCCGAAGGAGCTCAGTCCTACTTGATGCAAGACGATGGCGACGAAACCCACCATCAGCCCGTAGAGGCCCAGAGTGGAGGAAAAGAGCAGTAGCGGGAAACGCAGCAGGCGAATGCCGACGACAATGTTGAAGGACGGCACCACAAAGGACGCGATGGCCGTAGAAGCCACCACAATGACCATGAGGGGGCTGACGATCCGGGCTGCCACCGCGGCTTGGCCCAGAACCACCGCTCCCACGATGCCAATGGTCTGCCCGATGGGGCTGGGAAGGCGGATCCCGGCTTCCCGCACCATCTCCATGGCCAGCTCCATGAGGAAGGCTTCAGCCACCGCCGGCAAGGGCAAGGGGGCCCGGGAGGCGGCGATGGCCATGGCCAGATCCGTGGGAATCATCTCCGGATGGAAGGTGACAATGGCCACATACAGAGAAGGCATAAAAAGGGAAAGCAGCCCAGCGACCAGACGCAGCGCCCGCATGAAGGAGGGGTAGGGAAAGCGGTGGTAGGCGTCCTCCGGAGACTGGAACAGATCCCAGAACACACTGGGAGCCACCAGAGCCCGGGGGCTACCGTCGGCCAGAACGGCCAGCCGCCCCTCCATCAGGAAAAACTCCAGCCGGTCCGGGCGCTCGGTGCTTTGCAGAGTTGGGAAAACCGAGTACGGCGCATCCTGAATGAATCCTTCCACGAGGGAGATGTCGGTGATGACGTCGGTGTCGATAAAGGACAGGCGGCGCCGGGCCTCCGCCACCAGCTGCGGGTTGGTGAGGCCATGGATGTATACCAGCGCCACCGCGGTGCGGCTGCGGCGGCCGATAGCCAGCTGCTCGATGCGCAGGTCCGCGTGGCGCAGGCGGTTACGGATCAGGGCACAGTTCGTGGAGAGGTCTTCCACGAATCCCAGATGCGGCCCGCGAATGACCGCTTCGCCGGAGGGCTCCGTGGGCTGGCGTTTCGGCCATTTTTGCACTTCCAGGACCAGCCCTTGCACAAAGCCATCCAGCAGGATCACCAGGGCGCCGTCAGGAATTGCGTTGCGGGCTTCGTCCAGACGGGCGATGACCTGCCCCTTCGCCACGGGAAACATGTGCTCCCAAAGATACTGGACAAACGCCACCGGGTTGAACTGGCGCCCATACGGCAGCGTTTCCGGGTGCACCGGCTCTTCCATGGCTGTCTTCAGAATCAGCCCGTTCACGGTGCTCATATCCACGGCATGGTTGAGGAAGACTGCGGCTGCAAAAAGACCCGTTCGGGGGCCCAGGCGGAAACGCCGCACCACCAGATCCGAGGCTGCGCCGAAGGCCTGTTTGAGCCAGGCCAGGTTCGCCTCCAGAGACGCGCTGATGGGAACCGGTATTTCCTGCTCCGTCAGGACACGCTCCACGGGGGAGGGGGGCTGTGGAGTGGGCGCTCCGCCGAAATGCACCTCCGGTGGGAGACGGTCTCCCTGCGGGGGTTGTGGACCGCCGGGCGGGCTGGGCAGCGGCACCGCCCCAGGGACGGATTTCCCTGCGGACGGCCGGAACTGTCCGGGCGGAGGGAGGACAGCGGGGCTGGAGGCCTGGTCGTCGGTGCCGGGGGCCGGAGCGGCGCGGGGTGGCCGCGCCCACCGGCGGGGCAAACGGGGGCCGTGCATGGCGGGCATGACTCCTTCAAAGGGTTCGGAAATACCCGTTGGGAACCCCTGTGGTAGAGTTTCTGCCGGCCCTGGCAGGTTATGCACGGAAACCCGGCGAATACTTTGGCATAATCGCCTGATCATAGCACCAGGTCATAACCCTCTGGGCCGCCGGGCCGCCCGCGCGGCAGGGGCTCTGGGGGGCCAAGGGGAGTGTGGATCAGATGACAGAAGACAGCGGCTTCAAGGCAGGCCAGGCGGGGGCCGGTCCGGCCGGGAGTGGGGAGGGCCAGGCCGGCCGTTGGGCGCTGATTCTGGGTGCGTCCAGCGGTTTCGGCGAGGCGGCGGCCAAGGCTTTGGCCCGCGCCGGCATGAACATCTGCGGAGTCCATCTGGACCGCAAGGCCGGTCTGGCGCACGTGGAGGAGATCCGGGCGGAGATCACCGCCGCCGGAGTGCGGGCGGTTTTCTTCAATGTGAATGCCGCAGATTCGGCCAAGCAGGAGGAAGTCCTGGCCGCGCTGGCCGGGCCGGATTTCAGTGCTCCGCCCAGCGGGCCCAAGGTGGGTGTGGTTTTGCATTCGCTGGCGTTCGGATCCCTGAAACCGTTTCTGGCGGAAGCCGGGGCGGATGCCACGACCAAGGCCCAGCTGGAGATGACGTTGGATGTCATGGCCAACAGCCTGGTGTACTGGGTGCAGGGCCTGGTGGCCCACGGCCTCATCGGCCGGGGAAGCAGGATCTACGCCATGACCAGCTCCGGCGGGCACCGGGTCTGGAAGACCTACGGCGCTGTGTCGGCGGCCAAAGCCGCCCTGGAATCCCATTGCCGCCAGTTGGCCTTGGAACTGGCCCCCCTGGGTGCCACAGTGAACGCCATCCGGGCCGGGGTCACCGACACCCCGGCCTTGCGCAAGATTCCCGGCCACGAAGAGATGGTGGCGGAAGCCCGGCGCCGCAACCCCCATGGCCGCCTGACCACTCCGGAAGACGTGGCCGCCGCCATTGTGGCCCTCTCGGGGGCCGGCACGCATTGGATCACCGGCAATGTCATCGGAGTGGATGGCGGTGAAGACATCGTGGGCTGAAATGCCCTGGCCCGGCTGTTGGCGCGGCTTTAGGGTGGGCTGGCGGGGCTGGTCACGGGGGGCCGGAACACCAATCGCAGCCAGGGGCCGGGCGTGAAGCTGGGAATCCCGCCGGCCTGGACGCCCGCTGCCGGAGCCGCTGCGGCCGCAGCCGTTGCGCCTGGGGCTCCTCCGGCCGGCTTGGGCGGCGCCGTGCCCGCCAAAGCGAAGGTGTAGCCGGCAGCCAGGGATAGCCCGGGCACGACCTGGTAGGTGGCTTCCACGCCGGCCATGGCCTGCTGCTGAATGCTGCCAGCCGGGGTCTCCAGCGCCGCCCTGCCTGCCACCAGCCCGGCAGAAAAGCGTGGCGTAAAGGACCGTCCCAGTTCCACCTGCACCTGGGTCTGAGTCGAGTCGGCAATGCCCCGGCTGAGTTGCAGCCCGGCATACATCCGCCAGGGGAGCTGCAATCTGCCCCACCCCTGCCACTGGACCTGGCGCCAGGAGCCATATGCCTGGTAAGCATAGGACAAGCCGGCTTGTGGTCCATTGAGGCTCAGGCTGGCCTGCTGGGATGGCATCTGCAGGCCGTCGCTGCTGCCCGGCAGCCATTGCCAGGAAAGGGCCAGCTGCCAGCGGGGGTTCAGAGGATAAAGAACGCGGCCCTGCCAGAAAAGGCGCCAGCCCTGCCCAGGCGGCGCCGGTGCCTCCGGCGCCGCGACTCCGGATCCGGGGCTGGAGGGTGCGCCGGCATCCGGTCCGGCGGCAGGCGCGGTGGAGCCGGAGGCTGCGAAGGTGTAGGTGGCGCTCAATCCGGTCTGCCAATTCCCGCCCCGGGCCAGGAAGCCCTGCCAGCCGGCCTCTCCGTACGCCTGGTGGTACCGGTTGCCGCCCCCGGCGACCCACCGCGTTCCCACGCGGGCATAGGGTCCCGAGCCGGTACCCAGGGCCGGCGCTGTTTTTGCTTGCGCCGTCGGCGGGGCAGGCTGTGAAGCCCAAAGCCAGCTCTCCCAGACCTGGCGGTCGGAGGGCAGGCCGGCGGTGGGCCAGTTTTGTGCCTGTTCGTGGCTCACGACCCCTTCCAACACCCAAAGCTGCCCCTGCCGGTGGTAAGTCAGCTGTTCCTGCTGCCGGAGGCCGGCCAGAGGCGTGCTGTAGCCCCGGCTGAAGGACGCCTGCAGGGAACTTCCGCCGCCGAAGTTGCGGCTGAGAGATACGGAGCCTTGCTCCTGGCGCACCTCCACGGGAAAGTCCTGCAGCGAGGCATCCGCATCCCTTTCCCATTGTAGGCCCGCAGACCACCCCGGTTGGCCGGTGCTGCCGGTCCAGTTCAGGCGCCAGCCGGCATGCCCGGGTGGAATCTCTGGGCTGCCGCCGGCGACAAAGTGGGGACTGCTGGAGAACCAGCGCAGGCCCAGAGTATTGCGGCGGGTTTGCAGCTGGACCCGCCATATCCAGGCGGGCGCCAGAACGGTGGACGGCGCGGCCGGGGGCGGGTTCGCGGCAGGGAAACCCGCGGGGGAGACCTGGGCTCCGGGCACCTGAGAGACTGCGGCTTCGCCGCCCAAGGTGAGCTGGTAGGCGCCGTGGCCCAGGGACCAAGGCGGGGCCTGCCAGCCGAGCGCCAGGCCCTGCCAGGCGGTACGAGGATAGGTATCCCGCCACCCCTGCAGGTGGAGCCGCAGTGCACCCACCTGGCCTGTCCATTCCAGACCCGTGACGGCCCCTGTTGGCGGCAAAGAGGGCTGGACGTAATCGTAGCTCACCCACAGGCGGACAGGAAGGCCGTTGAGGCTGGCCGGCAGGGGCCCGGAGAAAAAAAGCAGCCCCTGCCGGTAATCCAGATAGTAGGCGGGGTGCCATGCGGCCACGATCTGCCCGTTGGCCGGGTCGAAGACCTGTGCCTGCACAAACTCGGACCCGGAAACGATGTCGCCGTGGCGGAGGGCAAAGGTTCCGGTGTTTCCGCCGCCCGGGAATTGCTCCTGCGCAGAGTGCTGGTAGACATTGGCCCGGAAAAAGGTCAGCAGCCCCTGCTCCGTCCGGTGCTCCCAGCTGAAGGCGGTCAGGGGCCAGTCCAGGGATAGAAAGGCATCCTGCCAGCGAGCCTCGAAGGGCCCCAGCGCCAGCCGATTGTTTGCGTTTTGTAGGCGCAGAGACCAAGCGCTGACTTGTGCCGTGCCTTCCGAAGGCGTCAACAGCCAGGTGCCGGTTTGGGCCAGGGGTGTGAGGGGCAGCTCCCAGGGCTTGCGCCAGGAGTCATAGGCCACCTGCCAGAGCCATCCCGGCTTTGCCCCCAGGGATCCGGCCAGGGAAAAGGCTTGCCGTGGTGTGGAACCGGCCGGAGCCGTACGGCTCCAGACGGCATCGCCCAGCGTGAGTGTGAGCTGTAAACGATCCGTCCCGGCCGCCGCTGGCGCTGCGGCTGCCGGCGCGCCGGGCGCAGCGGACACGGCCATGCAAAGGAGCACGGCCAGCGCGGCCAGCAATCCGCCCGGCAGGCCAGCACTTCCCCTACTTGGTCCCATTCCTCTGTTCATAAAGCCAGCTTATCGCAAACCTGCGGCCTCCGTCCTTATGGAACTGCTGGTAGCGTGGGAGCGCCGGCAACGCCGCGGACGCGTGCCGTCCATTCCATTGGCCGGACCAGCCGGGGTGAACCTGGGAGGCGGCCGGGTCACAAAGGTCGGGTTGCGACTGGAAATAATTAGACATTGAGGGTCCGAATGGCAGTCGGGTAAAATCATGGCAGATGCTGCGGTTTCCTGCGTTTCCAGGGCCTTCGCATCTGGGAATCACAGCGCTGGGAATTACAGCGAGGGAGATGGAACAACATGGCCGGGTGCAAGCACAAGACCGCCGCAAGACTGCCCGCTGTCCTGGCCGCCGTGTTGTGGGTGGCCGCCCTGGGGTTCGCCGCCGGGCAGGCCCGGGCAGATTACCTTTATACCGTACGCCCCGGTGACACGCTGTATTGGATCGCCCAACGTACCGCTGTATCGTTGTCCACGCTCCGCGCAGTCAATGGGCTACAGGGTGCCTGGATTTATCCCGGCCAGGTCCTGTTGATCCCTTCTGGGCCGGCCTACGGCCCCGACGCCCAAAAACAGGGCTGGCTGTACAGCGTGCAGCCCGGCGACACCCTCTTCCTGCTGGCGCAGCGGTTCGGCGTGGATGCTGCCCGCATCCGCCAGGTCAACGCGATGTCCGGCAGCGATTTGTGGCCGGGCCAGCGGCTCATCATCCCCTGGCAGACCAATCTGCCGCCGCAGCCCGCTCCCCCGCCTCCGATCCCCGCGCCGGCACCCGGGCGGAGCGGCGTCACCATCGCCTACCTGTACGTTGTGCAGTGGCAGGATACGCTTTACACTGTGGCGGCCCGGGTGGGGGAGAACGCTTCGCAGCTGGCGGCGCTGAACCGGCTGAGCTCCGCGGACCTGATCCCTGGCCAGGTGCTTCTGGTGGACGCGCCTACCACAGGATGGGAAAGCCTGCAGAAGATCCAGGTACCCGCCGGCTGGAGCCTGGCGGATTTCCACAAGCTGGCCCGTATCACCTATGCCGAGGCCGGCGGTGAGCCGTATGTCTGTCAACAAGCCGTGGCCAGCGTCATCCTGAACCGGATCCGGTCGCCGTTGTTTCCCAACACCTTGGACGGAGTCTTGCAGCAGCCCTGGCAATTCGAAGCGTACGCCAATGGTTGGTACGATCAGGCTACGCCCATGGGATTCACCTACACCGCGGTGCTGGATGCGCTGTGGGGCAATGATCCCACGCACGGTGCCTTGTACTTTTACGACCCCGCCCACACCACCAATGCCTTTCTGTTAAGCCTGCCGAAGGCCCTGGTGGCCGGCAACCTGGTCTTTGCCTGGGCCGCCGGCGGCCAGCCCTGAGACCCCCTGAGAACCCGGGGAAGGCCGGAGAAGGCGCTTTCCTGCGCTCTCCCGGGGAAAAGCCGGCTCAGGATTGTGCTTGCGGGCGGCCGGCCTGGGGCTCTGCCACCCCGTGCCGGACGCCTTCGCCCGACGGGGCCGGCGGTTGGGCCGGCGGCCGGATGCCTAACCTGCGGGCGGTATGATCCCGGCCCAGGAAGTAATTGAGCCAGGAGGAGGTATGATAGAGGCTCCAGTCCGGCGGCGGGACCGTATACGCCGCCAGTGTCTCTTGCTCCCCGTACGCCTTGAGGCGCTCGTAAGCCCGCACATAGACGCACTTGCGCTTGCCCGGGTACACCTCACACCAGCCTTCGTGGCTGCCTCCGCAAGGCCCGTTGCGCTGGCTTTTCGCACACTGGGACATGGGGCACAGATACGCCACGTCAAACAAGGCACAGTCGCCGCAGTGTTGGCAATCATTGGTGACGGACTTGGTCAGGTGCTCCAGGAAATCAAAGGTTCCTTCCAGCCGTGATCCGTCCACAGCGCGGGCTGTGGCCTGCATGACGCCGAAAAAGCCCCGTTTGGGCGTGAAGAACCACCGGTGCAGGAAGCGCAGTACCCGGTAGGACCCCGGCGCCCGCTGCGGCCGTCCCAGAGGTGCCCGCTGCGGCAAATTGAGGCCTGTCTCCGGGTCCCGCTGATACAGATAGAATCCCCCTGGCTGGGGGTGGTCGAATTCGGGGAGAAGGGCCTCCCAGTTCGCAGCCAGTTCTTCGCCCTTGGCCAGGATGAATTCCACGTCGTTATACTTCAGCCCGTGTCCGCCGATATGGACACCGTCGTACCCCATGCCTTTGAGGATGGCCACCATTTTGGCCGCCCGCAACAGCCGGGCTTCTCTGCCCTTGTCCGGCGCCTGTCTCTCGGCGGCCACCTGCCGAAGCAACGAATCGGGAACCACGCAGCCGGGAACTTCGTTGGCATTCATCAGGCGGGCCGCCGGATAGGTCAGCACATAGACGTTGCCGATCAGCGGTACGTTCCAGCCTTGCTCGCGAACCAGGAGCAACAGCTCGTGGAACTTGCGGGCGTCATATCCCACCTGGGTCACCACGAAGCGGGCCCCGGCCTCGATTTTCTTTTTCAGCTTGTAGTATTGGGTCAGAACCTCCGCCTCCTCCCGCTTGAACGGGGAGACGGCGGCTCCGGCAAAAAACTGCGTGGGCTGCAGAGGGGCCACGCCCTTGGGCCCTTCCACCGGCAGCCCATTGTTAAGGCTGCCGATGAGCTGCAAAAGATGCACGGAGTCCAGATCGAATACCGGCCGGGGACGGCCCTGATGCCCCTCCACCGGGTAATCCCCGCTGAGGGCCAGGATGTTGCGCACCCCCGCCCGGGCCAGGGCATACAGCTCGCTTTCCAGCTGGGCCCGGTTTTTGTCTTTGCAGGTTAGGTGAACGAGGGGTTCAATGCCCAGCGCCCGGATCTCGATGCCCAACATGGTCGGCGAGAGGGCCGGGCGGCCACTGGGGTTGTCCGTGATGGTCAGGGCATGGATCCTGCCGCCCCGGGCGGCCTCCAGGGCGTTGCTCAGAGCCTGTTCCTGAGCAGGCTCGCGGGCTCCCCGGCCGGGAACCAGCTCCCAGGTCACGGAAAAGCTGCCGGGTGTGGACAACGACTGTGCGTAGCGGTTGGGCTGCTGGCCCGCAGGCATGGGTGGGCCGGAGGCAATGGATGGGTCGTGTGGGTTGCCCTCTCTGTGGGCCCCGGCATGGGCTGTTGGCCTGGCGTCGCTCATGGCCACGGCGGCCCCCCCCCCTCTCAACCGGCTTCTGGCCCCGCGGCAGTCTCGCGCGATGCGCCAGATGCCCGGCTGGTTCTTAAACAGAAGACAAGAAGGAACCAAAAACAGATTAGCTCTCGAATCCCCCGGTTCCTTCCAAGGAGATAGCGACGGGCGCTATTTTTCGTCGGAATCTTATGTCGGCCCGGGACCGGGTCCGGGCCATCCCGGCCGGCGGGCACCGCAACGGCGGCCGTGCCCCGGTGCCCCGGCGGGCCCCGGCCCCTGCCAGTGTGCTGACCCGGGCTCCAAACCCGGGCCTGGAGCGCCTGGGCCGTCGGCTTCCCCCGCCTGCGTCCCTTCCGGGGATTGCTGCAAAGCGTCGGCACGGACACGAAAGTTTCCGCCTTGGATGCGGATGCCCTTGCCGGCAGTCAAGGCCTCGGCCACCTTGCGATGGGCGGATTCCAACAGGCGCTGAAAGGTGGGGCGGGAAATCTGCATGCTGGCGGCACACTGCTCTTGGTCCCGGCCTTCCAGATCTTTCAGGCGCAGGGCTTCCAGCTCCTCCACGCTCAGAACCACTTCCTGCAGCTGAGGGCCGGGCACCCCCACCGGCCGGAAAAACGTGGTGCCCGGAATGAACCTCACCCATCGGCACTTGGGCGGCCTTGGCATGGCAATCACCAGAATCATTATACCATGAGCGATCCCATCC
>JADBKO010000063.1 GCA_014896355.1 Bacillota bacterium
TTATACGAGACCCCATTCCGCCTCGCCCATTCGCTCAACTTCATCGGCATCACCAATCGATATCATACCACATTATAACACAAATGTCCACGAACAAGCTATCTGTTCGTCACCCTCAGCCCATGGGTACAACGGCTCCTGTATGCAAAAAATACAGATAGGATTCGGCGGGCGCAGTCTGAACGATGGTGCGGACCGCCTCTTGGTAGCAGGCAATCTGGGCTGCGTAAAGCCGGGCGGTCTCCGCTTCCTTCCCCGGCTGAACCCGGTCCGTCTTGAAATCCAGCAAAATGAAGCGGCCGTCCTCCTCCCACAGGAGGTCGATGATACCCTGCACCACCACCAGCTCGGGGCCCAACTCGGGTGGAAGGGCGGGAGCCGGCCGCTCCTCCTCGGCCGAGGGCGGCAAACCTGGGCCCTGGGAAGCCAAAGGCACCGCAGGGAGACGCCCCGCGGCCGGGTGCTGTGCCAGCAGGTCCGGATACACTTGGGCAGCAGGCAGGCCCAAGGTGAAGGGCAGCTCGCGCCAGACTTTGCCGGCGCTGCTGGCCGCGGCCACGCGCCTGCCGAGGTTGCTGCGGCAAAAGGCCATGATGCGGTCCGCCCAGGGGGCGGCCAGCCGGCCCTCCTCCGGAGTAAGCCATCCCTGGCGGACCATCTGGTGGATGGTGCGGCGGATCTCCGAAAGGCCCCAGGAAACGGCCTGGGCCAGGTCCAGGCGCTCCAGGACCGCATGCACCGCGGTTCCGCGCCGGGTGGCCAGCGCAGCAGGATCCGTGCTGGGAGGCGCTTCGCCGGGGGAAGTTTCCTCGCCGAAAGCCTGGCCGGCAGCCGTCCCTTCAGGCAGAGCTGCAGCGGGCGGGCCTGCCCAGGCAACGGCCGCGGCGTCCGTGTGCCCCTCCGGTTCGGCCAGGCAGCGGGGCCGCCGGGCGAAGACATCGGGCGGCCGCAGCCCTGTGAGCCCGGCCGGCCCCCCTTCCGGGTCCACGGCAGGGTCCTCGCTGCGGATTTCGGCCTGCTCCTCCTGGGCAAAGCGGTGTTTGATCTCAGACACGCTGGTCTTGGCTGGCAAAACCGTCAAGGCCCCGTACGGGTAACGCCACTGCCAGCGGCGCTCCAGTTCCGGCAAGAGGTCCTGCAGAGCGTCCGGCAGAGGCTGGCGGTGTCCGTCCCCGGTTGGCGCAGTCTGGGGCCAGGGGCCTCGGGATTCCCCCTGCGCCGGCGGCGCGCCTGCTGCAACTCCGGCGGCGTCCGCCGCGCCCATGGCGGCCGTGGCACCGCTGACACCGGGCACAGCCATCTGCAGCAAGCGGGCCCCCTGCAGCACGTCCAGGCGCCACCACGAAGCCGGACTGCGGCGGTAGTAGGCCGGCATCAACCAGTCCAGGCAGGTAGAGGCCGATTCCAGCACGCTGCCGGGCAAGGGCTCCCCGGCCGTTGCCTCCGCCGCCTCCCGCTGCCAGCGCTCCAGGCTGTCCTGCAGGTTTTTGGCCGATCCCACCAAAAACAGGCGCTCCCGGGCCCGCGTCAGGGCCACATAAAGGATGCGCATCTCCTCCGCCAAGGCCTCCAGATGGAGGGTTCGCTCCACCGCCTTCTGCGCGAGGGTAGGGATGCGGACCCGCAGCTCGGGGTCGCGGAGCTCCAGGCCGATTCCCAAGCGGGAGTGAAAAAGGATGGGCTGGCGTTGGCCTTTTTGGTTGAACTTCCGGCCCAGGTCCGCCACGAACACCACAGGGAACTCCAGGCCCTTGGAGCGGTGGACGGTCAGGATGCGCACCACGTCCTCGTTTTCACCCACAGCCGGGGCCGGCCCCAGATCCTCTTCGTTGTCCTGGAGCCGCTGTAAGAACTCCAGAAAACGCTGCAGGCCCTGGCGGGTAAAGCCGTCGAACTGGTGGGCGCGGCTGTAAAGGCCGTACAGATTGGCTTGCCGCTGCGCGCCCCCCGGCAGCCCCGCCACGTAGTACAAGAACGCCGTGTCCATGTAAATCGTCCAGACGAGGTCCGATACGCGGCCGCGGCGCGCCAGGGTCCGCCAGGATTCCAGGAGTTGACGGAATCGCGCCAGTTTTTCGCCCAAAGGCCCCAGATCCGCACGGCCCGCGCACAGAAGCACCGCGTCCCAAAAGTCCCGTACCGGCCTGTCCGGCGGAGCGCTGCGGGCCGCCAGCCGGATGCGGGCCAGATCCGCGGCCTCCAGTCCCACCAGGGGGGAATGCAGGACCGCCGCCAGGGGAATGTCCTGGCGGGGATTGTCGATGAGCTGCAGGGCCGCCAGCATGACCCGGATCTCCATGGCGGTGAAAAAACCGCCGCCCAAATCCGCATAGGCCGGGATGCCTTGGGACTGCAGCACCTGCAGGTAGCGGTCTGCCCGGGCCTGGGCGGAACGCAGCAAGATCACGATATCCCGATAACGGATGGGGCGATAGGCGCGGATCCGGAGGTCCCAGCACAAAGCCGGACGGCGCGGGTCCACCAGGGTGCGAATCTTCTGGGCAATAAGGGCCGCCTCCCCTTCCATGCGCTCCCAATCTGCCAGATCCTCTGCGGGGTTTTCGCGGGCGCCCTCTGCTTCCGGGCGGTCTCCGTTCTCGCCGCCTTCTTCACTGGCCGGGGGGGTTCCGCCGTCCGCGGCCTGCGCGCCTTCGGCCCCCTCCGCGCCGTCTTGCCGGCTCTGGGGCCCCTGGGCCAAGGCCGCCAGCCCGCCGGGCGGCCAATCCAGGAGGCAAATCTCCACGGGGGGCTCTTCCCCGGGAGGTGCGCTCTCCGCCCCCGCATCCGGATAGGCAGGGTAGCCCGCCTGGCACAGCAGCGCCGCCCGCTCATCGTAGGCCATTTCGCCCACTTCCGGCGTCATGATCTGCCCGAACAGCGCATTGACGGCCTCCACCACCGGCGCCCGGCTGCGGAAGTTGGCCTGCAGGTCGATGCGCCAACCCGGCACCGACTCCGCGCGACGAGCCGGCCGCTCCGCATCGCCCGCCGGCGCGGCCGGCCCCGGGGGCAGGAGCTGCGGGCCGGCCTCGCCCGTATACGGGACGAAACTGCTCTGGCGGGCCAGGAAAATCCCGGGATCCGCCAGCCGGAAGCGGTAGATGCTCTGCTTCACGTCCCCCACCAGGAACAGATTGTCGCCCCGGCTGATGAAGCGCAGGATGGTATCCTGCAAGGCGTTGATGTCCTGATATTCGTCCACCAGGATCTCGGCATAACGTGCCTGCAACTCCCGGGCCAGCGGCGTAGGTCCGGCGTCGGGTCCCGGAGCCAGCAGCTGTAGCGCGTAGTGCTCCAGGTCTGCAAAGTCCACCGCCGCCCGGCGGTCTTTTGCCTCGCGGTAGAGGCGGGTAAAGGCCTGCACCAGGCGGGCCAGCTCCGCTACAGGCCCCGCCAGGGAGCGCAGGCTCTCCAGATGCCGGCTCTGGGGGCAGGAGAAAAGGCCCTTCACGCCCTGGACCGCATCCCGCGCTGCATTGCGCAGCCGCTGGACGCGGGCGGTCTGGGAACTGTCCACCGGGTCCGGCTGGACGCCGCGCCGCCCCCCTTGGAAGCTGGGCAACTCCAGGAGCCGCACGGCCTGCTCCATCTGATCCCAAGTGGAGGCCTCTGCCAGGCCGCAGTTTCTCCACTGCACCAGCGTGGCCTCCAGCCTTTCCCCGTAATGAGGGGGAACCCCCGGCCCCGCCGCAGCCTGGCGCGCCTGCTCCAGCCAATGCACAGCCCTCTCCCATTGGCGCAGCACCCAGGACCGCAACACGGAAAACCACGGAGTGCTTTCCAACGTGGCACCGGCCGGAAGGCGGTAGGGCTCGGCCAGCCGCTCCAGCCACGCATCGGGCCAGGGCTGGGTGTAGGCAAAGGCGTAAAGGTCCAGGATGGCCTGCCCCAGCGCGGCGTCCCCATCGGCACCGCCGTAGGCGTCCACCAAACGGTGGAATTCCGGCGAACTGCGGCTGTACTCGTCCTCCAGCAGCCGGTCCAGGGTCTCGTGACGCAGCAAGAGGGCCTCCTGCTCGTCCAGCAGGCGGAAGGCGGGGTCCAGGTCCAGCCGGAAGATATTCTGCCGGATGAGGCTCAGGCAGAACGAATGCAGTGTGCTGATGTTCGCCCGGCCCAGAAGGGCCAGCTGGCGGCGCAAATGGCGGCTGGCATGCCCTGCGGCCAGGGCTTCCTCCAGGCGCTGGCCGATGCGCTGCCGCATCTCGGCAGCAGCGGCATCGGTGAAGGTCACCACCACCAGCTGGGTGATGTCCAGCGGGGGATCGCCGGCGGCCACCCGGCGGAAAACCCGTTCCGTCAGCACCGCCGTCTTGCCTGCGCCGGCGGCGGCGGCCACCAAAATGTTGTGCCCACGGGCCTCGATAGCTTGCAGCTGGGCGAGGGTCCAGCGGGGCTGAGCAGTGCTCTCGGCGGTCATACGGCGTCTCCTCCCGTTGCCTGCGGCGCAGCGGCCGCCTGGATCCAGGCCGCGGCTGCGGCCAGCACCCCGTCCCGGCTGAGCGGACGGATAAACCGGTAGGACGCACCCGCGACCCGGGGCTCGAAGCGGCAGACAGCCCCGTATGGGCAATACCGGCAGGCGTTGGCATGAGATGTCGTCTGGTAGAAAGGCCGGGCGCTGATTTCCCCGGAGAGGACCTCCTGGGCCAACTGCGCCGCCCTGGCCTGGGCAAACGAGAGCAGAGCCTGCCACTGGTCTTCATCCAGCACCCGGCCGCAGTCGGACCGATGAACCTGGCCGTCTTTTTTCAGGCGCACCGGCACCAGCGACCCAGGCTGCCCGCAGTCATGCGCCAGGCTGTGCAGCAGTCCCGGCTGGCTGTGAAACACGCCCTGGAAGCACATGTCCTTCCGGCGCCGGCGGTCCAGGTCCTCGGGGTCCAGATCCGGGCCTGGGGCGAACCCGTCTGCTCTGATCCAAGGCTCCTGGATGCGGAAATATGCCCACCCACCGGGCTGAGCCTGCAGGGCCCGCACCACCGCCGCCACATAAAGGGGAAGCTGCAGCTGGAGCCCCCAGAAAAAGGCGGTGTAATCCGGCTGGACGGAGCCGCTTTTGTAGTCGATCAGGAAGACGTAAGGCTGCGCAGGGCCCGGCAGCATGTCCACCCGGTCCACACGCCCCACCAGGAACGCCTGCCCCCCGCCAGGCAGAGCCAGGGGTAGAGGGGGAAGCTGCCCGCCGCGGCCGAAGGTGAGTTCCGTGTAGGCGGGCCGGAACTCGCTTTCCTTCCCCCAGGTCCACAGGGAGCGCAGGGACTGGGCCAGAACCTGCTCCATCACCGCCAGCCGGTGGCGGTCCCGCGCCGTGGCCAGAAGCAGTTGCTTCTCCAGCTGCCGGGCCACCCGCGCCACCGTGGCATGCAGGAGATCACGTAGTTCCTCCCAGGGCCAGTCCCGCCAAGGCCGGCCGCTGGCCGCCAGCTGCCGGACAATCTGCGCCAGGACCGCGTGGTAGAAGCTCCCCTTTTCCGGGGCTTGCAGCTGAAAAAGCGGGCGTGGCTGCAATCCGAGCCCCATGGCGGCGAAATGCCGGAACGGGCAGGCGGCGAAGGTCTCCAGGCGCGAAACGCTGGTGATGAAAGGGCCGGGAAACAGGCTGCGGGCCAGATCCTGCGGCAACCTGCCCTGGGGGATACGGTAGGCGGAAGCAGCCAGCACGGGCTCAGCTTGGCGGCGGCGCTCAGGCTCGTGCAAAAGCCAGGCCACAAGGCGGTCCAGAACCTGAGCCGTAGAAGACGCCGGAAGCGAGCGCGGGCCTGGGCCGGCGTCGCCGGTACCGCCGGCAGCGGCCGGAACGGCGGCAGCGCTGGAACCATCGATATCGCCCCAGGCGCCGGCGTCCCGTGGGGCGCCGGCGTCCCACGGAGCGCCGGACAGCAGGGCCTCTGTGCGGGCCTGGGCCACGCAAGCGGCCAGCTGCGCCACACTGTCCGCGCCAGCCAACTGCTGCATCAGCGTCTCCCGCCCTGTTCCGGGGCCATACCCGGCGTTCTGAGGCACCAGTGCCGGAAACATGCGGCGCAGACGGGCCACCACCGGAGAGGGCGCCAGGGCCCGGCCTTCCGCATCCGCCAGCGGGTAGGAGAGGACCAGCTGCTCACGGGCGCGGGTCAAAGCCACATAGACGTAGTAGTGTTCCCGGGCCAGGCGGCCTTCGCTGCCCGGGCCCAGCTCAAACTGAAACTGCCGCAATTCCTGCCGTTCTGCATCGGGGAACATAGGGTCCTCCGGCGGAACAGACGGGAACTCGCGGTCATTCAGCCCCAGAACGAAGGCGGCCCGCACCTCGGGCTGGCGCGAACGGTCCACGCAGCTGATGGTCACCTGGTCGAGGCTGGGCGGAATGAGGCCTACTTGCGCGCTTTGCAGGCCAGCCTCAAGAATGCTGGCATATTCAGCCAGAGGAACCTGGGCGCTGCCCAATCCCATGTCCAGTTGATCCAGGAGATTGAGAACCGCCTCCCACACCTGGGGGTGCTCGCGGGCGTTTTCAGGCCGGCCCTGGGCCAGGTCGGAGGCGCTCCAGGAACGCAGGGTGCCAGCCACGTCCAGTTGCTCCAGAAGATCTGCCAATGCCCGGTTCAGAACGCGCACGGGCAAGGCCCGCGACAGGGCCCCCGGCCCCCCCAGCTGTTCCTGCAGCCAGCACAGGCCGGCGATGGCCCGCCGGCGGATGCCGTTGATCGTCTGCAGGAACTCCTCTTCTTCGGCCCGGGCCGGGGCAGAAGCGTCTTCGTCCAGGTTTCCGCCAGCATCCAGGGAGAAAAAAGTGCGAAAACGCCAATCTGCCTCCTGGTACCAAGTGCTGCCGCGGATGCCATGGGCCAGAACATAATTCTCCAAAAGATCCACTTCATCGCGGCTCACGCCGGGGATCAGGTCTGTGCGTAGATAGCGGAACACCGGTCCGGCCGGCCAGCCCGCCTGCAGCGTTTCCAGCGCCGAGCGCAGCAGCTCCACCAGGGGATGGTGGGAGATGGACCGCGGCTGATCCAAAAAGAAGGGAATGCCCAGCGGCGTGAAGATGGTGCGGAACAGGGCCTCGTAGGGATCGAAGCTGCGCACGATCACCCCAATCTCGCGGAAGCGGTACCCCTGCTCCCGGCAAAGGCGGAGGATCTCGTGGGCCACAGCCTGGACCTCGGCGCGGCGATGGGCGGCTTCCACCAGCTTCAGCCCCATCTCGCCTACGGGGGGGTCCCCAGCCAGAGACGTGGCCTCCGCGGCCCGAACCGGGGCCGCCTGCCACACCGGCCCCGGCCAGGCGGCGGCGGGATGCCTCGGAAACTCCCCGGCCAGGTGCGCCAGGACCGGGCTGCGTGCAAAGCGCGGCGCAGGCGCCGCCTTTAGGACCACCGGAGGCTCCACCGCAATGTCGTATTCTTCCGCCAGGCTCAACAGGCGCAGGTAAGGCTCCAGGATGGTGGCGAACGGGTCATCTAGCGCCGGAGCCGGCCCGGACACCGGCGGAGGACCGGAAGCCGGCACAGGCCCCGGCGCCTGCACCGCGCCCGCAGGGGTCTGCCCCGGCCCGCCCGCGGCGTACTCCCCGGGGTCCCGACCCTCCGGCCGCACCTCCAAGGTCAGGGCCACGCTGACCCGGCGGGCGTGTAAAGCCAGCTCCCGCAAGACGTGATACTGCTGAGGCGTGAAGCCGGCAAAGCCATCCACCCAGACCTGGGCGCCGGCCAGAGCAGGCCAGCGAGGCAATGCCTGTGCCGCCTGCGTCAGATACTCATCGGGATCACTGAAGCGGCCCTTCAGCCTCTGCTCCAGCAGGCCGTAGATCAAGGCCAGGTCCGCCACCTTGCGGCTCAGGGGATGGTCCGGGCCTTTTTCCTCCTCCAGCCGGGCCTGCAGGGCAGCCAGTTCCTGCGGGCCTTGCTCATACAGATGAAACTCGCGCAGCGTCGCAGCCAGGCTGTCCAGGAAACCCACGTGGCCACGCTCCACCGGGAAATAGCGCAGCTCGGCGGCGTGCTCCCAAAGGATGGCCTGCAGGAGCATCTTCTTCCCCAGCTCATCCAGGCGAGGCCTTTTGGCGCTTCCCACCGCCTGGAAGATACGTAAGGCCAACCGCCGGAAGCTCAGCACTTGCAGCCGGGCAAAACCGGGCCGCTCCAGGCGGCGCAGAATGCTCTGCTCCATCTGGAAAGTGGCCTGCTCCGGCACCAGCAAGATCAGCGGCGAACCCAGGGGCTGCTGGCGCAGACACGCGGCGATCTCCTCCAGGCAGAGCGTAGTCTTGCCGCTGCCGGCGGGCCCCAAGACAAAGCGCAACGCCACGCGCTACCCTTCCCCTTTCCAGGCGCGGAAATCTGTCCCAGAGATGCCTTCTTAGGAGCAGTATACCACACCGGACTGACAGATGTGGTCAGTCTGACATGGCCCGGTATCCGGGACTTGCGGCGAGCCTTCCCACGGATTTCCTACTCCGTCAAGTTTTGTTAACAACTTTGTGGTATATTGAATAACCGAGGCAGGGGGAGGCAACGAGCCCATGCGCGCGTAGGCAGGAGCCGCCGGCGCCCGCCGGTACGGAAGGTGCATACGGGATGCCGCCGGGAGTCCGAAGGCCCTGTAATGTCCACGTGCGCGGGAAGTCGTATTGTGGTCGGAAGGGCGGGTACGCATGATCCACAATCTGGCAATCCTGAAATGGCTTTTCGTTCTTTTGACTTTCTCGCTTTCCGGTGGAGGTGCCCCATTCGGCGCTGGGGGATATCCAGCAGCCCTGACGGGAGCAGGTGCTCCCACCTTGAGCAGCCCCGCAGCCAGCCAGCTTCTCCATCCGGCGGGGATTGTGGAGCCTGCAACCTACCAGTACAGGGCGCGCTATGCCAACGCCCCAGGCTTCCCCAAGGGGAAGGATGTGGAGGCCCTGATCACCGTGCGCGTGGGGGCGGCGGCGCCCGGCAGGGTGCCGGCCGAGTGGCCTTCCCCCCTCTGGTTGCGCATGGATGAGCAGTACGTGGGCACCGGAATCCAGGGAACGTATTTCATGGACCTCAAATCCCTGCAGTCCCTGTATTACCGCCGCACCCAGCGCCAGAACGGACAGTCGCGGCTGCTGGAGGAGTGGAAACTGGAGGGTTCCTCCCTGGTGATCGTCGGGCCGGACGGAGAGGAGCACCACGTTGCGCTGTCCTCGCCGGCGCAGCTCCCTGAGCGTTCTGCGAACACGGATAGCAACGGAAAGGCGGCGGCCGGCGTGCGCGGCGGCGCGAAGGCAGACGTGCCGGCGCCCACCCTGTTGTGGGACAACGCCTTGTGGTTCGCCCTGCAAGGCTTCCCGTTTGCGTCTCCCCCTGAGAAGCCGCTGCTGGTCCGGGTCGCCATGTCGGACGGCTCCATCGTGCCCATGCACATACGCCTGGTGGGACTGGAGGACCTGGTGGTTCCTGCCGGAAGGTTCCGGGCCTACCACCTGGTGGTGGAGCCGGCCAGCGTGCCGGGCGTGGTGGCCCGGTTCTTTCAGGTTTCGTTTTGGTACGATGAGGCCGCGCCGCACCATCTGTTGAAAACTCAGTTCCGCTCGGATGTCTCCGTGCTGGTCTCGCGCTCCCGGGTCAACGGAGGGCAGCCATAGCCCGCGCGGGTCCTGGAGAGGTCCGGACCTAAAGCAGCCCGGACTGGCGCGCCCCATCCAGCATGGCTTCTTCAATGAGATCTTCCGGAGCCGTGGGGTTCAGGCCCACGGAGAGGCCTTGCCGCCCGGCCTCCAGCTCAAAACTCTTGGCGGAGCGGCCCTGGCCGTGGCCGGAGAACACCGGCTGCCCGCTGGCCGTGTCCCAGAGAGTATAGTCCAGGGCCACGGTGGCGCGGAAAGAGAGGCCGAAGCTGACACCTCCGGCGCTGTCGATGCTCAGTTGTCCCTGGTGCTGCATCGCTTGCACATCGTGCAGCTGCACCTCCAGGATATAATCCACGCCCTCCTGCTGCCCAAGGCCCACCGCCTGTGCCGGCGTCAAGCCCCCCGCCGGGAGACGGGCACCGGCCCGTGAAAGGCTCAGGGTCTGAATCTGCGGATAGCGGGCGCGGATCTGCCGTCCCAGAGCCTCTTCCAACACGGCTGGCGCCGGCGCCCATTCAGAGCCGGAGGAGCCAGCGGAGCTGCCCGGGTCCCATCCGGACTCCCAGGGGTGAATGATGGCCACCAGATCGCCGAATTCCGCCACCCGCCGCCGGTGATGAAGCCAGCCACTAGTAGGCCGCCAGTTTCGGATACGCTCCCCCAGAAAGGCCGTATCCACGGGGCTGGCGGCGGTTCTTTGGGCGCGTGGGCCTGCGTCAGGCCGCCCCAGGCGGGCATGGGAGAGCTGGGTGATGTCGCTGCGGAAAGGAGGTCAGCCAAAAGGAGCTGGCCGCGCCGTCCCAGTAGTTCATGTGGGGGGACCATCCTGCTTCAGCTCTGGCACCTGATGGGCCAGAACAGCCTGGCCCGGATAGTTCACGCTGGATCCAGATAGGTGTTGACCATGGCATGAAAGCAGGAATCCCACAGGAACTGATTATACACCTTCCCCGGGAAGGCAGCGTGAAGCGGTACGCACCGGCGTGGTCCCGGTTGCGGGTATGGGATTCTTGCAGAGAAGTCCGGGCCTTCTACGCTCATCTCCGGTGAAGGGGGCAGGGTTGATGGTGAGCAGTGCTTCCAACGCGGCACCCCCTCCGTGCGATGATCGGGTGGCCCGCCTTCGTCCCCGGCGGTCTCCCGATCATCGCACGGAAGGGGTGCGCCGCGTTGGAAGCACCATCGATCCAGCCCATCACCGGAGAAGAGCGCAAGAAGCTCTGGACTTCTCTGCAAGAATCCTACACCCGCAACCGGGCCCACAGCGGGGCGTACCGCTTCACGCTGCCTTCCCGGGGAAAGTACAATCAGCAGTTCCTGTGGGATTCCTGCTTTCATGCCATGGTCAACACTTATCTGGACCCAGCGTACGCCCGGGATGAGCTGCGGGCCGTTCTGGCCCATCAGGTGTCGGAAGGGCCGGAAGCAGGGATGGTCCCCCACATGAACTACTGGGACGGGCGCGGCCAGCTCCTTTGGCTGACTCCGTTCCGCAGCGACATCACCCAGCCTCCCATGCCCGCCTGGGCCGCCTGGACGGTGGCCCACGCGCCTGCCCACGCGCCGGCTGGAACGGCCGCCAGCCCCGTGGACACGGCCTTTCTGGGGGAGCTGTATCCCAAACTGGCGGCCTACTATGACTGGCTTCATCACCGGCGGCGGGTGGCGGAATTCGGCGATCTGGTGGCCATCCTTCACCCCTGGGAGTCCGGATGGGACAACTCGCCCCGCTGGGACGGGCGGGTGGGGCCGGGCGACGACGCTCTGAACGCGGTGGCCCGTACCCGCCTGGCGGCCCGGCAGCGCCTGTACGGTTTCGACAGCCGGGTCTGCCTGCGGCCGGAGCGCCGCCTCTTCGCCGCGGTGACCGTCGATTTCAACTGCGTGTACGCCGCTAATCTGGAAGCCATGGGCTGGATCGCCGGAGCCCTGGGACAAGGTGCGGAGCAGAAGAAGTGGCAGGAACGGGCACAATCCGTGAAGCGGGCCCTCCAGCAGTTCTGCTGGTCGGACCGCGAGGGCTTCTTCTTCGACTGGGTGCGGGGGGACGCCGAACCGGACGCCGGGGTTTCGAGCATGGCTCTTCCGCGCTGGCGCCGCCTGGCCCTCCGTACGCCGGCGGCTTTCCTGACCCTCTTCGCCGGCGCCGCCAGCGAGCAGCAAGCCCACAGGCTCCTGTCCCATCTGCGGGATCCTGCGCAGTTTGCTACGGCCTACCCGGTCCCCACCGTGGCGCGGGCGGAGCCCAGTTTCTCTCCCGACCGGTACTGGCGGGGAACAACCTGGGTCAACGTGAACTGGTTCATCGCCCGGGGCCTGGCCCGCTACAGCTACGGGCAGGAGGCCGCGGCCTTGGCTTGGCGCACCGCCCGGATGGTGGCACGGGAGGGCCTGTGGGAGTACTATGATTCCCTTTGCGGACAGGGCCTGGGCGCAGAAGGCCTTTGCTGGTCCGGCCTGGCCTGGGATTTGGCGGAGTGGGCCCAGCGGCAGGGATAACCCGGGTGCCTTGGCGAAGATTACGGACTAGGCGAAGATTGTCAGCTGGGCGAGGATGAGGGGCCGGACGAAGATGACCGGCCGGGAGGGGTGCAGATGTTTCAGGATCTGTGGAAGCGCATGGGCTTGGAGGGAAAACGGGTCCTCATTGTCCATCATGATGACCTGGGCTTTCTGCAAGCGCAAAATGCGGCTTATTGGGCTTTGGGCCTGCCCACGGGCTCCGTCTTGGTGCCGGGGACCTGGGCGCCGGAGCTGTGCGCGCAGCAGAAGCACCGCGCGTGACTGTCCGTTCTGGCGCTAGGTGCGGCGGTAATACAGGGACTGCAGCACAGATTTGGGGGTCCATGAAATAGGTTCCTAGTTCCGGTGCCCCACGTACTGCTCATCCATGCGCAACCAGAGGGGAGCCACTCGGCCGGCACCCTCCGAGCGCCGCCGCCACGCGCACGGTGATCAGGGCCTCCACGTCCTTCCAGCAGGGGAAGCCTGGGGCGTTGGCGCGACAATACCTGTATAAGCGGGTTGCAGGCTCCACGATCCCGCCGGATGGAGAAGCTGGCTGGCTGCGGGGCTGCTCAAGGTGGGAGCACCTGCTCCCGTCAGGGCTGGCTGGATATCCCCAGCGCCGAATGGGGGCACCTCCACCGGAAAGCGAGAAAGTCAAAAGAACGAAAAGCCATTTCAGGACCAACGGAATTGTACGGATCATGCGTACCACCCTTCCGACCACAATATTACGACTTCCACGCACGTGGACATTACAGGGCCTTCGGACTCCGGCGGCATCCGTATGCACCTTCCCATACCGGCGAGCGCCGGCAGCTCCCTGCCTACGCGCATGGGCTCGTTGCCTCCCCTGCCTCAGGATTTGTATACCACAAAGTTGTTAACAAAACTTGACGGAGTAGGAAATCCGTCGGAAGGCTCACGCCTGGGTCCCGGATACTCGGGCCATGTCAGACGACGCATCTGTCAGTCCGGTGTGGTATACTGCTCCTAAGAAGGCATCTCTGGGACAGATTTCCGCGCCTGGAAAGCGAAGGTAGCGCGTGGCGTTGCGCTTTATCTTGGGGCCGCCGGCGGCGGGCGAGACTACGCTCTGCCTGGAGGGAGATCGCCGCGTGTCTGCGCCGCCTGGGTTCGCCGCTGATCTTGCTGGTGCCGGAACCACAGGCCACTTTCCAGATGGACAGAGCATTCTGCGCCGCACCCTGGAGAACGGCCCGGCCAGTTTTACTTCCAGCTGCAAGTGCTAGAAAACCGGCGGTTGGCCTTACGTATCTTCAGGCGGTGGGAAGCGCCAAGGCCTCGCCTGGATGAGCTGGGAAGAAGATGCTCCTGCCAGGCATCCTTTGGGAACACGCCGCCGAGCTGCGCTATTTCCCGGTGGAGCGTGGCCACGTGGTTTTTCCTGGACAAGAGGATGCCCGGGCCGAGCTGGAGGCGCAGATTGCCGCCGCGAAGCAAATGGGGCTGGATGTCACGCACCTAGACACCCACATGGGAGCGGTCCTGCGTCCGGACCTGGCGCAGATCTACGTAGACCTGGCCCTGAAGGAGCGGGTGCCGGCTTTCGTCCCGGAGAACCTGGAGGATCTGCACATGCCGGAGCCCGTACGCACGGCCCTGCGGGACTTGTTGGAGCGGACCCCCCTGCCGCGTGTCCGCGCCGTCGACAGCTACCCGGCACCCCCGGATCAGCGCCGCCGGTGGTACGTGCAGACCTTGTCCAGCCTGGGACCCGGCGTGTACCATCTCATCCATCATGCGGCCATGGCCACCCCAGAGGCGCAGAACCTGCCCGACTGGAAGAAGCGGCTGGCAGATTTCGAGGCTCTGCAGGATCCGGAAGTTCGGCGGGTCGTGGACCGGTTCACCCTCTTGACTTACCGGCAGGTCCGGGACGCCATGCGGAGACTCTGACCTGGGCAGTCCGGGAGCAGCGCTCATGGCCCGTTTCGCAGTCCTTTTCGATATGGATGGAGTTCTCGCCCTGAGCAATCCCCAGGCCGGGGCGGACTGGGTCCGCCCTGATTTCCGCGGCGTGGGTTGGCCCGAGTGATGGGCGCTCCTCACGCGGAAGGGTGGGGCTCCGCCTTCAGCCGCAACAACAGAGCGCGGAAATCGCCGGCCAACAGACCCACATCCAACCCGCAGGACATGAGCTCGTCCCCGCCGAAGGTGCCCCAGGAGCGGCCATCTGCGTCCCAGACGTGGTAGTCCTTCCCAGGGTCCAGGCCTTGCAGGCGCAGGCGGTAACGAAGCGGATTGGCTTGTGCCAACACTTGCACCAGGCAAGCCACGGCCTCCCGGCGGTCCGGCGTCACGTACATCCACGCGTAGCGAGGCAGAGTGGGCCCTTCGAAGCCCTCCCAGCCCGCCGGACCCGCCTGGCCCGTCCGCCCACCGCCGCCCCCGCCGGCGCCCGGCTGGGCCAGCGGATCCAGCAGCGGATAGTATTCGCCAAACTGCACCACCGGCCGGATCTCCTTGTACAGGGCGATGTGGCGCCGCGTGGCCTCCTGCTCCTGCGGGGTGAGCTTGCGCGGGTCCAGCTCGTAGCCGAAGTTGCCCGCCATGGCCACGAAAGCCCGGGTTTCCAGCGGAGTGACCCGGCCCACCTGATGGTTGGGCGACGCAGACACGTGGGCGGCCATGGCCACCGCCGGATAAACCAGCCGGGTGCCGGCCTGAATGGGCAGGCGCGCGATGGCATCGCTGTCGTCGGAAGTCCAGGTTTGTGGCATATAATACAGCATTCCGGGGTCGAAGCGTCCGCCCCCGCCGGAACAGCTTTCAAACAGGATGTTGGGAAAACGGGACGTGAGTTCTTCCAGCACCTGATACAGCCCCAGAATGTAGCGGTGCGCCGTTTCCCGCTGCCGCTCGGGCGGAAGCTGGGCCGAACCCACCTCCGTCATGTGCCGGTTCATGTCCCACTTGACATAGTCGACGCGGGCTTCGCTGAAAACCCGGGTCAGGGTCTCCACGATCCAGCGACACACGTCCTGGCGCGAGAGGTCCAGCACCAGTTGATGGCGCCCTTCTGTTCTGGGCCTGCCGGGAATGTGCAGGCACCAATCTGGGTGGCTACGATAGAGATCGCTGTCGGGAGAAATCATCTCCGGCTCCACCCACAGTCCGAAGCGCAGGCCCAGCGCATGGATTTCATCGGAGAGATGCCGCAGGCCCGAAGGCAGCTTCTGGAGGTTGACCGTCCAGTCCCCAAGGGAACTGCGGTCGTCGCTGCGGTGGCCGAACCAGCCGTCGTCCAGCACGAACAGTTCGACGCCCAGGCGGGCGGCGTGCCGGGCCACATCCAGCAGCATGGCTTCGTCGAAATCGAAATAGGTGGCTTCCCAGTTGTTGATCACCACCGGCCGCGGTGTGTCGCGGAAAGCGCCCCGGCACAGGCGCGTGCGATACAGGCGGTGGTAGGTGCGCGACATGGCCCCAAAGCCCTGGTCCGAGTAGACCAGCACCGCTTCCGGGGTCTGGAAGGTCTCGCCGGGCTCCAGCCGCCAGGCAAAATCAAAGGGGGCGATGCCCAGGGATACGCGGGTGGTGGCGAACTGGTCCACTTCGGCCTGGGCCAGGAAATTGCCGCTGTAGACCAGGTTGAACCCGTAGACTTCCCCGTGAGTGTGGTCCGCGTCCGGCGAAGCCAGGGCGATGAAGGGGTTATGCTGATGGCTGCTGGCTCCGCGGCGGCTCTCCACACCCTGGATGCCAGGGGCCAGGGGGCGCCGCAGGATGCCCCGCTCGCGGGCCCAGGCGCCGGAGAGCTGGACCAAATCGAAATCCGCGCTGGGAAAGTCCACGCTCATGCTGAGGGCTCTTTGCAGAGAGAGAGGCTGGGTGCCCCCGTTGCGGAAGCGGGCGGCGCGAGTGAGGACGTCCAGATTGCGATAAACAGTATACTGCAGCGTCACGGTCAGACCGGTCTTTGGGTCCACCAAGTCCAGCTCCAGGGTGTCTGCCTCATCCGGCTGCTCCACATAGGTGGAGGGCAAGCCCGCCAGGCGCGGTTTGCCCGTCAAAATGCGGAAGGCGGCGAAGCGGAGTTCGGTGGCGCTGGAGCCGTCGGGCTCCAGCACGTGGCAGGCGGGTGCGCGATAGTCAGAGCGGCCGTATGTGGGGTATTCCTGGGGGAGGGTGTCCAGGGAGTAGTCGTCCCGCTCCGGGATGGGGTTGGGGCTGAAAGACCGGCCTCCCAGCGGCAGCAGGGTCTCCGGGTGGATGCGGCGCAGGCGGGGCCCCCAGTACAAATGGGCCACATGGCCCGTTTCCAGCACTTGCAGGGCGTAACTCGTGTGCGGGGACTGCAGGTGGAAGAGTCTTTCCTCCGGCTCGTACGTAATGGGCATGTGCCAGCCTCCTCCAGGTCGCATGCCAAATCATCGCCCCACCCGACCATCCCGTTCGTTCGGGCGGATGCTGGAGCGCGACGCGACCCATTCGCGGGAAGGGTTTTCGCCGCAAGGATGCCGGTTCCCTCTGCGATCCTGGCCCGTTGAACCGGGCCCAGCCGACGGCGCCCGCGGGAGAAGGAATCCGGCAGTCTGCCCCCTCACTCCTCGGGTCATGAACCCACATTGCTGGACTCTGTCCGCAGAGCGTGTTGGTAGCCCGATCACATGGGCTGGGCGGCACTAAGCTTGCGAGCTTGGCCGCAGCCTCCGGTATCCGCCCCCCAACACGCAGCACGGACAAACCTCGAGAATACTGCGTGGCCCAGCTACGTCGCCGGCCCGCCGCGCGGCCCCGAAGGATGAAACGTGCCGGCCGCGACGCTTGACACGCTCCCCGGTTCGTCAGATATACTAGAAGCGTCCCAGTACGTATGTTCGTTAATCCGGCCCCCAAATTGCGGAGGAATTCCCATGCCGCACGCCCTGTCTTTCCTGCCGTCCACGCACGCGCCTTTCCTGGCAGAAGTATTCGCGCTGCCCGCTGCCTGCCCGCTCTGCGGGTCCCGGCGCCTCCAGCGCTGGG
>JADBKO010000064.1 GCA_014896355.1 Bacillota bacterium
TGTCCAGTTGCCCTCTGTACAGAGACATCGTTTCCCACCAATTGGTGCCGGGCGAACCGCCGGCTTTTATGCGGGAAAAGGCCCTTCCCGGCGCCGCGCCGCCGAGAAGGGCCTCTGTGTAACACGCCGGAGCCAGTGGCTTCTACCGCCCGCCGGCGGAAGCGCCGGCCACGGCGGCATTGTAGCGGCCCCAGGCCCGGTACACCGCGAAGATGGCGATGGCGTAGGTGGGGACCAGGATGGCCTGGGTCAGCAGGCGCAGCGGTACGTTGACCACGATGGGGATGCCGAAGGCCTGGTAGAGGATGACCGGCATCAGGATCAAGCTAAGGAGGATCTGGGTGAAGGTCACGGCCAGCAGGATGGAACCGAAACCTGCCTCGGGACCGTCCGGGACGTTTCCATGGCTGTGGGGCCGCTGCAGGCGGGCATGGTGAATCGCCTGGATGAACAGCGCCGGCAGCAAGCCCGAGAGCGCGGAGACGACGGTGATCTGGGGCAAATACGCCCCGCCCATGGGGTTGATGACATATCCGAGCGCATCTGAAACGGCCCCCACAGCGGCTCCCCACCAGGGGCCCAGCATGAGGCCAGACAGCATCACCGGCACCGGGCCGTAGCCCAGCCGCACGGCGCCCACGCCGCCAATGGGGATCATGAAGCTCAGCAGCCGCGACGCCACAATGGATAGCGCGGTCAGAAGAGCTGCGTAAATCAGCTTTCGGGTACCTACCATAGAGAAACCTCTCCTTGATGGCAGATACCGCCACTCAAAGAGAGGTGCGCGGACCTCGTCTGTGAGGCAGCGGACGCGGTGCCACACCGCAGGCCCCAGGGGGCCTTTCGTTTAGAGGCCACTTCCCATCCTCTAACACTTGACGCGTGACACCTACTCTGCCTGTATCTAGTTTATAACCCTAATTAGCCGACGACGGACGAATTCCTCCTGCCCGGCGACGCCAGGTTCAAAAAAACCGAGGCCTTTGCCAGATCCCAGTCCGGGCCTTTACCAGCCCCCAATTCTGGGCCTTTGCCAGACCCTCCAGATGCGAAAAATAGTGCGAAACATAGTGCGAAACCGTCCGTCCGCTGGGTCAGCTGCCTACTGGCGGCCTGCCGCTCCGCCTGCCGCGGCGGTCCCGGCCCCTTGGGCCCCGGATCCTTCGGTGCCGTTCTCATACTGCAGCTGGTAGAGGCGGTAGTAGAGCCCGCGTTTTGCCAGCAGCTCCTGGTGGGTGCCCTGTTCGCGCAGCCGGCCCTTGTGGATCACCAGGATCTGGTCGGCGTGCTGGATCGTGGAGAGCCGGTGGGCGATGACCAGGGTCGTCCGGTTCTCCGTCAGGCGGTGCAGGGCCTGCTGGATCAGCTGCTCCGTCTCGGTATCGATATTGGCCGTCGCTTCGTCAAGGACTAACACGGGCGGGTCAAAGGCCAGCGCCCGGGCAAAGGCCAGCAGCTGGCGCTGCCCTGCCGAGAGCGTGGCGCCCCGTTCCTCCACGGGGGCATGGTACCCGCCCGGAAGCCGCTGGATGAACTCGTCCGCGTGAACCTGGCGGGCGGCCTCCTCCAACTGCTGATCTGTGATTTCCCGGTTGTTCAGGCGGATGTTGCTGGCAATGTCGCCGGTGAACAGAAACACATCCTGCATGACTACGGCCACCTGCCGGCGCAGCTCCTTGAGTGGCCATTCCCGGATGTCGCGGCCGTCCAGCAAAATCTCGCCCTTCTGGATGTCATAAAGCCGGTTCAGGAGGCTGATGATGGAGGTCTTGCCTGCTCCCGTGGCGCCCACGAAGGCCACTGTCTGGCCAGGTTCCACCCGGAAATTGATGTCGCGCAGGACCCAGTCTTCGCCCCGGTAGGCGAACCATACGTGGCGGAACTCGATGGCACCTTGGGCGCGGCGCGCGCGGCCGGCCGCAGCCGCCACTGCGGGAGCAGGGGATTCCCCCGCGCCGGCGGCCGCCCGGTCCGGGATGAACTCGTGGGTGTCCAGCAGCTGGAAGATCCGTTCGGCGGCCGCCATGGCCGACTGCATGATGTTGTACTTGTCCGCCAGGTCGTTGATGGGCCCGAAGAACTGCCCGATGTAGCTCACGAAGGCGAACAGCACGCCCAGCTCCAGATGGCCCCCCAGCGCCCGCAGGCCGCCGTACCACAAGAGCAGCGACAAAGCCAGGGAGGAAAGGAGGTCCATGATGGGCCGGAAGATGGCAAACACCTTGAGCTCCAGCATGGTGGCCTGATAGTAGTCCTGGTTGATTGCGGCGAAGTCCCGGAAGTTGCGTTCTTCCTGGTGGAACACCTGGATGACGCGCATCCCCGCCAGGTTTTCAGCCAGAGTGGCATTGATGCGGGCCAGCCGCACGCGCACCAGCCGGTACGCGTTGCGGGCCTGGCGCCGGAACTGCACCGTGGCCAGCACGATCAGAGGCAACACCGCCAGGCTGATCAGGGCCAGCTCCACATTAAGGCGGAACATGACCAGCACGACGCCGGCCAGCAGAAACACGTCTTTGAACAGGTATACCAGGACGTTGGTGTACATGTCGTTGAGGGCCTCTGCGTCGTTGGTCACCCGGGTGACCAGGCGGCCCACCGGCGTGCGGTCGAAAAAGGACAGGCTCAGCTTCAACTGGTGGGCGAAAATCTCCTGGCGCAGACTGTAGATGATCTTCTGTCCCGTATAATTCAAAAGATACGTCTGGGCGTAGTTCAAGAGAAAACTCAGGGCGATGATGAGCACGTACAGCCAGGCCAGTTGCACCACGGCACGGCCATCACCCCGTCGCAGCTCCCCGGCAGCCCCCGGCGGCAGCGGGTGTGCTGGCAGGCGCCGCCCGCCTTTGGCCAGCACGTATCCGCCCTCGATGCGGAATTCCGCCTGCCGGGGAATGGCCCCGTCCACCTGGTAGGCGTGGCCATGCCAGCTCAGGACCTGGATGCGCCGCAGGCCCGCAGACAGGTGGCTCTCTTGTGGGGAGAGCCAGTCCTCCCGTGCCACGGTCATGCCCTGCCACCGCAGATGGCGCGCAGGCAGGGGGGTGCCCGCCGGGTACACGACATAGGGGATGTCCCCGGCGTTCAGGTGGCTGTCAATGGCCACTTTGATGATATAGGGGCGGCTCAGGTCCGCCACGGTAACCAGCAAAAGCAAAAACACCGTCAGGGCGATGAGTCCCGTAAACGGCCGGGCATAGCGCAGCATGCGCCGCATCAACCGGCTGTCATACGCCCTGCCGAGGATTTCATCTTCGAATTGAGCAGACATCTCTCACCTGCGCCCCATTTCCCCGTGCTCTCCCATGCGCCGTGCGGACGCAGCGATGCAGCGCCCGCGCGCCGCAGGCCTACGCCGGGCCCCCTATTCCTGGCTGGCCAGTTCTTCCTCCAGGAGCTGGCGCTGCCACATCTGGTAGTATATGCCACGCCGGCGCAAAAGCGAGGCGTGATCGCCGCGCTCCGCGATGCGCCCGCCATCCAGCACGATGATCTCATCGGCTCCGGTGACGGACAGCAGCCGGTGCGAAATGATGATGCTGGTGCGCTCCGCCATGATCTCCCGCAGCCGCTGCAGAATCAGGCTCTCCGTCTGCGTGTCCACCGCTGACAGGCAGTCATCCAGGATCAGCAGCCGCGGGTTCTTGATGAGGGCCCGGGCCAGGGCCGCCCGCTGCTTTTGCCCTCCGGAAAGGGTCACGCCGCGCTCTCCCACCAGGGTCTCGAAACCCTGGGGGAATTCCATGATGTTGTCGTAAAGCTGCGCCCAGCGGGCGGCCTCCTCGATCTGCTGCCGGCTGAATCCTTCGCCGGCGAAGGCCACGTTGCGGGCCACGGTGTCGGAAAACAGAAAGTTTTCCTGCGGCACATAGCCGATGCTCTCCCGCAGCAGGCCCAGCGGCCAGGTGCGCAGTTCGTATCCATCCAGAAAGATGGTCCCCGGCGGCGCCTCGTACAGCCGCAGAAGCAAGCTGGCCAAAGTACTCTTGCCGCTGCCGGTGCGGCCCACGATGGCCAGGGTGTGGCCTGCAGGAACATCCAGGTTGATATCCACCAGAGCCGGCGTCGAGCTGCCGGGGTAGGTGAACGTCAGATGGCGGATGCGGATATCCCCGCGCAAGGACGTGACCGGCGCCGGGTTGGCGGGTTCCACGATCTCCGGCTGCTCGCGAAAGATCACCTGCAGGCGGTCCCAAGAGGCGGAGCCGCGTTGTAGCATGTTGATGACCCATCCCACGGCCATCATGGGCCATACCAGAAGGCCCAGGTAGCTGTTGAACGCCACGAAATCGCCCAGCGTGATGGCGCCGGACAGCACCATGTTGCCGCCGTAGCCCAGCAGGACTACGAAGCTGAGGGCGGAAATGAACTGCACGAGGGGGCCGAACAGCCCCGAAGCCCGCACCAGGCGCATGTTGACGTCCACATAGCGCTGGTTGCAGGCGGTGAAGTTGCCCAGCTCGGCGTCTTCCTGCACGAAGGTCTTCAGCACGCGGATGCCGGAGAGGTCCTCCTGCGCCTTGTCGGTGAGGGTGGCGAAGGCTTCTTGCACCCGGCGGAAGCGGCGGTGGATGAGCCGGCCAAAGCTGGTCACCACCAGGGTCAGGAAGGGCAAAGGCAAAAGGGCCACCACCGTGAGGCGCAGGTTGACGGTCCGGATCATGAGCGCCACTGTGACCAGGGTGAGAAACAGGGCATCGAAGGCCATGACCACGCCTTGGCCTAGGGCCTGCCGCACCGCTGGGATGTCGTTGGTGGCGTGAGCCATCAAATCGCCTGTCTTGTGATGGTTGAAGTAGTTGGAGGACAGCCGCTGCAAATGCTGATACAGCCGATTGCGCAGATTATACTCGATTTCGCGGGCGGCTCCCTGGATGGCCATGCGCCAGAAGTAGCGGCCCACGGCGATGGCCACGGCGATCCCCATGATCAGGCCCACGTAGAAGAGGATGCCGCGAGCCGTGAGGGTTCCCGCGGTCAGTTCGTCGGTCATTTTGCCCAGCAGCCGGGGAGTGACCAGCTGCAGGCCATCCACGAGGAACAGCCAGAAGATCCCCGTCACGTAGCGCCGCCAGTAGCGCAGCAGGTATTCGCGCAGCACGGCATGACCCCCAGGAAAGCGTGCGGCCAAGGCCGCAGACGCAGCCTGGCCGCAGAATGGTTGTTCGCGGTGGCATCCAAACACAGGCGAACCCCGGCTGTATGAGGCGCTGCCGGGGTGATCCGCTTCCTGACCCATGCTTTTCCTTGCTGGGTTAATTATAGCTCAGAAAGCCCGAAAAACAAAGACCTGCTTGGACAGGGAGGAGTCCGGATGGCCCGGGAAAACAGCGGGGCACGGGCGGGCTTGCGCCGGTTTGTGGAGCTTTTCAACGGCGGCCAGTATTTCGCCAGTCACGATGCCCTGGAGGAAGAATGGATCCAGCACAAGAATACCTTCGACCAAGGCCTGATCCAGGTGGCGGCGGCCCTGGTGCACTGGGAGCGCGGCAATCTGCGGGGGGCCTGCAAGCTTCTGCGCTCGGGGGCGGCCCTTTTGCGCCCGTATGCCCCGCAGCGGGAAGGCCTGGATTTGGAAGGGCTGCTGCGCCAGGTGCAGGAGGCGTTGGGCCAGCTGGAGCGGGCTGCGCCGGCAGGCGGGCTTGCGCTGGCGGACCAGCCGGGCGGGGCGTCCGCGGGGATGCCCGCTTTGCCCGTACCCCGGATCCGGATCCAATGGCTGTAGGCGTATCGCGGAATGGATGTACGGGGCGTGGGGGATGGATGCGAGGAGTGCGGAGTGATGAACGCGAGGAGTGCGGAGGATGAATGCGAGGAGTGCGGATGATCGAAGCCAGTGAGTGGGCAGTGCGCACCGAGAATCTCTCCTACCGTTACCCCAACGGCAGGCTGGGCTGCCAGGGCCTGAACCTCACCATTGGCCGGGGCCGGGTGTTTGGGCTCTTGGGGCCCAATGGCGCGGGCAAGAGCACGCTGGTCAAGATGCTCACCGGTCTTTTGCGCCCCACAGCGGGCCGGGCCTGGATCTTCGGCCGCCCGCTGGGGGATCGGCAGGTGCGCCGGCGCATGGGCTTTCTGCCGGAGCTGTTTCGGCAACCGGACTGGCTTACCGGCCTGGAGCTCTTGCGCTTTCACGGCGCTCTTCTGGGCTTGAGCGGCCGTGACCTCGCCCAGCATGTCGAGGAGGCCTGGAACAGGGTGGGCCTGCCGGAAGAGGCCTCCCGCCGCCGCATCGGCACTTACAGCAAAGGCATGCAGCAGCGGCTGGGGTTGGCTGTGGCCCTGCTGGGCGATCCAGATCTTCTCTTTTTGGACGAACCGACCTCCGCCCTGGACCCGGTGGGGCGACGCGACGTGCGGGTTCTGTTGGGGCAACTGCGGGAGGCCGGAAAGACCGTTTTCCTGAACAGCCATTTGATCAGTGAGGTCGAGCGGACCTGCGACGAGATCGCCATCATCCGCGGCGGCCGGGTGGTTCTGAGCGGCCCCGTGGCCGCTCTCGAGGGTGACGGCAGGCATGTTTTGGCCCTGGTGCGGGAGTTTCCGCCTCGGGTGCAGGCGCGGGCTGCGGAGCTGCTGGGCCCCCTGCTGGATCATTGGACGGTGGAGGCCCCCGGATCCGGGACAGGCAGCTCCGCGGAAGCCGGCCTGGCGTATTGGGGAAACGAGGATGCCCGCATGGGCGGCGGGCTGATCCGCGTGCACGCGGTGCTGAGAGAACCCGGCGCCACCCCCGCCCTGGCGCGGGCTTTGGTGGCGGCGGGCGCGGCTCTCCATGGCTTAGCGGAGGAGCGGCGCTCCCTGGAGGAAATCTTCATGCAAGCCGTAAATGCCCCCGTGTTTCCGGAGGCGGAAGCTCAGCACGCGGGCGGGAGCCCGGCAGGGCACGGCGGAAGCGGCGAAGGAGGGCGGCCTTGATGTGGGTCATGGCCCGCTTTGTGTGGCGGGAGGCGTGGCGCCGGCGGCTGGTGCCTGCAGCTTTGATTTTAGCCGTGGTGTACGTGTCTCTTTTCCGGCTGGGCCTGGACCATTTGCTGCAGCGAACCGCGGAAGGTTTGGGCAGGCCTTTCGTGCGGCTGTATCTGGTGGCTTTCATGCTGGTTTTCGCCCTCTACGGCGCCAGCCTCATGGTCTCCGTGGTGACCATCCTTGCCTCTGTGGGGGCCATCTCCGGGGAAATCGACAGCGGCATCCTGCAACCCATTGTGGCCCGCCCGGTCCGCCGCTGGGAGATCGTGGGCGGCAAGTACCTGGGTTATGGCGCACTTTTGGTCCTGCTCTCGCTAACCATGGCCTGGAGCCTGGTGGTCATCGGCATGGACCGGCTGGGGCCCGGGTTCTGGGGGCAAGTCCTGTGGGATGTGACGCCCTCCTTTGCCCTCACCCCGTTGGTGGTCCTGGCGGTGACGCTTCTCGGCAGCGTCCTTCTGCCGACCTTGGGAAACGGCATCGCCGTATTCGGTCTTTTCAGCGTGGCCTTCATCGGCGGAGCCATGGGGCAGATTGGCGCGATGGTCCAAAACCGCTGGGTCTATCAAATCGGGCGCCTGAGCACCTTCGTCCTGCCGTCGGACGGGCTCTACTGGGCAGCGGCGCGGCGGGTCGTGGAAACCCTTTCTGAAGCCGCCGCGTCCGGCGGAGCGGGCGGCGTCGGGCCCGGAGCGGCTCTCGGTCCCCAGGGACGACCCATGTCCGGTTACGACCTGTCTCAGATGATGGGGCCTTTTGGCGCCTCGGCCCCGCAGCCGCCCTGGTTTTTGGCCTACGCGGCCGCTTTCGCGGGGGTGGTGCTACTTTTGGCCATGCTCGCCATGGAACGGCGGCGGCTCTGAGATGGATTTTTCCCGGCGCCTGGGCAGAGGGTCCTCCTCCCAAAAACAGGCCGTCCTCCCAAAAACATGTAAGCTGTCCGTAAGTTGTGTTGGGCGGCCACTTGGCCCATCCCTCCGCTCTGTCCTGGCCTATGTGCCTCGCCCAGCCCAGTGTCGGCGGCGGTCATTGCCAAAAACGCCGTGCTGAGCCTCGCAGTTCGGGGTGTCGGATGCGAGGGGCGCTTCGCACGGCGCGGCAACCGCATGCTCCCGTCGCCTCCCCAACACGAGACACGGACAGTATCAAGTGTTCTGCACCGAATGGAGTCGCAGTGGCCCTGGAGTTGGATATGGGCAGGGGACGCCGCAGCACAGGCCGGCTGGGCGCCGCCGGCCCGTACCGCCCGCGTGGCGCAGCCTCTCAATGCCGGGCCGCAGGGCGTGTCTCTGCCTGGACCAGCTTCGCCATCATCCGGGCCAGAGCCTGGTGTTCTTGGTCGTCCCCCACCCGCCAGAGCTCCTGCAGAAGCCGTTGTTCGCGGTTGGCGGGGTCCACCCGCTCTGCCAACAGGGACCCGAGCCAGGTGGCCACGCGAGAGATGGTCTCTTCGGAGAGTCCCACCGCTTTCGCCATCCCGATGGCCCTGGCCAACCCGTCCTTCCATGCCTCGAAGGATGGGCTGGAACCCGAGGTTTCCGGATCTTTTAGGTGCGCCCTCGTTTCCGGCGGAGGCTGCTGCCTCGCGTGTCCTTGTCCCCCGTGTTCCTGAAGGATGCCATCGCCGGCGTTCAACATCTGGTCCATTTTCTTCAACCCCTCCTGCGCCCCCGGGTGAGCGGGGCGGATATCTCGACCGGTTTACGTCCATAGGTGAAACGAAGTATAACTTTCATGCAAATACCTTAGGTCGTATAATGAGTCCAGGCAGATAACCCTAGGCCTCATATAGGATGCTCCTAGATTCGAGAACTTAGTCACGGATGCGAGCGGCGCGCAGTGGAAGCAGGACGCAGGGGCGATGGGAGGAGGGGCAACCATGGAAAAAGTGAAGAAGGCTCTACGGTGCGGCACCGTATACTTGGTCACCGGGGGCATCGTGGCGGGTTTTGTGGCGCAGGTGGCTGCTGCCGCTGCCATGGTAGTGGTGGTGCTGGGCGCCGCGGTCCACGTGTTCTGAAACACGGATTCCTGCGGACGCTTTTGCCCGCTTTTACCGGGCGGCGGCCTTTTTCGGCGGCAGGGAATCGCATTCTCAGGGATCCTGGGCGCGCTGGAACTGGACGAGTCCTGCCAGCAACAGGGCGCCTCCCCACAGCTGCAGGGCGGAGGGGGCCTCATCCAGAATGAGCCAGCCCAAGAGGGTGGCCCCCAGCGGCTCCACCAGCACGCTGACGGACACTGTCCCTGCGGATACATAACGTAGGGACCAGTTGAACAGCGTGTGGCCAAAGAGGGTCGGTACCACGGCCAAGCCGAGAAACAGCCACCAGTCCGCCGCCGGATATCCCAGCAAAGGCTGCCCGGCGGCGCTGGCGTAAACAAGCAGGCACAGGGCTGCCGCCGTGTACACCCACGCGGTGTAGGGCAGGACGCCCAGGTTGCGTCGCAGATTGCGTCCCACCAGCCAGTATCCTGCCACCATGGCGGCGGCTGCGAAGGCCAGAATATCGCCCTGCATGGCGGTGCCAGCCAAACGAAAATCCCCCCAGCCGACCAAAATCCCACCGGCCAAGGCCACGGCGCCCCACAGGAGCTGACCCGGACGTGGCCCTTCCCGCAACCACACGTACGAGCCCGCGAACACGAAAAGCGGCTGCATGGTCACCAGCACCACAGAACTGGCCACAGACGTGAGCCGCAACGAGGCAAACCAGAGAACAAAATGAAGGGCCAACAGCAGCCCGCTGCCTACGGCCCAGAAAACTGCCCGCCAGCCCGGGAAAGCCGGGCGGGCGGAGGCCGGGTGTGGCTGG